>JAQGOC010000204.1 GCA_028293805.1 Gammaproteobacteria bacterium
GGCGATCCAGATGGGGTTCGAACGCAGCATGAGGGGCGGCATTATAATGGCGCGCCCTTGCACCGAGGGTGTGAATAGCCCCTACGCCGCCCATGCCTGAGACCGACGCGCGACTTGCGCTTTTGAAAGATTGGTTGTCGCGCGATCTCGGACTGCATCCCGCACGGGTGGAGCCGGCGTCCGCCGATGCGAGCTTCCGGCGCTATTTCCGCGCCTTTCATAACGGATCCACGTTCATCGTGATGGACGCTCCTCCGGGCAAGGAGGACGTTCGCCCCTATCTCAAGGTGACCCGGCTGCTGGAAGCGCTTGGGGCGCATGTTCCTCACGTGCACGAAGCCGATATCGCACGCGGGCTTTTGCTGCTGGAGGACCTTGGGGGGACGCACTATCTGTCGCGGCTCAACGCGGGGGATGACCCGGAGCGCCTCTATGGAGATGCTCTACGTGTGCTTGCGGACATCCAGGTGCGCGGTGAAGAAGCGGCGGCGGAGCTCCCTCCATATGATCGTGAGGTGCTTGGGCGCGAGCTTGCGCTCTTGCCGGAGTGGTTCCTCGGGAAGCATCTCGCGCTCGAGCTTTCCACTGCCGACACGCAGATGATCGCCGCGGCGTTTGAGTTTCTGATCGGGGAGGCGCTCGCGCAACCGGCGGTGTTCGTGCACCGCGACTATCACTCGCGCAATCTCATGGTGGTTGACGACCGGCCGCCCGGCGCCCCGTCAGGCAGTGCCCGGCACTCCGGGCCTTACCCGGGCAATGGCGGGAATCCGGGCGTCCTGGACTTCCAGGACGCGTTGCGCGGGCCGATCGGGTACGACCTCGCGTCTCTGCTCAAGGATTGTTACATCTCCTGGCCGCGCGAGCGCGTTGTCGGGTGGGTGAACGGCTATCGGACGCTGCTGCGTTCGAAAGGCGGTGAGGCCGCCGGCCGACTCGGTGGGCATGACAATGCCGAGTTTCTGCGGTGGTTCGATCTCATCGGGGTGCAGCGGCACATCAAGGTGCTCGGGATTTTTGCGCGGCTGTGGTATCGGGACGGCAAGGCTGGATATTTGAATGACCTTCCATTGACGTTGGACTACGTGCGTGACACTTGCGCGCGGTACACCGAATTGGGAGACCTCGCGCAGTTTCTGGAGCAGCGGGTCGTGCCGGAGTTGCCGCGTGCGAATGCGCGTGTCGCGGCGAGAGCAACGGCGTGAGAGCAATGGTGTTGGCCGCAGGGCGCGGTGAACGGATGCGGCCGATTACCGACACGCTGCCCAAGCCTCTGGTGCCGGTGGCGGGCAAGCCGATCATTGGCTATCACCTGGAGAAGTTGGCGAAGGCTGGCGTTCGCGACGTCGTCATCAATCTCTCGTGGCTGGGCGAGCGGATTCGTGAGTCGCTTGGCGATGGTCGTGATTACGGTATTGCTATTGCGTACAGCGAGGAGGGACCAGTGCCGCTCGAGACGGGTGGGGGCATCTTCAAGGCATTGCCCCTGCTGGGGACAGGCCCGTTTCTGGTCGTTAACGGTGATACGTGGACGGACATCGATTACGGCACCCTGGCAATAGAAGGCGGCGCGAACGGACGCTTGGTGCTCGTGGCGAACCCGGCGCATCACCCGCGCGGTGACTTTGGCCTCGAAGGTGATGTGGTGGTCGAGCGTGAATCCGATAGGTTCACTTATTCCGGTGTTGGTGTGTACCGTCCGGAATTCTTCGCCGGATGCACGCCCGGACGGTTTGCGATGCTGCCGCTTCTGAAGCGCGCGATTGCCGCGCGGATGCTTCGAGGGGAGTTGCACCGCGGTGAATGGTGCGACGTTGGAACGCCGCAGCGCCTCGCGGAGCTGGATGCCAAGGTTCGCGCGGAGCTCGCAAAAAAATAGATGGCGGGCGGGGTCCTTCGGGACGGTAGCTCGTGGCCGCGGCTTCTGTCGCGCGAAGCTGCCGATTCGGCGTTTTCGGCGGTTTCGCCTTACAATGGGGACATGTCGAACCTCAAAGGTATCCCGATCGTCGAGGCGGGGGCGCGGGCGCGCAGCGGCGAGAAATATGTTACGCCGCAGGGCTTTACAGCGATTCGGGACGGTATCAAGGGGCAGGTGCCGGTCGAGAGCGCCGCGCCTTCGGGTAAGCCGCCATGGCTACGGGCGAAGGCGCCCTCGGGAGTGGGCTTTCAAGGCGTAAAGGCCATCGTGAAGGAGCACCGCCTCGCCACGGTATGCGAGGAGGCCAAGTGCCCGAATATCGGAGAGTGCTGGAACGCCGGCACCGCCACGATCATGCTCATGGGCGCGGTCTGTACCCGCGCGTGCCGTTTTTGCGCGGTCGATACGGGTAACCCGCATGGCTGGCTGGATGCGGACGAGCCGAAAAACGCCGCCGAGACCGTAGAGCTCATGAAGCTCAAGTATGTGGTGCTCACCTCGGTCAATCGCGATGATCTGGCGGACGGGGGTGCCGGGCATTACGCGGCTTGCATTCGCGCCATCAAAGCGCGCAACCCGCAGACGGCCGTCGAAGCGCTCACACCGGACTTCCAGGGCGTGTTGCAGGACGTGGAAATCGTTGTCGATTCGGGGCTCGAGGTTTTTGCGCAGAACATTGTGACCGTGCGGCGGTTGACCCTTCCGGTGCGTGAACCGCGTGCGGGCTATGAGCAGACGCTGCGCGTGCTCGCACATGCCAAGCGTTACAAGCCCAGCGTACTAACAAAGAGCAGCATCATGCTCGGCCTCGGTGAGACGGAGCAGGAGATCGAGGAGACGCTCGATGATCTTCGGGCGGCGGCTGTCGATATCGTCACGCTCGGGCAGTACTTGCGACCGACGCTCAATCATCTCCCGATTCAACGCTTCGTGACGCCTGCGGAGTTCGATAGCCTGCGGGAGCGGGCGCTCGCACGAGGTTTTCTCGAGTGCGTGTCGGGACCGCTGGTGCGCTCGAGTTATCGAGCGGAGCAGGCTCTCAACCGCAACAATGCGGGCCTCGATAACCGCAGCGTCGCGAAGTGAACGGCTCGCCGTCAGAACCGCCGAGCCGGTTATCGGCGCGGCCGAACTCCGCCGAACGAGAGTGATGGACACAGCATCCACTGCCAGTGGAACCTCGGAAGTTGGCGTCACGCCGGCCACGAGCAGCGCCTCAGGGACCGGTGCTGCCGCGGCAACCACTGCGGCGCGTAAGAAGCGAATGCGCGAGCAAGTCCCAGAGCCGGTCATTCGGCGACTCGGGCGCGTGGAATATGAGCCGACGTGGCGAGCCATGCAGCGTTTCACCGACGAGCGCGATTCGACGACGCCGGATGAGATCTGGTTTCTCGAACATCCGCCGGTATTCACGCTCGGCATGAATGCGAATCGCGGGCACGTGTTGGCGCCCGGCGATATTCCCGTGGTGCAGATCGATCGCGGTGGACAGGTGACTTATCACGGGCCGGGCCAACTCGTGGTGTATCCGCTCATCGATCTCCGACGCTCGGGTCTGGGGATTCGCGATCTCGTCACGGCGCTCGAGCGGAGCGTGATCGAGCTCGCCGCCGAGTATGGAGTGGCTGCCGAATGCCGCCGGAGTGCTCCCGGCGTTTATGTCGAAGGCCGCAAGCTTGCGAGCGTTGGCATTCGCGTGCGCCGGGCTGCGAGCTATCACGGACTGGCTCTCAATGTGAATCTCGATCTCGAGCCCTTCGGTCGGATCAACCCGTGCGGCTACGAGGGCCTTGAGATGACGCGGCTCGCCGACCTGGGTGGGGCGGACTGCGTGGCGGCGACTGCCGATGCACTGGAGCCGCACCTGCTGCGGGCCCTGGGCTTTGATGACGCGGTGGGTTCCGCGCCCATAACCAATCTGTCACCGGCTTCCGACTGACTTCGTAACCCCCAGCCTCTATCCTTCCGCAAGCGCACCAAGCCGACCCTGCCGGGCTTCGCCAGGCGTGCTCCCGACGGAGCGGGTCCTCAACTACAATCGCGCAGGCTCACCGGAGAATTTTTTGATGAAATCGAAACACTGGCTGCCGCGTATGGCGGCGTTCGTGGCGACGGGCATCGTCATGGCGGCGCTGTTCGGCTCGTCCCTCGCCACGGCGGCCGAGGTCACGCTCCTGAACGTGTCCTACGATCCGACACGCGAGCTCTACGTCGATTACAACGCTGCGTTCGCGAAGTACTGGAAGGCGAAAACGGGGCAGGACGTCAAAATCAACCAGTCGCATGGCGGATCCGGCAAACAGGCCCGTTCGGTGATCGACGGCCTGGCTGCGGACGTCGTGACGCTCGCGCTCGCCGCTGACATCGATGCGGTGGCGACGCAGGGCAAGCTGCTGCCGATCAACTGGCAAAGCCGTTATCCGGACAACAGCTCGCCCTATACCTCCACGATCGTGTTCCTCGTGCGCAAGGGCAATCCGAAAGGGATCCGCGATTGGAGCGATCTCATCAAGCCGGGCATTGCGGTCATTACGCCGAACCCGAAGACCTCGGGTGGCGCGCGTTGGAACTATCTCGCGGCATGGGGCTGGGCGATGAAACAGCCGGGCGGCAATGCCGCGACGGCCAAAGAGTTCGTGCGCAAGCTCTACAAGAACGTGCCTGTGCTCGACACGGGCGCGCGCGGCTCGACGACGACGTTCGTGCAACGTGAGCTGGGCGATGTGCTGATCGCCTGGGAAAACGAGGCGATGCTCGCGATCAAGGAGGTGGGTGGGAACAAGTTGCAAATCGTCGTGCCAACGATCAGCGTGCTCGCGGAGCCGCCGGTGGCCGTCGTCGACAAGGTCGTGCTGCGCCGTGGGACACGCGAGGTGGCGGCAGCGTATCTGCAGTATCTCTATAGCAAGGAAGGGCAGGAGATCGTGGCGCGGAATTATTACCGGCCGCGCGATGCGGAAGTGGCCGCCCGGCACGCCGCGCAGTATCCGAAACTCAACCTCGTCACCATCGCCGACTTCGGCGGGTGGTCCAAGGCTCAGCCGGCGCATTTCAGCGACGGCGGGATTTTTGACCAGATTTACGCGCCCTGACAGTAACGCGCGCTCGAACAGCGCGCGCTTGGTCCGTTCAACATTCAACGGGTTCGCCCCTGCAGGCGAACCCGTTCGCTTTTGAAGTCAGGCTCTCTCGAGGGCAAACATTGGCTTTGCGACGGGCGTTGCGAGGTGATGCGCCAGCCGCTCGGCGTGGCCCCGCAGTTCCTGGGCGGCAGTGCATTCCCAGTGATCGGCTCGCAACATGGGGCCGATGTAGTACAGATGGCTGGCGGGGCGGCCGCGTGAATCGATAAGTGCGCCGTGCGTGCCGGTACGCAGCCCTAAACCAAGGCCATCAGCCGCTGCGAGTCCCTGGGCCAACAAAGAGAGTACGAGGGGATCGCGCGAACGGGTCGGGTTGTAATCGGCGCCTGTACAGTTGATGACCCGATTGACGAGTAGCGTCTTCACTTCGTCGCTGCCTCTGGGGCGCCATCGCACGCGGATGTAGTCGCCGACGAGCTCGAAATCGAGAATGCGGCCCGCGTGGACGTGAAAATTATCCTCTCGGCGCAATTGCTCGAGCTGCGCGAGCGTCTGTTGTGGCAGTCGATGCCGATGAATATCCCAGTAAGGCCGGACATGTCGTAGAAAGCGCTTCCGCTCGCGAGTGGGCAGCCGCTGCCACAACGCTGGGGCGAGATTTCGGACGCACGTGACGGCTTCCCGCCAGTCGCCTCCGCGAAGCTGAACGTCTTCTGTCAGTTCGCGGACGGCACGAACCAGCCGCTTGGCCGAGAAAGACGCTGCACGCAAGAGGGCGCCGCTGTCGCCTTCGCAGCCCGCATGACGAAAAGCCGTTTGTGACGGCGGGACCAGGCCGTGGCGCGAGATCGCGTGAAAGACGACTTTGTCCCGCGATGCTGCGGCGCCCGCGATGACGGCGTCCGCCATGGTCAGGCCAGTGCCAATGATGAGTACCGTTTCGCCAGCGGGGAATTCTGGTGCAGAGCTCCAGGGATCCGCCACATAGCGAGGCGATCCGAGCAGAGTCTGTGTCGCAGGCAGTTGTCCCGGCGGCGGATTGCCCAGCGCAAGGACCACGTCGTCCGCACTGAGAATGCGCCCGTCCTCGAGCTTCACACGAAAAGCAGAAGCGCCGCCGATGGCTGACGTGCCGCTCGCGCCAGAAGTGCCGCCGCTGCGCTCGATGGAGCTGACAGTGGCTTGCAGCCGGCTCAGACGCAAGTGAGGCGGTGAGGCCAGCTCGGCCTCGAGAAGGGACGCCTCGAGGTACTCGCCATACAGGGAACGAGGCAGGAAGTCGTCCGCCGTGGCAGCGCGCAGCCGCTGCTGCGCGAACTTCAGGAAGTCCAGTGGATCATGGGAATTGACCGACATGCGCCCGGCCGGCACATTCAACAGATAAGGGTGGGCCCTCTCGGCATAAGCGGCGCCGCGGGCCATGCGGGGAGCGCGGTCTATCAGCACGACGCTCAGGGGCCGCCAGTAGGAGAGACGCAGCAGGTTGGTGGCAACCAATGCGCCGCTGAAGCCGGCGCCGACGATAATGATGGTGCGCGGTAGATGTGTCACTCGACTTCCCATTGCCGCAAATGTGTGACTGCAGCCTAGCGAAAGATCGATATCAAACCGGTAGCGCCCAGGTGACAACTGGGGCTATTTGGCTACCGCGCCGTCCGGAAGCTCAGTCGACGACGAGCTTGTAGCCTGCGCCGGAGGCGGTCTGCAGAAGCTGGGGCGTGGCCGGGTCGGATTCGATCTTCTGGCGTAGCCGGTGTACGAGCTGCTTCAGCAGCTGGCGGTCGCCTGAGTTGCGATGGCCCCAGACCTGGATCAACAGACGGTCCGAGCTTACGGTGTGTCCCGCGTTCGCCAGCAGCATCTGCAGAAGCCGCAGCTCCAGCTTCGTCAGGCGTACAGGCTCGGACTGAGCGATCTGCACCGTGTGCTCTTCGATGTCGAGCTTGATGCGGCCGGCTGCAAGCGGCGCCGCGTTTTCCATGCCGGCGCGGCGCAGCAGAGCCTTGATGCGGGCCAGCAGCGTGCGGGGGCTGAAGGGTTTGGTCAGAAAATCGTCGGCGCCCAACTCGAGCGCGCGCACCAGATCCTCTTCTTCGCCACGGACCGTCAGCATCATGACGGGCACGCGCGAACGCTTGCGGATGGCCTCGCAGACCTGGAAGCCGCTTGCTCCGGGCATGTTGATATCGAGTACGACCAGGTCTGGCGACTCGTCCTCGAATGTCTGCAGCGCGCTCGGTCCGTCGCCAGCCTTCAGGACCAGATAACCGGCCTGCGTGAGCGTGAATCCAATGAGCTCGCGCAAATCGCGATCGTCATCCGCTACCAGCATTTTCATGCGGTGACCTCTATGGGCAATCTAATGGTGAACCTCGTACGTCCCTGGTCCGTGCGCACCAGGGCGATGCTGCCGGCGTGACGGTCGATGATCGACTTCACGATCCACAGGCCGAGCCCCAGTCCGCCAGGCTCGGGCTCCTCCTCGGAGCCGCGCTGAAAGCGCGCAAAGATCGCGTCACTTTCCGCCGCAGCCGGGCCCGGGCCTTCGTCCTCCACCCAGGCAAGCACCTGTCCGTCGCGCGCTTCCGCGCCAATACGCACGATAGTGCCTTCCGGAGCAAATTTGTTGGCGTTCGCGATCAGGTTGACGAACACCTGGGTCAGGCGTGGCTTATCGCCCTCGATATACGGTAGGTCATCAGGCAGCGTCACCTCCAGGGTCTGGCGGCGCAGTGTGAGCAGTGATCCGATGAGCGCCGTGGCGTCCTCCACGACTTCGGCGAGGTCGATGCTCTGATGCCGGATACTGAGCTGTCCCGATTCGATGCGGACACTTTCGAGGAGGTTATCGATGAGTCGCGTGAGACGCAGTGTCCCGCGCTCCAGAGACATGACCAACTCCTTCTGCTGCGCAGGCTGCAGCGTCTCCAGCCCCTCCACCAGCAACTCGATGGACGCGAGCTGCGCTGCCAGAGGTGTGCGGAACTCATGGGAGATGTTTGCGAGCACGGAGTCGCGTGCCCGGCGGACCGCCTCGAGCTCCGTCTCGTCGCGAATCACCTGCACCTGCAGGCCGTCGACTATTCCGGAGCTCGTGATGACGGTGGTGCGGGCATCGGTCGGCGACACCTGCAGATGCTCGACGGCTTTGGCGCTGTTGTCGGTGCGAGCCTGCAGAATAGGGCAACGGTAGTCACAAGGCCTGCGGCCGTCCTCATTGCGGGGCTTGAGCACATCACCGCAAAAGCGGCCGACGGCCTCCTCCGGAGTCACTCCCAACAGCCGCGCGGCCTGCGGATTGAGGTAGCGGATCATGCGGCTCTTGTCGACGGCGTACACGCCTTCGACTATCCCATCCAGAACGGCCTGCGCTTCCGCTTCACGCCGTCGCAGAGTGCCTGTGAGGTCAACGAGGTTGCGCCGCATGTCCTCCATCGTGCGGGCGAGCGCGCCAACCTCGGCGGCGCCCCCTGCCGGAATGGACGTCGAGAAGTCGCCCTGACCCAGGCGGACCGCGGCATCCGTAAGAGCCTTGACCGGTCCCGCGATCATCTCGCTCAGGATCACGCCGGCAAACACCGCCAGTACGGCGAGGATCAGTGCGGTCACCAGTAGCTTGTGCGTCAGGTGGCCCGAAGCTGTGTCGATCGCCCTGGTCGGCAGGAGCGCTTCGATCAGTGCAATGGCTTCCCCTGTCGAGGCGAATACCGGAACGCACGACGCGTACACGCCTTGCAAGTTGATGCGAAGCACAGCCGAGCGTCCGTCGGCGAGAGCGGCGGAGTACAACGGCGTGAACGCGTTTACGGGGTCGGTTGTATAGGAGCGATAGTCGATCAGTTTTACGTCGAGGCCGACGTGTTGGCTCAAAGTCCGCGCCAGCTTTTCATTCAGGAGCCGTACTACGAAAACGCGTGTGCCCTCGGTATCGCCGAGCGATGAATAGGCGCCGAGCACCGGTACTCGGACGTTCGCCGGCAGGGCCAGGAATGTCGGCCCCTGCTCGGTGCTTGCGGTGGCGATTCCTTCCCAGTCCAGTGCCGGTCCGCTCTGTGCCGAGAGCTGTGTGCCCGAAAACACTGCGCAGGCGTCCATTCCCCCCGATTCGCAGAAGCGGCGCAGGATTGGCGGAATCGCATCGGTGCGGCCCTGCGTGAGGAGGCGTTGCAAGGTGGGCCGCTCCGCCAGCCCGCGGGCCGCTGTAAGCGCGTCTTCGCCCATGCGCCGCAGGTCTTCCCGCGCCATCGCGCCGGCCAGCTGCACGCGTGCCTTGCCCTGATCGTCCGCAAGATCGCGCAGCATCCTGATCGCCGAATAGGAAATGCCGCCGCCCACCAGGAGCACGATCGCGACATGAATGGCGACGAGCCACCAGCCGAGGCTCGTCTTACCCGGATCGGGCCACAACATGCTCAACAGCTTTTTGAGGCGCTCGGGCATTTGGTTAGCGCCGCCGGTAGCCCGTGCGCTCCACGAGTGTCTTGACGACAAGGGTCAGCACGGCCAGCAGCGTGAGCAGCGAGGCCACGCCGAACGCGCCGACGAAGTTGTATTCGTTATAAAGAATCTCGATGTGCAATGGCATCGTATTGGTGAGGCCGCGTACATGCCCCGACACGACCGACACCGCGCCGAACTCGCCCATCGCGCGTGCATTGCACAGGATCACACCGTAGACCAGGCCCCAGCGGACTTTTGGAAGGGTCACCCGGAAGAACGTCATCCAACCGCCCGCGCCGAGCGTGATAGCCGCCTCTTCTTCGTCGTTGCCGAGCTGCTGCATCAGGGGTATGAGCTCGCGCGCGACGTAGGGGAAGGTCACGAACATGGTCGCGAGAATGATTCCCGGCAGGGCGAATATGACGCTGATGTCATGGTCCTGGAGCCAGGTGCCGAACCAGCCGTGCAGGCCGAACAGCAGCACGAAGATCAGGCCGGAGATCACCGGCGACACGGCGAGCGGCAGGTCGATGAGCGTGATGAGAAAGCTCTTGCCGTGGAATTCGAACTTCGCAATGGCCCAGGACGCGGCCAGCCCGAACACCGTGTTCAGGGGGACGACCACGAGCGCCGTGATCAGGGTCAGCCGCAGCGCGGCCGCGGTATCGGGGTCGGTGAAGCTACGAAAATAAGCCCGCAGGCCCTTCTCCAGCGCCATCGCGAACACGGTCGCCAGCGGCGCCAGCAGCAGCGCCGCGAGGAACGCGAGCGAAAGACTGATGAACAGCCAGCGCACCAGCGAGCTCTTCAACGAGGCGCGCCCCGGTCGCGTGGCGATGTCTTCGAGCGCCGCAGATTGCTGAGTGGCGGCCATCAGCGCGTCGACTGCACGAGCCGCCGGCGGCCCCAGGCCTGCAGCAGATTGATCGTGAGGAGCACGACGAAGGAGATCACGAGCATCACGAAGCCGAGGGCCGCCGCGCCCTTGTAATCGAATTCTTCGAGATGAATCACGATGAGGAGGGGCGTGATCTCGGTTCTCATCGGCAGGTTGCCGGCAATGAAGATCACGGAGCCGTATTCGCCCACCGCCCGTGCGAATGCGAGCGTGAAGCCGGTCAGCAGAGCGGGCAACACGGTCGGCAGGATGATTCGGCGGAACACGTAGAAACGGCCCGCGCCGAGTGTCTCGGCCGCGTCTTCGAGATCGCGTTGCACCTCGAGCAGCGCCGGTTGCACGGAACGCACGACGAAGGGCATGCCAATCAACGTGAGAGCGACGGTCACGCCGATCCAGGTGTAGGCCACTTTGATGCCCAGAGGCTCCAGATAACGCCCGATCCAGCCGTTCTGCGCGAAGACCGTCGTCAAGGCGATGCCGGACACTGCCGTGGGTAGAGCGAACGGCATGTCGATGAGCGCGTCGAGCAGTTTCCGGCCGGGGAACTCATAGCGCACGAGCGTCCACGCGATGATGAAGCCGAATACGAGATTGATGGAGGCGGCGAGAAAGGAGGCACCGAACGACAG
>JAQGOC010000273.1 GCA_028293805.1 Gammaproteobacteria bacterium
AGGGAATAGCCGAGCTCGCCTCCTTCGTTGATCGACCCAGGCACATCCGGGGCGCAGTGGCTCGGGATGCCGCCCGGAAAGGAGAATTGCTTGAACAGACGCTGCATGCCCGCTGCGTTCCGGGGCACGCCAGGGTAGAGCTCGCTGTAGCTTCCCTCCAGCCACGTGTTGGCCACGAGAGCCGGGCCGCCATGGCCGGGGCCGATGATCGGGAGCACGTCCAGGTCGCGGGCGATGATGACCCGGTTCAGATGGGCGTAGATGAAATTGAGTCCGGGCGTCGTGCCCCAGTGCCCCAGCAGCCGCGGCTTGACGTGTTCGAGCGTGAGAGGCGCGGTGAGAAGCGGATTGTCCAGCAGGTAAATCTGCCCGACTCCGAGATAGTTCGTCGCGCGCCACCAGGCATGCACACGCTGAAGCTCGTCGTCGGCCAGGGGGGTGTCGGGCATGACCGGCAGCCTTTTCAGGTCAGGCGGAAACGGTTGCGGTAGCAGGAACCATTCCGGTGGCAGCGGGTTCTCTCCCAGGCCTTTGCCGGAATCGTTGCGGTGACCTCATGATCGTGTTGACCCTCAACAGCGGAAGCACTTCTATCAAGCTCGCGGCGTATGACACCGCGGCGACAAACGGACCCGCGCGCCTGGAGGGTGAGCATTATCCGAACGACGACCTCGATATGCGCGCCGTGCTGGACGCCTTCCTGCGGAAGCTGCGTTCGCCTCCTCACGCAGTGGCCCATCGAGTCGTGCATGGAGGAACGCAATTCAAGGGCCCGGTGCGCATCGATGACAGCGTCGCTGCCCAGATAGCGAAGTTGTCTGAGCTCGCTCCGCTGCACAACCCCAGGGCGCTCGAGTGGATCAACGCTGCACGCGCCGCGTGCGGGCGCGAAGTAGCGCAGGTGGCTGTGTTCGACACTGCATTCTTTTCCCGGCTTCCGCGTGTCGCGGCGGAATACGCGTTGCCGGCCCGCATCGGCGTTGATCTGGGCGTGCGCCGCTACGGCTTTCATGGGCTCGCGCACGAGGCGATGTGGGGCCGCTGGTGTGAGTTATATCCCGAGTTGCCCCGCGGCGGCCGGCTCATCACGGTGCAACTCGGCGGCGGCTGCTCGATCACCGCGCTCGATAGGGGGCGGCCCGTCGATCACTCGATGGGCTTCTCGCCCCTGGAAGGACTCGTCATGGCCACGAGGTCCGGAGATGTGGATCCCGCGATCCTGCCCTATCTGCAACGCCGGCTGCAGGTGACGAGCGACCGCGTCATCGAGCTGTTGAATTGCGAGTCCGGACTGGTCGGTATCGCCGGCGAAAGCAATCCTGGTGAGCTGCTGGCCGATTCCGCACCACAATCGCAGTTCGCGGTCGAGCTCTACTGCTATCGGCTTCGTAAATACATCGGGGCGTATTTCGCGGTGCTCGGCGGATGCGACGGGATCGTCTTTGGCGGCGGTGTCGGCGAACATGTTCCTGGCGTGCGCCAACGCGCCCTCGCCGGGATGGGCTGGGCCGGAGTCATGTTGGACCCCGCCGCCAACGACGCCGCGCGAGGGGCTGAAGCCGCGATCCAGTCGGCCCGCAGTACCGTCCGTGTGCAGGTAATCCCGGTTGAGGAGGAACTGGTGCTCGTGCGGGAGACCGAGACCGTCATGGGGACGACTTAGTCGGTGGCGGGCCGCATCGGGCCTTGCGGGCACGATGCTTGCCTCCATATTGGGAGGCGGCGGCTTGGGCACGAGCCTCGCTGTTTCCAGTACATGTGCGAGAATTCGAGCGATCTTTCACGATAATCGATCTCAGGAGCGCTGCTATGACTCAATCCTTCGATACGGGGAAACTGGCCGACGATCTACATTCATTGGTCAGCGACGCCGAAGCGCTGCTCCGGGCCACCGCCGGACAAGCCGGCGAGAAAGCCTCCGAAGCCCGGGAGCGTGCCGAGGAATCTTTGCAGGCACTACGTGACCGTCTGGCCGGGCTGGAGGACTTGGTGAAGGGGCGCGCCAAGCAGGTAGACGGCTACGTGCGCGACAACCCGTGGCAGGCCCTCGCGGTCGCGGGCGGAGTGGCGCTGCTAGTCGGGATCTTGATGGGACGCAAATAGTGGACGAGCGCGCGCCGGCCACCGATACGGAGGCGATGGAAGCGGGCTCGCACATCGGTGCGCTACGCGGACTGTTCGCTGCCGGATTGGATGCTCTCAGGACGCGGCTGGACCTGGCTACCGTCGAAGTCGAGCTCTATCTGCTGCGCGTCGTGCGGATGCTCCTGTGGGCCCTGGCCGCGCTCGCCTGCGCCCTCCTCGCGCTCGTCTTCGGACTGGTCAGCGTGGTAGTGGCATTGTGGGATACTCATCGGATGGCGGGATTGCTCGGGGGCACGCTGTTGTTCGTGGTCCTGGCCGTCATTTTCGGGGCCGTCGGCGCACGCACGTTCCGTCAGCGGCCCAGCATTCTCGACGGAACGCTCGAGCAGCTCGAACACGATCACCGCGACGTGAAGGGAATACCATGAATCGGATGCAAGAGCTCGAAGCACGCCGGCGTGCCCTTCTCGCGCGAATCGACGAGCAACGGGCGGAGATCGTGTATCGCTTCGAACAGATACGGCCCGCAACGCAGGTCGCCAATTGGGCCGGAGGCGCCGCTTCGGGCTCGCCCGCCAGCCATCCGCTCGCGTGGCTTGCCGGCCTCGCAGGGCTGGTCGTAATGTTGCGGCCGCGCAAGCTGCTGTCGTGGGTTACCTTCGCTAGCGGAGTGCTTTCGCTCGTCTCCCGCGCAGGAACCATCCTGCGGCTACTTGCGACGCTACGAGCGCTACGCGCCGGCTTTCGCTGACCGACCGTCAGTTCGGTGGTGTCGCCGCGGCGGTCGGCGGCGCCGGGCCCGTTGTGGGCGCGGCCGGGTCGCCCGTAGCGGGATCCAGGTCGGCTTGCAACCCGACTACGGTCGGAATGCCATTCGCTGCCTGCAGCGTCTCTTTCGCAAAGTCCCAATGAATGGCGGCAGTACTGTTGCCTAGCGCCTTGTCGAGCCGCTCCGACAGCTGCTGCAGATCCGGCTCGGCCGTCGTCTGCCCTTCCGCATCGACCGGCGGATGCACTTCGAGCAGCAACTCGCCGTCGACGTAGGCAACCTTGACGGGCTCATTGATGAGCCAGACTTTCGTCCCCGTCGGGATCAGCGGGAACAACGCGGCGACATCCTCCGGATACATACGGATACAACCGTGCGTGATCGCCATGCCAACAGCCATGGGATTGTTGGTGCCATGAATCAGATAGGTTCCATTGCCGGCGGCGAGGCGCATGGCGTAGTCCCCGAGCGGGTTGTCGGGGCCGGCCTTCACGACGGGCGGCAACGGATCGCCGTTCGCGATGTGCTCCTTGCGCACGGATTCGGGCGGATACCAGTTCGGGTGCTTCTGTTTCCCGATGACGCGGGTCTCGCCGAGCGGCGTGGTCCAGTCCATCTTGCCGATGCTCACCGGGTAGGTGATCACGACCGGCTTCTCCTGCTTTTTCGGCTTCGGGTAGTAGTACAGGCGATGCTCGGGCAGGTTGACTACGATACCTTCGCGCGGGCCAGGCGGCAGAATCCGCCTGCCCGGCAGCATGATGTCGGACCCCTCGCCCGGCAACCACATGTCGACGCCAGGATTCGCACGAATGATCTCGTAGTAACCCAGGCTGTTGCGCCGTGCGATATCCAGCAGTGTGTCCTGGTACGTCGTTTTCATCCGGGCATCGGCGCCGACCACGGACGACCCATCAGTGGGCAGTTCGTAGACCGCCGCCTGGCTCGCGGCAGTGAAAAGGGAGGCAAACAGCAGCAGGAAGACCGGCGCGCGTATCATGTTATTTCTACCAAAGATTCGTATCCCTTTGATTTACCTTGGGGTTATCACCCAAGCCTCGCCGTCTCGTTACACGGCGCCTGCATTGTAGACAACTGCGCGCCGCGGGCGTTCGAAAATGCGTCGGGCATCACTCTTGCTGTGCACCTCCCAACCGAGCATCGAATCGTTCGTCATCAGAGGTCATGTGCCATGCGCTCCTTCATGAAGCTTTCCACTGCCGCAGCGATCGCGCTGTTCTCCGTCGCGGGTTGCAAAGTCATGCATCACGAGGAGACGGCAGGCCAGTATGTCGACGACACGACGTTGACCGCACGCGCCAAGGCGGCCTTGATCAAAGACAAGGAAGTCAACTCGAGCGACTTCAGCGTCCAGGTCTACCAGGGTCACGTAACGTTGACGGGCGTGGCTAAAACCCCAATCGAAGCCAAGAGGGCCGTGGAAGATATTCGCAGCATCGACGGCGTGAAGAGCGTCAAGAACGACGTTCGCATCGCTTCGGCCGACAACAGCTCTCCCCGATAGCCCAACACTGAGTAAGATGCGGGCTCGGTGAACCGAGCCCGCAAACTACCCCGCGAATTTTACGCCCGCGGCACTCTCACGATTGCCCGCGAGCTCATCGGCATGCATCTCGTGCACGATGACGGCGCCACCCTCCGTATAGGACGCATCGTCGAAACCGAGGCCTACCGGGGGCCGCAGGACCTCGCAGCGCACTCCTCTCGCGGCCGAACGGCGCGCACCGAAGTCATGTTCGGCGCACCGGGACATGCGTATGTCTATCTCATTTACGGCTTCTGGAATTGCCTGAACGTCGTCACATCAGCGCCAGGTGTGCCGCACGCGGTGCTGTTGCGTGCGCTCGAGCCGGTTGCGGGAATTACGGATAAAACGTGGGGGCCCGGCCTGTGTTGCCGTGCAATGAACATCGATCGGCGCCTGAACGGCGCCGATCTGTGTGGCAACGAGCTGTGGCTCGAGCGGCCACCGGGTAATGTCAAGCCGCCGCGGATCGGCCGCAGCGCGCGCATCGGCGTGGACTATGCGGGCGACTGGGCCAAACGCCCCTGGCGATTTTTCGACAGCGCCTCGTCGTACGTGTCGACCGTTCCGGCGCGAATGAGACGCAGGCAAAGTAAAGTCGACGGCCCTGAGCGATAATCAGTCGCGCCATGCGCCGCCGCGCTGGCCGCCGCGCTGAACGAATGCCGCGGCGGGGCGTCAAAGCCTGCGGTCCGAAAACACTCGGAAGGGAAATCAATGTCAACTCGCGCCTGGTTCGTCGCTCTGGCCCTTTTCGTCCTGTCGGTGCCGCTGCGCGCCGAGGTCGCAGCGGATCAGGGCTACCGGCTCCTGGATCCGCCGCAACACGCCGACACCCCCGGCAAGATCGAGGTCATCGAATTCTTCTCCTACGGGTGTCCCCACTGCAATGAGTTCTATCCCCTGGTGACCGCGTGGGCCGCGAAATTGCCCAAAGACGTGGTCTTCAAGCGGGTCGCGACGGGCATGGGCCGTACGGCCTGGACGAATCTCGCCAAGACGTATTACACGTTGGAAACCACTGGCGATCTGGCAAGACTCGACGGCCCGCTCTTTCATGCCATTCATGAGGAGCATCTGCCGCTGTTCGATGAAAAGAGCATCACCGAATGGGTTGGCAAACATGGAGTGGATACGGCGAAGTTCACCACTGCCTTCGAATCGTTCGGCGTGAACACCAGAGTCAGCCAGGCCGAGCGGCTGCTCGAGAACTACAAGGTGGAGGGCGTTCCGACACTGGCCGTCGGCGGCAAGTACGTGGTCCTCGGAAACTCCTTCGAGCAGATCCTATCCAACGCCGACGCGGCGGTGGCCAAGGCTCGCTCCGAGCGCGCAGTGAGCGCGCCGACTGCGAGCGGCAAATAGCTGTCCCTAGCCGGCGGGTGCGGTCAAACCGCCGGCGGGCCGCTTGCGCGCCCGGCGCAAAGATCCGTTCGCGCATGCGCGCATGCGTCTCTCAGGCGTAATGCCAATACGCCCGGCTCACGCAGGGCATTTCGCCAAGCTTCGCCGCGATGAGGGTAAGACGCGACTCGTCGAGCCCCATTACATCGAGCTGGATGCTGAGCAGATCGCTGCTTGTGAATTCGGCGATGACGCGGCGGGGCAGGACGCCGAGATTATGAAACCGTTCGAGGACGCGCAGCAGCGCGCCGGCATCGGCCTCGGCTACGACCCGCAGGCGCAGCAATGAAACATGATCGACTCCCATGATTCCCGACTCCTCAGCAGCCCATTCTCCAGACGAATACCCCCAGGGACTTTCGCTGCGGCGCGCCTGCGCTGCGCGACAGCCAGCCTGGTAATTCGTCCAAGATCGAGCAGGGGAAGGGTCATGAGTTGCGAGTCACCTTTCTTCGATGAAGGATCGCCCGAACACGCAGCCACTGTCAACGGCGCGGCGAGGAACCCTCGGGCTTGCAATCCGGGCCGCCCGGTCGTCTCACGGCGTTGGGGTCGGAGCAAGCTCCAGTAGCTCGCTACCTTCCGGAACCCGCTCGCCGCGGGCGAAGTGAATGATTTTCACCGTTCCGTCATACGGAGCCGTAATGGCATGCTCCATTTTCATGGCTTCGATCATCATCAGCACGTCGCCTGCTCTCACCGCCTGCCCTATTTCGACGGCAATAGCCGCTACCACTCCTGGCAGCGGCGTGGTCAGGCCGCCTTGCGTCGCAGTGGCGGAAAACTCCAGCAGGCGGGGATCTTCGAGCATGAAGTCAACATGCTCGCCCGCGCTCCACAGGTGAAGGTGGGAGCCCTCCACGAGGCAACGTGCGTGTGCGCGCACAGTTTCGATGCAGGCGGCGATGACGCCGTCCGTCAACGACACATCCGCAACATTCCAACGGGTTTGCGCATTTACCGTAACGGACACCGGCTTGCCGCGCGTGAACTCGATTTCTGCGGTGTAGCTACGGCCGCGCCACGACATCTTGTATTCAATGCGCGCCGAAAGGTTGGGGACGAATCCATCCCGGGCGTCCCAGGGACTGGCGGCACGTTCCACGCTTCGACTCCCCCCTGATGCGCCCGCCTCATGCCCAGCTGGCGCGGAAGCTTTGGTCGACAACAGGTCCGACGCCGGAGCAGTGTGCGCCAGCAGCGCGGCCAGCACGACAGTCTGTGGCGCTGCCTCGGCGGCTCCAACGAACTCGTGGGCGTTCTCCTGCAGCAAGGCGATGCTGTGCCGGACCTCGAGGAAACGGGGCGACCGCAGTACGCGGCTCAACCATTTTTCGTTCGTATGCACGCCAACGCAGTAAGTGCGGTCGAGAGCGGCCGACAGTCGAGAGGCTGCCTGTGTACGCTCCGGAGCCCAGGCGATCACCTTACCGAGCAGCGAATCATAGGTGGGGGGAACCACATCCCCTGTGACGAAGCCGGCGTCCACACGAACGGACTCTTCGGTCGGCCATTGCATGAGCCGCAGCTCGCCAGCGCTCGGCAGAAAATCGCGCTCGGGATCTTCCGCGCAGACGCGAGCTTCGATCGCGTGCCCGTGCAGTCTGATGTCAGCCTGCGAAAGTGGCAGTGCCTCCCCGCTTGCGACGCGCAGCTGCCATTCCACGAGGTCGAGACCCGTAACCGCTTCCGTCACGGTGTGCTCCACCTGCAGCCGCGTATTCATTTCCATGAAATAGAACTCACCACCGTCGAAGAGGAATTCGACGGTGCCGGCGCTCACATAGCCGATTTCGCGCGCGACCAACACCGCGGCCGCCCGCATCCGGGTACGGACGTCAGCGGCAATGCCCGGCGCGGGTGCTTCCTCGATCAGCTTCTGATGGCGGCGTTGGATCGAGCAGTCCCGATCCCCGAGGTGCACGAAGTTGCCCTGGCCGTCCGCAAAGACCTGCACTTCGACATGCCGGGGAGCAGGCAGATATCTTTCGAGCAGCAAGGCGTCATCGCCGAAAGCGCTCTCGGCGAGCCGTCGCGCTCCGGCAAGTGCCGCGCCGAGCTCGGCCTCCTGCCGCACGATCTTCATGCCCTTGCCGCCGCCACCGGCGGCGGGCTTGATGATCAGCGGGAGGCCCAACTTCAGCGCCTCGCTCTCCAGATGCTTCAGATCCTGGCGCGAGCCTTCGTAGCCGGGCAGCACCGGAACGCCGGCGGCGCGCATGCGCGCCTTCGCCACGATCTTCGATCCCATTGCGGCAATGGCCGCGGCGGGCGGCCCCACGAATACGAGTCCCGCCTCCGCGCACGCCTGCGCGAATTGAGAGTTTTCCGATAGAAACCCGTATCCCGGATGAATCGCCTCCGCACCGGTGGCGCGCGCGGCTGCGAGAATCCGCTCGATGCTGAGATAACTTTCACGCGGTGCGGCGGGTCCGATCCGAAAGGCTTCGTCCGCCTCCCGGACATGCCGCGCATTCGGCTCCGCATCGGAGAACACGGCGATCGTGCGCACGCCGAAACGGCGCGCTGTACGGAAGATGCGGCAGGCGATCTCGCCGCGATTCGCGACCAGGAGGCTCTTGATCACGCGCAACGACTCCTACATCCGGAACAGGCCGAAGCGGGTTTCCTGCTCCGGTGCGTTGCGAACCGTGGCAAGGCAAAGGCTCAGCACGCG
The DNA here is from genome assembly GCA_028293805.1 of Gammaproteobacteria bacterium. Taxonomy (GTDB): domain Bacteria; phylum Pseudomonadota; class Gammaproteobacteria; order Steroidobacterales; family Steroidobacteraceae; genus 13-2-20CM-66-19. Next base: position 8,482 of record JAQGOC010000273.1, read on the forward strand.
TCGCGTTTCGATCGGGTCGATCACACCGTCGTCCCAAAGACGCGCGGAGGCGTAGTAAGGATGTCCCTGGCGCTCGTACTGCTCGCGGATCGGGTCCTTGAAGGCTTCTTCGTCCGCAACAGGCCATTCGCGAGCGCCGCTTTTCATCTGGTCGCGCTTGACGGTGGCGAGCACACTCGCCGCCTGCTCGCCGCCCATGACGGAAATTCGCGCGTTGGGCCATTGGAACAGGAAACGGGGGGAGTACGCTCGACCGCACATCGCGTAATTTCCAGCTCCGTAACTGCCACCAATGATGACGGTGAGTTTCGGGACATTGGCGCATGCCACCGCGGTCACGAGCTTTGCACCATCCTTTGCGATGCCGCCCGCCTCCGCACGCTTGCCTACCATGAAGCCTGTGATGTTCTGCAGGAACAGCAGCGGTATCTGTTCCCGTGAGCAGAACTCCACGAAGTGCGCACCCTTCAGCGCGCTCTCCGAGAATAGAATGCCGTTGTTGGCCAGGATGCCGACAGGATATCCGCCGATGTGCGCGAAGCCGCACACGAGCGTAGTTCCATACAGTTCCTTGAATTCATCGAACTCCGAGCCATCCACGAGTCGCGCGATGACTTCACGGACGTCGTACGGCTTGCGCAGACTCGCGGGGACCACGCCATAGAGCTCGGCGGAGTCGTACCGCGGTTCAGTGGGATCCCGCGGCGGCCTCGTGTCGGAACCAGCCTTCAGCCTCCCCACGATCCGGCGCGCGATCGAGAGCGCATGCGTGTCATTTTCGGCGTAGTGATCGCAAACTCCCGATTCACGGCAATGTACGTCGGCGCCGCCGAGCGATTCCGCGTCGATGTCTTCGCCCGTCGCGGCCTTGACGAGCGGGGGGCCTCCCAGAAAAACCCGTCCCTGATTGCGTACGATCACGTTCTCGTCCGACATTGCCGGAACATAAGCGCCGCCGGCCGTACAGGAGCCGTGCACCACCGCGATTTGCGCGATGCCAGCCGCTGACAGCGTCGCTTGGTTGTAGAAAATGCGGCCGAAGTGCTCCCGATCCGGGAACACCTCATCCTGGGCCGGCAGGAAGGCGCCCCCACTCTCGACGAGATAGACGCAGGGGAGCCGGTTTTCGCGCGCGATCTCCTGCGCCCGCAGATGCTTCTTTACCGTGAGCGGATAGTACGTCCCACCCTTTACCGTGGGATCGTTCGCGACGATGACGCACTCTCGTCCAGCGACGCGGCCGACGCCGGTGATGATGCCCGCCGAGGCGATATCGCCTCCATACATGCCGTGAGCGGCGAGCTGCGAGAACTCGAGAAACGGGCTACCGGTGTCCAAAAGCACGCGGACGCGCTCTCGGGCCGTGAGCTTCCCGGCCGCCTTGTGCTTCTCCGCAGCCGCTTTCGAGCCGCCCTGCGCGACCCGCTCGGCTTCGCGCCGCATGTCGCCAGCCACGGCTTGCATCGCACGCTCGTTGTCGCGGAAACCCTCGGAATGAACATCGATCCGGGTGGAAAGACGAGGCATCGCTTGTCACAGTTGCCGGTTTGTCCGACAATCATACGATCGTACTGAATGGGAAGGCAAGCTCATGGGCGCCATCGACTGCAGCGACTGTGACTTCGGCTTGGGGGCTGAGCTCGAAGAGATCCGCACCCAGGTGCGCCGTTTCGCCACCGAGCGGATTGCGCCGCGTGCAGCGGATATCGATCGCGCGAATGCATTTCCGCGCGATCTGTGGCCCGCTCTGGGCGAACAGGGATTGCTCGGTATCACGGTGCCCGAGCGCTGGGGGGGCGCGGCCCTGGGGTACCTGGCGCACGTGATCGTGATGGAGGAAATCTCCCGGGCATCGGGTGCCGTGGGCCTCTCTTACGGCGCGCACTCGAACCTGTGCGTGAACCAGCTTCGCATCAACGCCACCGACGCACAGCGTGACCGCTACCTGCCCAAGCTGGTGAGCGGCGAGCACGTCGGCGCGCTGGCGATGTCCGAGCCCGGCGCCGGCTCCGACGTCGTCTCGATGCAACTGCGTGCCGAGAAGCACGGCGACACATACATTCTCAACGGCCGGAAGATGTGGATTACCAACGGGCCCGATGCCGACGTCTTTGTCGTTTATACGAAGACGGATGTCGCGGCGGGTGCGCGGGGCATCACCACATTCATCGTCGAGCGCGGCAGCGAGGGCTTCTCGACCGCGCAGAAGCTCGACAAATTCGGCATGCGGGGCTCTGGCACCTGCGAGCTCGTCTTCGACAACTGCCCGGTGCCGGCAGGCAACCTGCTCGGCACCGAGAACGGCGGTGCCCGAGTGTTGATGAGCGGCCTCGACTACGAGCGCGTGGTGTTGGCGGGTGGCCCACTCGGCCTCATGGCCGCCGCATTGGACCTGGTGTTGCCCTATGTACGGGAGCGCAAACAGTTCGGGCAGCCTGTCGGCACATTCGAGCTGATGCAGGCGAAGCTCGCCGACATGTATGCCGCTCTCAATGCGAGCCGCGCCTATGTCTACTCCGTGGCCCGCGCCTGCGACACCGGCACCGTGAAGCGCCGGGATGCCGCCAGCTGCATCCTCTTCGCCGCGGAACGCGCTACCCACGTTGCGCTGGAATCCATCCAGGCACTGGGTGGTAACGGGTACATCAACGATTATCCCGCGGGGCGCCTGCTGCGGGACGCGAAGCTCTATGAAATCGGCGCGGGGACCCAGGAAATCCGCCGCATGCTCATCGGTCGCGAGCTGTTCGAGGCAGCGGCATGAACGCAGAGACGCAGCGCGTGCGCTTTGACCAGATTCTCATCGAACCGGCCTATCGTAAGGTGGCGGCGGCGATCGGCGAGCGCATTCTCAGCCGCAGCCTGCGCGAAGGCGAACGGTTGCCTCCGGAGACGGAGCTCGCGCGGCAGTTTGGCGTGAACCGGTCCACCGTGCGGGAGGCTCTGCGGGAGCTAGAAAGCGGTGGGCTCGTGATGCGGCGGCCCGGCTCAAAGCTCATGACCGTCAGCCGGCCCCAACACAATGCCATCGCCGAAGGGGTGAGCCGTGCGCTCGTCATGCACGATGTGACGTTTCTCGAAGTGTGGGAAGCGCTCACGATCATCGAGCCACCCATAGCGGAAGCCGCGGCCCGCACGCGCACGGCGGAAGATCTCGCGAGCATCGCCGCGGCGGCCGAGCGTTTCGCTGCCCTCAACACGGATACGGAACGCGCCGTCCACTATGCTGCCGAGTTCTTCCGCAGCGTTGGCCGCGCTACTCACAATCAGGTGCTGGGGCTCGCGCAGGAGCCCCTGCTGCAGCTTCTCGAACCCTCGCTACGGGTGATGATTGACGAAGTGCCTCAGGCGCGCTCGCGTATCGCCACTGCGCAAAAACGGATCGCGGAAGCGTTGCGGGGGCGGGATGTCGAAGGCGCGCGCACCTGGATGGCGAAGCACATTCGCGACTTCCGCAAGGGTTATGAAATCGCGAAGATTGACCTGGAGCTACGGGTTACGGCCGAGTAGCCGGCGACTGCTGCTAGGACTGCCGAGCGGCGCAGCGGGTGGCCGGGGCCCGTTGAAGGGCGTCCGAATGTACTGCCCTATGCACGAGGCTTGTTGCACGACGCAATAAAAAACGTGCGAGGCGGCAGAGCACCTCGCACGTTATAACGCCGCGGCGACGAATGAGGGGGTCAACCGCCGCTGCGAACGATGCTCCTCGTCTCAAGCGAAGCCGGAGTCAACGCGTGAGGCGGGGAGCGCACCGCCAAACTCTGTTTTGCAAGCCTCGTGCCAGTGGCAGCGGCAAGTAAATCAGTGACTTAGGATTCTGTTGCGAAGGGTACGAACAATAACGGTGCGGGCTGCGACGCGCATGCACACCACGCGAGCAACCTGAACGGTCGAAAGCAACGAGCTGCAGCGTCCTGCGACCCGGACCGGGGGCCCTGCGTCAGGGCCGGACCAGTAGCTGATCGAGGAGGCGGCTGGTCTGACGGGAGATAATGCCCGCGAACAGCGGCTGCAGCTGATTGAGATCCTGCTGTGGGATGTCCTTGAGATTCTCGGGCGCCGTAAAGCTCGTCCACTCGAGTGCGTAGCCGCCACCCCACTCGCGGCCCCGCAGCGTGGGCCCGTCCGGGGCCGGGGAGACCAGCAGCAACTCGGTCATATTGAACAGTGTCGGCTTGCCGCCGGCCGCCTCCGAGTCACTCGTGACGAAGCCCCAGCCGCGCAGATAGTCCGGCAGCTCCTTACGGCGCGCTCCCCCGGCGTGCGTCGAGTTGTTGATGCCCGGGGCCAACACGATGACGGCCTCGACGTGCTCGTTGTTCAATATGTGCGTGAACGGCAGCACGCATTCCTTCGGCAGGCTCTTGACGAAGGAGCCGTTCAGAAAGCAGTCCTCGCGCGTCCTGTCGAGCTCATCCGTCACTCCCACCGGCACCAGCACGAGTCCCATCTGGCCCATGCGATCCCTGAGCGCCTCCGACAGCATCGTGTCCACCGGCCACGTAACGGTCGTGGTCTTCAGGAAACTGTCTTTGATCGCCTTGGTGGCGTGGAAGTGAGTGACTTCGGGATCCAGCAGGCTGATGACGCCTACACGGGCGCCTTTCGCGAGCGCCAGCGGTGTCGAATCTCTGGCCGCCAGCGGCGCGCTGAACGCCACCAGACAAGCCAGCCAGCCCCCCCAAACTCTTGACATAGATGCCGCCCTTCAACCCGCCTCGTGGCGAGAGAGACGCCAGCGTCCAAGCTGCTGCGGGTTCGATGCGTGAGTTGTTTTCCTGTGCGCGGCAGTCTAACGGGGCCGGCGGCTGCTAGATAGCCCGGCAACTGCCGCGTCCGCTTATCGTACGAAAAGCGAGACACGCCGCTCATAGTCCGGCCAATCACCCGCCGCTCAGGGGTCGAGAATGCCCCTGCAGATCGAGCCGTCTCCCCGAGTACGAAAGAAGCAGCGGGTCCCGCTCAGCCCGAGCCTGTGATATCCGCGGCGGTCGCTCACGCAGCGATCCTGTCCGCCCGCCTCCATCCGCTCCGGCAGGGAAGGCGCACTGGCGAAGCTTCACTCGCGCCTGCGGCCGGCAACCCGTAATGGTGCGCCTTTCGAGCAGTGGCTCACGTTTCGAGTTGTATTCCGGCTGGAAAATGGCCGAATCCGCGGCTGCAGTCGGGCCCGGGCGCACGCGCTCCGTGCGCCCGGGCCCTCAAGTTTCCCGCGGTGCGGTCGTTATCAAATGTCAACTATCCAGCACGGTTTCCAGGATTCGAAGCCCCGCGCCATGTCGCGTCTGACGAAATACATGCCGGCCGTCGTAGGTTATCGCGAACGGCTGGCGACACTACAAGGTGCATGGGACAGCCTCGCGCTCCTGTCTCACCTCAGCGAAGACGGAACCAACCTCAGCGGTACGCGCCAGGCGTTTGAATCGCTGGCGGGAGATCTGGTGAGTCATCTCGCCGCCGAAACGCACAAGAAATCACTGCTCGCCGCCCGAGCCCGGGCGCAGGTTGCCATCGACATCCTGGTGCGCAATCTGTTCGAGCGTACCGCCGACATCAGCTTCCTTGCCGCGGATGACATCATCCGCCGCTTCGCCCGCGAAGTTCCTGCACTGCGCCGCACCGCCCGCGAGGACGGACCCGCCGCGGAAAATGCGGCTCGTACGGTTGAGGTCGCCACGCGCTCCGTGCAGCGCCGCCTGGCGGAGTACGTCGCGAAGTACTCCATCTATCACAACGTCATAGTGGTCTCGCCCGAAGGCGAAGTGCTCCTGCAGCTGGAGACTGGCAATGCGCCCGCTGTCACACAGGACCCGCTGGTCGCCCACACATTGGCGAGCGATCAGCCGTATGTAGAGACTTCGCGAGCCAGCGATCTCGTCCCCGATGCCCGCCGCGCCCTCATCTACTCGCATCGGATCACGTCCGAAAATCAGACGCTGGGTGTGTTGTGCCTGTGTTTTGGACTCCAGGACGAGTGCGACGGCATCTTCGGGAAACTGCGCTCCGCGACCGACTGGACAGTGCTCTCGCTCCTGGATACCCAGAACGAAGTCATTGCGACCAGCGACCCGTATCTCCTTCCGGTCGGCGCGCGCGTGACGGCGGGAAATGGCGAAACGGGCGACATCGTTCGCTTTGCGGGACGCGAGTTTCTCGCGGTGACCCGCACCGCGCAGCCGTACCAGGGCTATGCCGGGCCTAACTGGCGCGGCCATGTCATGGTGCCCCTGGAACGGGCATTCGAGACCGACGAGGTGACCGAGCGGTCGGGCTATACCTCCGAGGTCCTTGCCGACCTGCGCGCCAGCGCCGCAACGTTCTCTGCTGCGCTGCGCGAAATTCCGCGGCAGGCGGACGCCGTTCAGCGGGATCTCAACCGTTCCGTGTGGAACGGCAGCGTGCGCCTGTCGCTCGCCGACGGCGGCAATGGCACGTTCGCCAAGGCCCTGTTGCGCGAAATCAGCAACATGGGCCGCAAGACGAAGGATGTGTTCGAACATTCCATAGAGGAGTTGCACGAGACTGTCGTCTCGTCGGTTCTGCACGACAGTCAGTTCATGGCCTCCCTTGGCAGCGAGCTGCTGGCCCGGAACCTGTACGAGCGCGCGAACGACTGCCGCTGGTTGGCGCTGGACGCGACGCTCATCGGCCGTCTTGCGGAAGTTCAAGGCTGCGATGATGCCGCCGCGACGCAAATGCTCCAGCGCATCAACGAGCTCTACACGGTCTACCATTGCATCGTTCTGCTGGATGCGCAGGGCCGCATCGTCGCCACCTCCAGGCCCGAATACGAGCATTTGCAGGGCGAGCTACTCAACGAGCCGTGGGCATCCCAGACACTGTCGCTCTCCGGCAGCCAGGCTTACAGCGTATCCGGGTTTCAGCCGAGTGCCCTGTATGACAATCAGCCGACGTTGATCTTCGGAGCGGCGGTACGCGGACCTCAAGGGCGGGTAATTGGCGCGGTCGCTGTCGTATTCGACGCGTCCCCGCAGCTCTCGGCGATGCTTCGTGACTCGCTGCCGCGCGATGAGCGGGGCCAGCCCGTCGCAGGATGCGTCGCTATGTTTCTCGATCGTGAACTGCGCGTCATGGCGACCACCTCCCCGGAAGCCGGCATCGAAGCCGCGTGCATACGCTGGGTCAAAGAGACATCGCGACAAGGCGAGGCCCGCATAGTGCAGATTGGAGAGAGCTATCACGCGGTGGGCACCAAGCCCGACAGCGGCTATCGAGAATTCCCGGGCCTCGGCGGCCACGCCGTCGTACTCATTCCGATCGGCAAGGTGCACGAGCGACGAACGGTCGCTCGCGGGGACCTGCCGCAGCGCGCTCCCGCCCGGCACGAGGGAAGCAAGCAGGAGGTACTCGAGTTCGCCACCTTCGCCACCGGCAGCAGCTGGTACGCACTACCGACGACGAGTGTGATTGAAGCGATCGACGCCAAGGCGCTGCAAACGCTGCCGACCAGTGAGCCCTGGTGCGCGGGCTTTCTGATGTTCGCCGGAGAGCCGCTTGCCGTGGCCGATCTGACGCGGGTGCTGGGCGAGACCCATCTGGAGACGCCCAGGATCGTGGTGGTCATTCGAGCACAAGGACGTTCGCGGCCCTTCGGCCTGCTGGTGGAGTTGCTGGGAGATATTCCCGAAGTGGCGGCCGACCGGCTGCTGCCGATTGATGGCTCACCCGAGCAGCTGGCCACCCTTGCGATCGAGCCTGCCGATCCCACCGACCCGCTCGTCATGATTCTCAGCCCCGAACGCCTGGCCGGATTATTTTACGGCGCCACGCAGGCCGCGCCCGAGGCCCTGACCGCCTGAAGCGCCGCCTCAGAGAAAAAAGTCAGGAAGCAGATCCTCTTCGCGAACGCCGGCGTCGCGGTACTGCGAGAAATCCGTTTCGCCCGCAGCGCGCAGAACCTCGTCATCGATGCAGAATTTACCGGTGAACTCGCGACTCGCGCTCGTCACGATCACGTGAGCCGCGTCGGCGAGAATTCGCGGCTTGCGCACACGTCGACGCTCCTCGCTGCCGCGCCCGCCCAACGCCACTTGCAACGCGGCCGTGCCGATCACGGTCCGCGGCCAGAGAGCATTCACCGCGATGCCTCGCGGCCGTAGCTCTCCCGCCAATCCCAGCACACACAGGCTCATCCCGTACTTCGCGATGGAATAAGCGACATGCGGCGCGAACCAGCGCTCCGTAAAGTTAAGAGGAGGCGCCAACATGAGAATGTGTGGATTCGCGGACCGCGCCAGATGCTGCACGCACATCTTCGAACAGAGGAATGTACCGCGAGTGTTGATCTGATGCATCAGATCGAAGCGCTTCATGTCCGTTTCCAGCGTGTCGGTGAGGCTGATCGCGCTTGCGTTGTTGACGAGGATGTCAATACCTCCGAAGGTCTTTACCGTGCGAGCAACCGCGTCCGCCACCTGGCTGTCGTTGCGTATGTCGACCGCAAGAGGCAGCGCTCGGCCGCCTGCCGCTTCGATTTCCGCCGCGGCGGTATAGATCGTGCCGGGGAGCTTCGGATGAGGATCGGTCGTCTTAGCGACGACTGCTATGTTCGCGCCATCCCGAGCCGCGCGTAAGGCGATGGCGAGGCCGATGCCGCGACTTGCGCCCGTAATGAACAGGGTACGACCTTTAAGTCCGGCAGATGTCGATTGCGCCATTTTTGACCTCGTTGCGTCCCTGCAGTCCGTTGCGCCGTCCCTTGCGTCATTTTCGTGTCCGTTCCGCGCCCATCATAACCGCTCGGTATGAGCCCATAGCCCGAAAGAGCCGCCTTCTGCGCGTCTGCCCGGTAACATTCCGGCTCCATCCACGTCTGCGGCAGGTGACACGATCTTGGCGGCGATAGGTGCTGAGCGGGTGCTCAAGGTACACCACTGGACCGATACGCAATTTACCTTCACGACCACACGTGATTCGGGGCTGCGATTCGAGAACGGGCAATTCGTCATGGTGGGACTGCATGTCGACAGCCGGCCGCTGTTGCGCGCGTACAGCATCGCAAGTGCGAACCACGAGGAGCACCTCGAGTTTCTCAGCATCAAGGTCCCCGACGGTCCCCTCACTTCCCGCCTGCAGCATATCCGGCAGGGCGATGAGGTTCTGATCAGCCGCAAGCCGACCGGTACCCTGCTGCTGCACGATCTGAAGCCTGGCAAGCGCCTGTACCTGCTGAGCACCGGCACCGGAGCCGCCCCGTTCATGAGCTTGATCAAGGATCCGGAAGCTTACGAGCGCTTCGAGCACGTGGTGCTCGTTCACGGCGTGCGCTGGGCGAAAGAGTCGGCCGTCGTGAAGCACCTGATCGAAGACTTGAAAGCGCACGAGTTCCTCGGCGAACTGGTGCGTGACAAGCTCCACTACTACCCCACGGTGACGCGCGAACCGCATCCCAACCACGGCCGGCTGACGACGCTGATGGAGTCGGGAAGGTTGTTCCGTGATCTGCAGCTGCCGGATCTCGATCCGCGCACCGATCGGGTCATGGTGTGTGGCAGTCCTGCCATGCTCACCGACGCCTGCGCGCTGCTGGACGGGCGGGGATTCTCCATCTCGCCGCACATCGGCGAGCCTGGAGACTATGTGATCGAACGGGCCTTCGTGGAGCGCTGAGCCTCTCTATCGGGTCTGTCTTTCCCGGCGCCCTCTTTGGTGGGCGCGGCTGCCTTCACAGGCGCTCCATGACGCTGCGCCTCCGCCAGTAACGACCCGCAGTCCGCGTCCTTGGCCAGACCGGGATCGATAAAGGCCAGCGCAGCGGCAAGCGGCGTGGCGAGTACGCCCAATGCCGTGGCAGCGGCGGCCTGCGCCGGCGTACTCCCGGGCTTGACACCCACCTTCGGCTTCGACAGGGTCCCTTCGAGTGCGACGAGGGCCTTGATGCGAAACAGACGCGGTTTCTTCGGCTGGCCGTTCAAGGTGATGTCGATGATCTCCTGGCCGAGATCGATCTCGCCCTTGCCCGTGATCAGCACGTTGTCGGTATCGATAACGTTTTCCTGTGCCGCGAACACGCCGCCCGCCGCCTTGAAGTCGTCTACCCCGCAGCGTATATTCGCCTTGTCCTGATTTTTACTGAGCAGGAGGCCGAGGCCGCGCGCGGCGTTGATCCCGGTGAGTTCCGCCAAGGCCTCGCGAATCTCTCCATGGGGCACGACGACGCTGACCGTGCCGTCCGCCGTTGCCCCGACCTCGTGAACCGATTTGCCGCGTCCGTGCAGGATCGCGCGACCTACCATGATGCCGTCCAGCGGCGCCTGGGCTGGCGGGGTGTCCTTGCCGTGAAGCTCAGAGAGCCGGACGGACGTAATATGCGTGTCGATCTTGACTGCGGGGACGTCCTTCGTGCCGTCCACCCTGATGTTGGACACGAGCTTGCCTTGCGGTAGCTGGAATGCCAAGGGCTCGAATGTCATGACTCCGTGATCGAGCTTCAAGGACAGGGCGATCTCGCGGATCGACAGCTTCTGCGTTTTAACCGATTCCGCCCGATATTTGACGTTGGCATCCATGCCGCGTATGCGCTGTAGATCGAGCTTGGCGTCGGGCAGGAGTGTCTCTCCCCTCGCCGCCCTGGTGTCGCCTGCCGTGGCATCGGCTACTTTTTTTTCGGAGGCCGAGGAAGGTTTTGTCTTCCCGGAGCGAGCCACCGCCCGAGCGGCGGGAGTCTGCACGGCATTCGGCGCGGCCGCGCGAGCCTTGGCAGTGGAGTCTTCGGGTTTCTGTGCCCGGCTCTGTTGGTGGCTGAGGGATGCAGCGCCGCTCTTGCTGCGCGCACCCAATGTTGGCGCGAGATCCCTGATATCGAGCAGCCTGGTGGCGAGATCGGCCGTGAGGAGCGGGCGCTCCGTCGCGGTCTCGATCGACATGGTGCCGTGAATGTCGCTCTTTCCGAGCGTGCCCTCGAAGCGGGTCAGTTTCAGGGACGTGCCGCTGCGCTGCAGGTGACCCGACACCGTGTAGGGGGCCGTGTTGGGCAATGCCAGGCCGGTGAGATAGTAAAGATCGGCGAGGTCATCGCCCGAGGAGGAGATGTCCGCGACCAGGGAACCCATGTCGAAGGGCTTCTGGATAGTCACGCGGACGTTCACCCGCGTGCCCCCGGCGCGGATGTCGGAAATGAGCGTGTAAGGCTTGTGGTGTTCCGCCGTAATGAGCGGATCGCCGGAAGCTGTCAGTTGGAACGATGCGCCGTTGATGTCGCCGTTGCCATTCAGGCCCAGCGACTGCGCGCCTCCCGCCTTGGCCTGGCTGGCGGTCACCGTCCCGGAGAAATGCAGCTTGCGGATGTCATCCCTGACCATGAGATGCCCTGGGCCTAGGTGCAGACTACGCACGATCGGCAGCTTCGCAGGTTGCTTCGATTTCGCACCCTCGGACTGCGTGAATTGCCAGTTCATGCGCTTGGAGGCATCGCGCCAGAGGTTTACGTCGGTATCCTGGGTTTCGACATAAGGCAGTACCACGTCGCCCTTGAAGAGTGCGGGTATGGACAGCGAGAGCTTGAGCTCGCCGATGCGCGCCATATCCGCCTGCTGTCGGGGGCTCGAAGGCCCCGCCTCCCGGGAGGCTGCGCTATCGGGACCTCCGGCCTGGGTCGCCCAGGTGGGATTCGCAATGCGCAGCTGACGTACGACCACGCTCGGCGTGAACGACAGGAGGTGTAACTCGAGCCGGCCATCGAGGTGCACCGCTCTTCCCAGCCGCGCCGAGGCCATTCTCGCGAGGGGCCCCCGCAGGGCGTTGGCGTTCGCGTCCAGCAAAGCTGCCGCTATCAGCACCAAAACGAGGAGGCCGCCGATGACGATACCGGTCCACTTGAGCGCAGTGATTGCGCGTCCGGAGGGCAACATGCTTGCTAAACGCTCGAACCGGCTGCCGGTTCTCAGTGGCCGCCTTGCACCAGAAGACCTGCGTCCCGGAGCGCCTCCGCTAGCTCGGCTTCGATGCGAGCCGCCAGCGGCCGTGCGATGGACTGCAGGTGCATCGCCGGTCCCGTCAGGACCTCGATGCCGCGCTTCAGAACGCTGCCCGCGGCGCGGATACCCGCCTTGTGCTGATCGAAACGTTGCGCGGGAGAGTAGTGACTCATCCCCACGTAGACCCCGTGCGGGCCGTCGCGACGGTCCTGATAATCGAGCAGCACGAGATAGATGTTCGTGCGGCCCTTGCGCGTGGCCTGGAATCGCTCGGCAACCTCATACGCGGTCGGCAGCCAGTCGATGTACCTCATCGGCAGCCAGTCCGGAATCGACTTCGCCGCCCGCTCCCAGAGCCGCTCGAGCGCCGTTTCGATGTGAGTGACGAACTCCCCTCTCATCCACAACTCGTGGACACAGTGCGCGCCCGTGGCGCCGTCGCCAGCATCCAGCGCCGCTTCCAGGCGCGCGAGGAGAGCGGATTTCCCCAGACCCCGCAATGGACGGGTACCCGGAGGAATCGCACTATCGACATAAGCGGAAAGTTCTGAGCTGGGGCGCACATCTGAAATAATAGAGGGTCGGGACGGTGTCTTGTACCGTGACCGATCGGTTTGGAGACCGCCCGACGCGAGAACGTCGACCTTCATGGACTGTGGGATGATCTCGTTTTATGCGTCTGCCCTCGACCAAGACCCTGCGTGCCTTCCAGCTGGCCGCCCGATCGGGCAGCTTCAAGACGGCCGCCAGCCAGCTGTTCCTGACCCCTTCCGCCGTGAGCCACCAGATCAGGGCGCTCGAGGAAGAGCTCGGAGTCGCCCTTTTCCACCGGGGGGCGCGCACGCTCACCCTTACCGACGCCGGCGACAGCTATCTACAGGAAATCGATTATCTGTTCGAACGGCTGGACAACGCCACGCGCGAGCTGCGGGCCCGTGCGGGGCGTAGCACCTTGCGGCTGCGGGTCGCCTCGTTCTTTGCCAGCGAGTTTCTCTTGCCCCGCCTGGCGGCCCTGCATGCGGCGCAGCCGGAGATCGACCTGGAGATCGACACCGACGGCACGGGCACCGATGTGCACCCACCGGATGCCGATGTCTCGATCGTGTTGGGCTCGGGGACCTGGAACGATCTTCAGGCGCATCGGCTGTTCTCGCAGACTTATGTGCCCGCCTGCTCGCCAGCCTTGTTCGCGCGCACGCCAATCAACACGATCGAGCAGCTCGACGGGCAGACCCTCCTCGTCTTCGAAGCGCGCAAAGACGGTTGGGAGCGTTGGGCAGAATCGGCGGGGCTGCACCTGCCGCGACCCCGCAAACGCATCGCCTTCAACAACATGTCGTCCCTCGTCCGGGCCACGGAGCGCTCGGCTGGCATCGGGCTCATTCCTGCTACCCTGAGCACCGAGCGGTTTCGAGCCAACTCGCTCGCGCGGCTGTTCGATCACGAGTGGGAAACCTCCGACAGCTACTTCCTCGTGCATAGGGCGGAAGTGGCCGCCCGGCCGGAGGTCGTCGCGTTTCGACAATGGATTCTCGAGGAGCTGAAAACGGCGCTCGACCGGCCGGCAAACGGCGGCATGATGCCGGTTCTGCAGGACAGCATCGAATAACTACAGAGCGCGCCTGGGAGCGCATGATGCCGTGGGGTGGCTATCGGGAGGCCGGCGTTGCAGCGCATACCTTGGCTGAGGCCAGCCAAACGATTCCGCTGACAGTGACGGCGAGCGGCACCACCAGCACGGCCTTGCCGAGGGAGAAGGCGTCCGACAAGCCCCCTATGAGCGAGGGTGACGTCACATCGCCCAGCAGATGGATCGTAAACATGCTGAGGGCGACGGCGGACGCACGCTCCGTTGGCGACACCAGGTTGATAATCGCCGAGTTGACGGGACCGGTGGACATGAATAGCAGCAGCTCCGCCACGACTATTGCGGGGTAGTACACGGAGGGTGCCGCAGCGGTCAGTGCAACGAACGCAAAAGGCACCGCTAGCAGCGTGATCCACCCGGACATCCACAAGTATGCCTGGCGGGAAGACTTCAGCCAGTAATCACCCAGCCAGCCGCCCGCAAACGTCCCCAGAAATCCGGTCACGACGACAATGGCTCCGAAGCCCGTCGTCGCCTGCGCGGCGGCAATTCCATGCACACGCTGCAGAAATGTCGGCATCCAGAATGCGAGGCCGCCCATTGCGAACGTATAGGCCGCGTATCCGAGTACCACGAGCATGTAGGGCAATCGCCGCAGCAGACTCCAGTAGACCGCAAGAGCGTTGGCCACCGCGCCGGACCGCGCTGCGCCAGACTGAGCCGCACCCGAGGACTCGTCCAGCCCGGGTCCATCCTGCGAGCCGCGCGGTGGATCGGGCAGGCGCAATACCCAAACGGCCAGCAACAAGCCGGGAGCCCCGGCGACGAAGAACGCCGCGCGCCAGCCGTAATGGTGGCTCACCAATCCGCCTACGATATAGCCCAGCGCGGCTCCGACCGGGATCGCCATGTTGAACACGGACAGCACCCGGCCACGCTGCGCCCGCGAAAAGCAGTCGGCCAGCAGCGCGGGCGCGATCGTGACATAGGCCGCCTCGCCAATGCCGACGAGAGCTCGGGCACCCACCAGATGCGCGTAATTCGCGGCGAATCCCGACAGCACGGTGGCCAGACTCCACAGGAAAACGCCTACGGCAATGGGTCGTGTACGTGAACCGCGGTCGCCCAGTACTCCGAAGACCGGCGCCGCGACCATGTACACCAGCATGAACGCCGTCATCAACGAACCGATCTGTAGATCCGACAACCCCATCTCAGGACCCTTCAGATCCGGCACGATCGCGGATACAACGTAGCGGTCCAGATAGTTCAGCAGGTTGATGAGCGTGAGCACGCTCAAAGCGAGCACGGACGACCGCGCCATGGGAGTCTGTTGCCGCACTTTGAAAGTCAGGCCGGAATACGATTGTCCGGCTCGCGTCCGAGCGGGTTGAGCTTCAGGCGCTCGAAATACTGCCTCACCGGGTCACGAAAGCCCTCGCTGCTGGTGACCGTGGCTCCCCCGGCCAGCACGAGGATGAAATCCCCTCGCGGCGTACGACTTATTTCCCGCACGTGACTCACATTGACCAGGCAGGACCGGCTGATCCGCAGCAGCGGCTGCGACCGCAGGGACTTCTCCGCCTGTTGCAAAGTGCTGCGTGCGTGGAAGCTCTCGCGGCCGACGGTCAGCTTGACGTAGTTGCGGTCCGCCTCGACGAGCTCCACCTCTGCCACGTCGAGCATATGCATCCGGCTGCCGGACTCGGCGAGCAGACGCGGCCGGGATTCGGACAGCGCACGGGCGCTACGCTCGATTTGCGCCAACACCGAGGTCAGCACCGTCGAGCGGTCCGCACTGCTCTCAGCCTCGCGCCTGCGCCGCACACGCGCCAGCGTCTTGCGAAAACGATCGTCGTCGAAGGGCTTGAGGAGATAGTCGACGGCGCTCACTTCAAACGCCTCGAGAGCGTAATGGTGGTATGCGGTGACGAAAACGATGAGAGGCAGCGTCTCGGGGTCGAGCTCCCGGGCCAGCGCCACGCCATTGAGGGAGTCGATCTGGATATCCAGGAACAGCAGGTGCGGCGGCCGCGCGCGAATCGCCTCGAGTGCTGACCGGCCCTCGCCATATTCCCCCACGATGCGCAGGTCCGGCTCGCGCGCACAGCACTCACGCAGAGTACGTCGCGCCGCCGGTTCATCGTCAACGATGATCACATCCATCATGGCCGACAGGCTCGTTGAACGTCGTCAATCGGTTAATTGCGTTTCGGCATCGCCGGCCCATCACGCAGCAACGGGAGCCGGACTTCCGCGATCCACACGTTATCGTAGCCGGGCATTGCGCTGAAGGTCGCGCGGTCCCCGAATTGTATCGCCAATCGCTCCCGCACGTTCTTAAGTCCGATACCCGCCCGGCCCTCCGGTTTCCCCGGCGCGATGGTGTTCACCACCCGAAGCGACAGCATTTCGGCGGTGACCACGGCCTCGACTCGTACCGTCACGGCGCCCTCATGCCCCGCGAGCCCGTGCACGACCGCATTCTCGACCAGCGGCTGCAGAATCAGGCTCGGAACCCACACCGCCAGCAACGCATCCGGCTCGGACACGGTAACGGTCAATCGATCCGCAAAACGTTGCTGCTGTAAACCCAGGTACAGCCGGACGAATTGTAACTCATCCGCCAGGCGCGAGAAGTCGTGCTCTCCCGCGGTCAGTAACCTGCGCAGCAGGTCGCCCAGCTGCACGACCATGGACTGAGCCGCCGCGGGATCCCAGGTGATCTGGCCGCGGATCGTGTGAAGCAGGTTGAATAAAGTGTGCGGGGATAGCTGCATCCGCAGTGCCGCCAGGTGGGCCGCGCTCAGCGCCCGCTCCAGGGCAGCCGAGCGCAGTTGCGAGTCGCGCAGGCGCTGATAGAAAGCGAAACCCACGATCAGCGCGAGCCCGAATCCGTAAGTCAGCAGGAACGTCGTGATGCTGGCCAACCACATGGGCAGTTCATCGGGCGAGAAGACTTTCAGGAAGACGGAGCTGCCGTGGGGCCACAAGTGAGTCTTCATGTCCGCGTCGCCGGCGAGGTATTCACCCAACATCAGTGCGGGCGTCGCCAACGTCGAGAACACGATACCCAACAGCACCTGGATGGGGACCTTGCGCCATAGCGGCTCCCAACCGACGCGCAGGGACACCCAGACACAACAAAGCAGCGCTGGATACAGGAATGCGTGCTGCAGAAGACGCGCGCCCCACGGCGCAAAGAAATGAATTTCCCCGGGCATCATCGCCAGGCTCGCCTGCATGCTGTTCGCGTACAGCACGTTCGAGAACGCAACATAGATCCAGAATGCGGTGAGAATGACGAGATGCTGCCGCACTCCCGGTGCGGGCACCGCTGACTGCAGCGCACTGGCTGAAGCGGCGCCGCGTTCCAGCGCCAGCTGCATCACCCGCATTTCATCGGACGGCAAAGCACTCATCCGGCGTCTCCCGCCTGGTTTCTATGCGCATATGCTACGCCAATCACGTTCCCGCGTTGCACTTGCGTTGCTTTTAGGGACGAACCCGTTGATCTACGGGACGAGTCCGTTGCGCGGCGCGGCAACTGTCCGGTGCCGTTGCAACGGCTGGGCCGCCCTTGCTGCGCGACCTGTCGTTTTTCGGGAGAGACCAATGGCCTGGCGGGCGGCTGCCTTGGTACGAACACGTTGGATGGAGGGATCAGCACGAGGCTGAGCGGCTTCCCGGGCGTGCGGTTGGAGAGTCTCATACACGCCGTTGCATGACATGACGCCGTACGCCTTACCCAACCTGTCACGATAGGAGAGCTCCAATGACTGCCCCCGCTCTTGAACTCACTTCGCACCGCTTCACTTCCCGCCCGCTTGCGCTGTTGGCGGGATGCCTGCTCGCAGGGGCATTGACACTTGCGCAAGCCGCCCCGCCTGCCGCCGCTGCTTCCTCCGAAGCCGCGCCCACGCAAGTAGTCAATTACAGCGATCTGGACCTCGCAACGCCCGAAGGCACCCTCGCCCTCTATCGGCGCATCGCCAGCGCCGCCCAAAAGGTATGCCCGCTCGAGAACTCGCGCGATCTGGCGCGGAGAGCTCACAGCAATGCGTGTCGGACCGAAGCGATGGCCCGGGCCGTTCGCGACATCAACAGCTCACGCCTTGCCGCACTGTATGCCCAGCGTTCGAATCGTGGATGAGAAGGAACACCAGGCCTGGGCGCGCCCGGACGGTGGGCAGCCCAGGTCAAGCCACTAGCCGTGGCCGCACCTCTAGTCACTCTCCCTGATTCCCTCCCCTGCCCGAGCCGGTGCCCATTATTGCCGGCATCTTCGTGGTCACCCGCCCAAGCACCTGATGGCCTGTCTCTTCGGTGAATGCGCGGCTATTCGTACACAGGACCGTAGTGCGGATGTGGGACAATCGCCTTGGCGCCCGCCGGCGCTGGAGTGATTCGGGGCAGCCGATTTGTCGATGCGTGAAGCGACCTCGAGACAGCCGCTCCAAGTGGCTGCCCTGCTGTTGATGGCGGCCGGTGCCGCTGCCGCGCAGAGCCCCGCGCCGGACAGCTACTGGCCCATGATCGTCGGTGCCCAATACACCTATGTGTTGCAGCACCAGGATGCCCTGCACGCCGCGTACTCCGGCCCACTGAGTCTGGGTCCCGGCGCCGATACGCAGGCCACTCACACCATGGGCCTCTATGCCGGGTGGGCGCCCGTCAGTTGGGCACAGCTTTACTTCGATACCGAGAAATTCATGGGCGCCGGCGTCAGCGGGACGACCGGCCTGGGTGGGCTAACCAACGGCGACGTCGTGCGCCAAGGCGCCAACGGTCTCAAGAAGACGTTTTACATCGCACGCAGCTTCGTCCGCTTCATGTTGCCACTGGGTTCGGAGGTGGCCGCGGTCGAGCGTGCGCAGGATCAGCTACCCGGGAAGGAGGACGCTAGGCGCCTCGAGCTCAAGGCGGGCCGGATGGCGGTGAACGATGATTTCGACAAGAACCGCTATGCCGGCTCCACGCGCACCGAGTTCATGAACTGGTCGCTGTGGGACAACACCGCATGGGACTATGCGGCCAACACACGCGGGTACACCGACGGAATCGTGATCGGCTACGTAACTCCGGAGTGGTCGCTGAAGTACGGCATATATCGGATGCCTGAGGCCGCCAACGGCCAGGCACTCGTGTCCTCGCTCCAGCAGGCGCGTGGTGAGAACCTCGAGTTGACGGTTTCGCCATGGGCCAGTGGCACGGTCGTTCGGGTGCTTGCCTATCGCAACACCGCGGCAATGGGCAACTATCGCGAGGCATTAGCGATCGCGGCGGCGACTGCTATGCCGCCCTCCATCGTTGCGGACGACCGGGAAGGACGGCACAAGACGGGTTTCGGCATCAATGTCGAACAACCTCTCGCCGATGAGGGCGAAACCGGCGTGTTCCTGCGGCTGGGCTGGAACGACGGCCGGAACGAGAGTTTCGCCTTCACCGAAGTCGACAACCAGGCCAGCGTCGGCGCGCAGGTGTCGGGCGTACATTGGCGGCGGCCGGATGACCGGCTCGGTTCGGCACTGGTCTCGGAGGGTCTCTCGGGTCCGCACCGCGACTATCTCGAAGCCGGCGGCGCGGGCTTCCTGTTGGGAGACGGGCGATTGCACTATGGCCGCGAAGAGATACTCGAGGTCTACTACCGTGCGCAGCTGCCGCAGTCCAGCGCACGCTTTCCCGTCAAAGTACAACTCAGCCCGGACTTCCAGTACATCCGCAATCCGGGCTACAACCAGGAGCGCGGACCGGCACGTTTCATAGGGGTACGGCTGCACCTGGAATATTGAGGAACGCTGTCAGGACGGCCCGAAGCACCTGTTCGCGCGCCGGAACACACTCGCAGCTGACCCTCGTCGCATTTCCCCTACTGGCTGCTGACCGACGGCTTCCGTAGACTTGCGCAGCTTCTTACAGGGGGAGACAGCGGGATGGCTACGACCGGAGTTCTTACCGCACCCGGCTTGCTTGACCGGGAACGCACCGTCGCCGGACCCGGATTCAGCCGCTGGCTGATCCCACCGGCCGCGCTGGCCATCCATCTTTGTATCGGCATGGCCTACGGCTTTTCCGTGTTCTGGCTGCCGCTGTCGCGGGCAGTAGGGATCACCGATCCGGTCGCCTGTGCGAGCGACATAGGATTCCTGGCGCGCGTGGTCAGCACCACCTGCGACTGGAAGATCTCCGAGCTGCAGTGGATGTTCATCCTGTTCTTCGTATTCCTCGGCTCCGCCGCCGCTCTGGGCGGGGGCTGGCTGGAGCGGGCCGGGCCGCGTAAGGCGGCGGTGGTCGCCGCCGTATGCTGGTGCGGCGGTCTCGTGATTTCCGCAGTGGGCGTCACTTTGCATCAGATCTGGCTGCTCTGGCTCGGCTCGGGCGTCATTGGCGGGATCGGGCTCGGCCTAGGCTACATCTCCCCGGTTTCGACTCTCATCAAATGGTTTCCGGACCGCCGTGGCATGGCCACGGGTATGGCGATCATGGGCTTCGGAGGCGGCGCCATGATCGGTGCGCCGCTGGCCGACAAGCTGATGAAGCACTTCGCGACCCCAACGAGCGTGGGAGTGTGGGAAACCTTTCTGACGCTGGCCGCCATCTACTTTGTCTTCATGCTCGGGGGCGCATTCGGCTACCGCGTGCCTCCGGAGGGCTGGCAGCCGCCCGGCTGGAATCCTGGCAGCGCAACCAAGAAGGCGCTCGTCACCGACAAACACGTCGCCCTGGAAGTGGCGTGGCGGACGCAGCAGTTCTGGCTACTGTGGGCCGTCCTGTGCCTGAACGTCACCGCAGGCATCGGCATTCTGGGCATGGCCTCCCCACTGCTGCAGGAAGTTTTCGGTGGAAGGCTCATCGGCGTGGAGGCGACGTTTGACCAGCTCAAGCCCGCGCAGAAGGGCCAGATCGCGGCACTCGCCGCCGGCTTCACCGGCCTTCTGTCGCTGTTCAATATTGCCGGCCGCATCTTCTGGGCCTCCCTGTCCGATCGTATCGGGCGCAAAGCGACCTACGCGATGTTCTTCCTGCTGGGGATTGCCCTCTACGCCTCGATCCCCTGGACCGCGGCGGCCGGGAGCCTCGCCCTGTTTGTCGCATTCTTCTGCGTCATCCTTTCCATGTATGGCGGCGGCTTTGCCACTGTGCCGGCCTATCTTGCGGACCTCTTCGGCACCCGGATGGTCGGTGCGATTCACGGCCGGCTGTTGACGGCGTGGTCGGCCGCGGGAGTGCTGGGACCGGTACTCGTCAACTACATCCGTGAATATCAGCTCGATCACGGTATGGCGCGAGCTCAAGCCTATAGCGTAACGATGTTCGTCTTGGCCGGGCTGCTGGCCATCGGCTTCCTGTGCAACTGGCTGATCAAGCCGGTAGACCCCAGTCGCTACATGAGCACGGCAACCTTGGAGGAAACCGCGCCAAAGCAAGCGGGTGCCGCGTCGCCCGCGCTCGCTTCGAACACTGCGCGCGTTGCGGGATCGCAAGGCACGCCCGCATGGGTGGTTGCCGCGGCGTGGTTGGCGGTGTGGATTCCACTGGGCTGGGGTGTCTGGATCACTCTGCAAAAGGCGGTGCTGCTGTTCAAGTAGGCCGCCTCGTCAATCGCGGCGAACCCGATTACATCCCCATTGCTGCGGAACAAATGCCGCAGGGTCGCGTTCCTGTGCAGCGGCTGGCGAAGACTCAGGTGATGGAGGATTTCATGGCGGAGAACGAACCGGGAAGACAAGCTTCAGGCAATGCCGCTGTGCTTTCGGATGTCGCCACGCTCCGGCAACGCGCCCGGGAGCACATCGAGGAAGGTGCGGTCACTCCCAGCTATCCGCAGGATCGGACCAAGATCGTGGGACTGCTGAATGAAGCGCTTGCGACCGAGCTGGTTTGCGTGCTGCGGTACAAGCGCCACTACTACATGGCCAAAGGCATTCGCGCCAAAGTGGCAGCGGCGGAATTTCTGGAACACGCGCAGCAGGAGCAGGCGCACTCCGAGTGGATCGCGGAGCGCATCGTGCAGCTGGGGGGAGATCCGGATATGAATCCCTCGACCCTGACCGCGCGCAGCCATGCGGAGTATGACGCGAACACCGAGCTCACGGCCATGCTGAAGGCGGATCTGATCGCCGAACGGGTGGCCATCGAAAGTTATCGTGAGATGATCAGTTACATCGGACCGCGCGATCCGACTACCCGCCGCATCCTCGAGCGCGTGCTCGCCGAGGAAGAAGAGCACGCCGAAGATATCTCCGATCTCCTCACCGATAGCGCGCAGCGATAGCGCGCTGTCCGCCCGACTATCCGGGACCGTTCAAACACTCTCTTCCATCGGCGCCTCGACGATATCCAGCACCGCGCCGACGCCTGTCCGCGTGGATTTCGCGCGCCGATTCGCGACGCTCAGGACAAACAGCAGCATCGAACGGCCCGTCACGTCGTACTGCGTATGAAACTCGAATGTGGGCGTATCGAAGTCCAGCGGCAGATTGGTGTCTATGAGGCGCGTCCACCGCTTGCCTTCCGGCACCTCCGGCAGCGTGAATTTCACGATGTCGTGATGCGCGTTGAAGATAATCAGCAGTGTTGCGTCGGAGCCTCGTTGCTTCACGCCCGTGGGTTGCGCGCGCCCGTCCAGGAGCATTCCGAAGGCCTTCGCCCGCACGTCCTGCCATTGCTCCTCGCTGATTTCGGAACCGTCCGGCGAGAGCCAGGCGAGATCCTTCACGTCCAGCTCTGCGCTATGTTGTCCGAGCAGATACCGGCCGCGGCGCAGCATCGGATACGCCTTGCGCAGCGCGATGAGCTTGCGAGTGAACTCCAGCAACATCCGTCCCTCTTGCGTGACGGCGCCCCAATCGATCCAGTTGAGCTCGTTGTCCTGGCCGTAAACGTTGTTATTGCCCTTCTGGGTGCGGCCGAGCTCGTCGCCCGCCAGGAGCATGGGAGTTCCCTGCGAGAGCAGCAGCGTAGCCAGGAAGTTCCGCTTCTGCCGCTCCCGCAACGCCGTTATCCTGGGGTCGTCGGTGGGTCCCTCGACACCGTGATTCCAGGAGTGATTGTTGTCGGTGCCGTCGCGGTTTCCCTCGCCATTGGCCTCGTTGTGCTTCTCGTCATATGAGACCAGGTCGTTGAGGTTGAAACCATCGTGCGCCGTGATGAAGTTGACGCTCGACCACGGCCGGCGGCCGCGTTGATTGAAGATATCGCCCGAACCGGCAACGCGCCGCGCGAGCTCGGCCATCGTGGCCTCGTCACCCTTCCAGAATGCGCGCACCGCGTCGCGGTACTTGTCGTTCCATTCGGCCCAGCCGGGCGGAAAACGCGCTACCTGGTACCCGCCCGGACCGACATCCCAGGGCTCGGCAATGAGCTTCACACCCGAGAGGATCGGATCCTGCCGGCAGGAGTCGAGAAATCCGCCGCCCTCGTCGAACCCGTATGGCTCGCGAGCCAGTATGGTGGCGAGGTCGAAACGGAAACCGTCGACGTGCATCTCGGTCGTCCAGTAGCGCAGCGAGTCGGTGACCATCTGCAGCACCCGCGGGTGGCTCAGGTTGACCGTGTTGCCCGTCCCCGTATCGTTGATGTAGTAGCGTGGCTTGTCCGGCAGCAGCCGATAGTAGCTCGCGTTGTCGATTCCCTTGAAAGACAGGGTCGGGCCCCCTTCGTTGCCTTCCGCCGTGTGGTTGTAGACCACGTCCAGGATTACCTCCAGTCCCGCGGCGTGCAGCTGGTTGATCATCTCCTTCACTTCGTTCGCAAATCCCGTCGCCATGTAGCGCGGCTCGGGCGCGAAGAACCCGATGCTGTTGTAGCCCCAGTAGTTGACCAGGCCCTTGTCGACCAGGTAGCGGTCATCGAAATAGGCATGAATGGGCAGCAGCTCGATCGACGTGACGCCGAGCCGCCGCAGATACTCGACCACGCGAGCGTCGCCGAGCGCCGAAAACTTGCCGCGCAGCTCCTCAGGCACGCGCGGGTTCAGTTGCGTGAACCCCTTTACGTGCATCTCGTAGAGGATCGTCTGATCCCAGGGAATCTGCGGCCGGTGCTCATTGCCCCAGGTGAAAGCAGGGTCGATCACGCGGGACTTGGGGACGAAGGGCGCGCTGTCCCGTTCGTCGAAGGAAAGGTCCTTGTCCTTCGAGCCGATCGTATAGCCGAACAAGGCGTCGTCCCATTTCAGCGTGCCGACCAACTGCTTCGCATAGGGGTCGATCAGCAGCTTGCTTGGATTGAAGCGGTGGCCGGCGTCCGGCTCGTACGGGCCGTGGACGCGGTAGCCGTATACCGTGCCGGGACGGGCGTCAGGCAGATAGCCGTGCCAGACCTCATCCGTGTACTCGGGGAGATCGAAACGCTCGACCTCCGTGTTACCGTCGTTGTCGAATATGCAGACCTCCACGCGGTGCGCATTCGCCGAAAACAAGGCGAAGTTGACTCCGAGACCATCCCAGGTGGCGCCCAGCGGGAAGGGTCGCCCCTCCCGGACAGGAACCCGCCTCATTTATCGGCCACGGGCGCGAAGCACCGGCGTGCAGACGGCACCGGTCGCTGCGTTATCGAATGACATGAGACCTGCTGCTCCGGGTCGTGGATCAAGATTGAAGGGTAAAAGCGCCGCATGCCGGTGCCGGACGCAGTCTGCCCGCCTCGAAGCAGCAAGGCGCATGCCACGCTTGACTTGCGGCCGCGCAGGCGCCCTCCGACGGCGCTCCGGATTCCCGGCAACGATGCTCACCCTCGCGAAATGCTGAAGCCGAGCCGTGATGTCAGCGGTATCGACCAGCCACCTTAGTCGGAGCAGTCTTACAGGAAGGTCAGCCAGCGACCTATGACCGCAGTCCGGCGCGTGCGCGAAAGTTGCTAGGACGTTTACTGCTCCAAATTGGAGCTCTTGGGAGAGAGCGGCAATGCTTCATTACGCCATCGTGTTTTTTGTCATCGCGATCATCGCGGCCGTGCTGGGCTTCGGTGGCATTGCGGCCAGCGCGGCCGGCATCGCGAAGATCCTGTTCTTCGTGTTCCTGATTCTTGCCGTCGTGACCTTCCTGCGGCGGGCTTAGCTAGTTAGAAGGAGTCGTCATGGGTAATACAGACAAGCCGAATGTTCAGGGCGAGGGCGATTACGAAGCCGCGCGCCGCTATCGCAAGGAGGTGAAGGAGTTCGTCGACAAGGCGGACATCGACAAGGCCGCGCACGAGGCTGCGCCGAAGTCGTCCGCCGAGCAATCGGAGATGGAGGCAGCCGAGCGTATCGGCCGCTCGCACTCGAAAGCTGGCGAAGAGCGCGACATGGACCTGAAGTCGACCACGAAGCCAGCCAAATAGCGCATCCGTGTCCCCTTGAAGCCCCGTCGCGAGAGCCTGGCCCTTCGGGGCCAGGCGGATGGGGCAACACCCGGCCACCCCGGTCAGGAAGGTCTCTACTGAAGCTGCGAGGACGTCCAGCCTCCCCCTAGCGCCTGGACCATCGTTACGCTCGCCGTAAGACGATTCACCAGGACACTCAATGCGGACTGCTCGCTCGAGAGCCGGATCGTCTGTGCGGCAATCACGCTGCTGTAGGGCACCGTGCCCGCTTTGTACTGGTTGAGGGTGAGCCTTTCCGCCTCTCTCGCCGCCTGCACCAGCTGATCTTCGATCGCTGCCTGCCGTTCGAGCACGCGCAAGGTGACGATCTCATCCTCCACTTGCTCAAAGCCGGCCAGCACGGTCTGCCGATAATCGTCGACGCTCTGCTCCCAGGCCGCTCGCGCCTGCGCCACCTGCGCGCGATGCAGGCCGCCCGCGAACAATGTCCCGGCGAGCGATGGGCCCACTGACCAGACACGATTCGGAATGTTGAACAGCTGACCGAACGAGCTACCCGTGTACTGGTCGGAGCCCGTCAGCGACAGGCTCGGGAAGTAAGCCGCTTTGGCCACGCCAATCTGGGCATTGGAGGCAGCGACCCTGCGCTCCGCCTGCGCCACGTCCGGCCGCCTTTCGAGAAGGCTCGATGGGACACCTGCCGGGACGGTCGGCACGTCGGCTCGCATCGCCACCGGGGTCACGGAGAAGTTCGCGGGCTGCTGCCCGAGCAACACGGCAATCGCGTGCTCGAGGATCGCCCGCTGAATGGCCGCATTGACCTGCTGTGCCTGACTCGACAGCAGCTGCGTCTGCGCGCTCACGACATCGGCCTTGGCGGCGACGCCAACTCGATAACGATTCTCCGTGATCTTCAGCGATTGCTGTTGGGCCGTAACGGTATCGTTGAGGAGGATCTGCAATTGATCCTGGCCGCGCAGCTGGAAGTAGTCAGCCGCCAGATCAGCCTGCGCCAACAGGCGCGCTCCGGCGAGCGTAGCTTCGCTTGCCTGCGCTGAGGCGCGGCTACTTTCCGTGGAACGGCGGATCTGGCCCCAGATGTCGAGATTCCAGATGCCCGACACTCCCGCGCCGACGAAGGTGCGCGCTGGCGCAGTACCCACACCTTCACGTGCCGGTCCCCCGGAAGCGGTAATCGTGGGCCAGAAGCCCGCCTTCGCCTGGTTCACCAGGGCCCGGGCCTGCTCGACGGCCGCCGCCGCGGATTTCACGTTCAGGTTCGAAATGTCGATCTGGTCTTCGAGCCCGTTCAGCACATCGTCATTGAAAATGTGCCACCACGGACCGCGACTGAGCACATCGGCGGGCTCGCTGGGCTTCCAGCCGTTTTCCTCCTTGAAGCTCTGGGCAGTCTCGACCTGCGGCCGTTTGTAGTCAGGACCTACGGCGCACGCGGTAACGAGTGCGCATCCGCATGCGAATAGCACTCCACGGCCGAAATTCATCATGTGCGTATCAGTATCAGTTCGTTAATTGTTCGGTGTCGGCGACCAGCCCGAGTCCACGTGGTGGCGTTCCTGCATGGGCTTTTTCTTGCGCGAAAAGCGATGGACGTACAAGTAGACGACAGGCGTCGTGTAGAGCGTCAGAAGCTGGCTTACGATCAGGCCACCGACAATTGAGATGCCCAACGGGCGACGCATCTCGGTACCCTCGCCGGAGGCTATGGCCAAGGGCAGAGCGCCGGCGATGGCCGCACAGGTCGTCATCATGATCGGCCGAAAGCGCAGGGAACATGCACGGGCAATAGCGGCGCGCGGGTCTAGTCCCAGGGTGCGCTCGGCCTCCAGCGCGAAGTCGACCATCATGATGGCGTTCTTTTTCACAATTCCGATCAGCAGCAATATTCCCAGAAAGGCAATCAGGCTGAACTCCGTGTCGGTGGCCATCAGCGCCAGCAGCGCTCCCAGTCCTGCAGAGGGCAATGTAGAGATAATGGTGAGCGGCTGGCTGTAGCTTTCATACAGGACGCCGAGAACGACGTAGATTGCCAGCAACGCCGCTGCGAGCATGAGAGGCTGGCTGCTGGTGTTCTGTTGGAACAACCGCGCAGTGCCGTAAGCGCCGCCACGAATGCTCGCCGGCATATGGATCTCGTTCATGGTGCGCTCGATCGCCGCCAGCCCGGCGCTGATCGATACCCCTTCCGGGAGATTGTATGAAATGGAAGTGGAGACCGACGTGCCGGTGTGATTGACACTCACGGGTGTCGTATTGATGGCCAGGCGACTGAAGGCCGAGAACGGGACGACGGTTTCAGGGCTCACGCTGACGGCCGCACCGGTCGACGTGTTGCCACGACCCGCATTCGCGAGCGAATTGGCCGCGAGATTGCGTGCCACATCCGCAGCCACCGCGGCAGCGCTATTCGAAGCCGCTGCCGCCGTCGTTTTGAACTTTGTGGTGCCCGCAACCGCCTGCGTAGCCTGCGTGCCGCTCACCGACCCGCCAGAGGTGCTGACGTACAGCATTTTCAGAACCTCCGGGTTCTGCCAGAACTCGGGCGCGACTTCCATGACCACATGGTATTGCTGCGGGCTGAATGGGTTGTAGATGGTCGACACCTGCGCCTGGGCGAAGGCATCGCCGAGCGAGTTGTCGATCTGGCTTTCGGTAAGTCCGAGCCGCGACGCGCTGTCCCGATCGACGATCACGTCGGCCTCCAGCCCGCCAGGCTGCAGGTCCGAATCCACATCCGTGATTTCGGGCACGGCCTGTAGCGCGCGGCGCAGATTTGCCGACCAGGTGCGCAACTCGGTGAGATCATCACCCAATAGTGTGTATTGATACTCCGAGTTGGCCGATCGGCCGCCACCGCCGCCGCCCAGATCCTGCACCGCCTGGAGGAACGTGCGCACGCCCGTCACCTTCTCGAGTTGCGGCCGCAACCGGGCGATGATGGCATCCGCGGAGATCCTGCGTTCGGCGAGAGGTTTCAGCGTCACACTGACGCTCGCGCCGGCTCCGCCTCCCCCTCCCGGCCCGAAGCCGCCGCCGCCCACCGACCCGGTCACGGCGGCAACCGCCGGGTCGCGCCGGATGATCGCCGCAACCTGCTGCAGCTTGCCCTTCATGAGTTGGAAGGAGCTGAAGGCGTCGCCGCGGATGCCGCCCTGTAGCTGTCCGGTGTCCTGTTGCGGAAAGAATCCCTTCGGCACCACGATATACAGGTAGACATTCAGGCCGACCGTCACCAGCAGAATCAGCATCATCAGCGGGCGGTGATCCAGCGCCCAGCCGAGCGTCCGCTCGTAGCCGCGCCGCATCGAATGAAAGCCGCGCTCGAATCCGCGTCCGAACCATGAAAGATCGGTGCGCCGCTCGCGGCCCAGCAGCCGCGAGCACATCATCGGAGTCGTGGTCAACGAAACGACGAGTGAGATCAGAATCGCCACCGACAAGGTGATCGTGAACTCACGGAACAGCTTGCCGACAATACCGCCGGCGAGCATGAACGGAATGAACACCGCGATCAGCGACAGGCTCATGGACAGGACGGTAAAGCCGACTTCCTTAGCTCCCAGCAGCGCGGCCTGCATGCGGCTCATACCCTCTTCGATATGGCGCGTCGTATTTTCCATGACCACGATGGCATCATCGACCACGAAGCCCGTGGCGATGGTGAGCGCCATCAGCGAGAAATTGTCGAGCGTGTAGTCCAGCAGGTACATCGCACCGAAAGTGCCGACCAGGGAGACGGGAACGACGAGGGCGGGGATCAGGGCGGCACGGTAGCTGTGCAGGAAAATGTAGACGACGAGGATGACCATGGCCACGGCCAGGATCAGAGTCTGTTCGACCTGGCGCAAGGAGGCGCGGATGGTCAGCGAGCGGTCGAAGGTGACCACGAGATCGATTTTCGGGTCGATGGAGGCCCGCAGCAGCGGCAGCTCTGCTTTGACCTCGTCGACGACCTGGACAATGTTGGCACCCGGCTGCTGGAACACCTGCACCGACACCGCGGGCTTGCCGTTGTAAAGACCGTACGTGCGGATGTTCTCGGTGGCGCCGTCCTGCATGTCAGTGACGGTCGCGACATCCCCGAGCCGCACGATCGCGCCATTGCGGTTCGCGATGATCAGATTCCGGTAAGGCTCGGCATCGCGGGCATTGTCGTTCGTGTAGATCTGATAGTGCAGCAGGTCCGATTCGATGGCGCCCTTGGGTGCGTTCGCATTCGAATTGGAAATCGCGGCGCGGATGTCCTGGAGGCCGATACCGTATTTCGACAGCGAGAGCGGATTTACCTCGACCCGCACGGCCGGCAGCGCGCTCCCGTTGACGTTTACGCCGCCGACCCCCTTGAGTTGCGACAGGCGCTGCGAGATCACCGCGTCCGCGGCGTCGAATATCTGGCCCTGGGTCAGCACATCCGAGGTCATCGCGATGTTCATGACCGGAAACATCGAGCTGTTGAGTTTCCGATAGGAGGGATTGCGCGTCAGGGCCGAAGGTAGATCGGCATGCGCCGCCACGATCGCCGCCTGCACGTCACGGGCAGCACCGTCGATGTCGCGATCGATGCCGAAGGCGAGCTGGATGTTGGTCGAACCCGTATTGCTCGAGGACGTCATGTCGTCAACGTCCGCGATGGCCCCCAGATGGCGCTCCAGCGGTGTCGCCACCGAGCTCGCCATGACCTCCGGGCTGGCTCCGGGAAGCGATGCCGACACGAAGATGGCCGGCGCCTCGATTCTCGGCAGCGGCGCCACTCCCAGCAGCGGAAACGTCGAGACGCCAGCCAACGCGACGCCGATCGTCAACAGAATAGTTGCCACGGGTCTCGCGATGAAGGGCGCCGAAATATTCACGCCGGATGATCCGCCAGGTCCGGGCGGCCACGCGCTTCCGCCTGATCGCCACCGATGGTGCGCTTCGCCAGACGGTCGAACGCCAGATAGATCACGGGCGTGGTGAATAGCGTCAGGACCTGGCTGACGAGCAGGCCGCCGACGATGCTGACACCGAGCGGATGGCGTAGCTCCGAGCCGGTGCCGGTGCCGAACATCAGAGGTAACGCTCCGAAGATGGCCGCTACCGTCGTCATGAGAATGGGTCGGAATCGCAGCAGGCACGCCTGGTAGATCGCCTCGCGCGGCGGCAACCCCTGCGTGCGCTCCGCATCGATGGCGAAGTCGATCATGAGGATCGCATTCTTCTTCACGATGCCGATGAGCAGGATGATGCCGATGAGCGCGATGATAGTGAGATCATCCCCCGCCAGCATGAGCGCGAGCAGCGCTCCGATGCCGGCCGAAGGCAGCGTCGACAGAATGGTCACGGGATGGATGAAACTTTCGTACAGCACGCCTAGCACGATGTACATGACAAGCACGGCAGCCCCGAGCAGCAGTAGCTCGTTCGAAAGATTGCTGCGAAACGCGAGGGCCGCGCCTTGGAACGTGGTGCGGATGCTGTCAGGTACTCCGATACGGCGCTCCACCGACTCGATCGCGGTCACCGCCGCGCCCAGTGAGGCACCCTGCGCCAGATTGAACGAGACGGTAGTGGCCGGGAACTGCGCGAGATGATTGATGAGCAGCGGTCGTTGCTCGACAGCAACCTTGGCGATAGCCGACAGCGGTACCTGCCCACCCGCTGCCGACGGCACGTATATCGAAGCTACCGAATCCACGGACATGTACTCCGTCGGGTCGGCTTCCAGAATGACGCGATACTGATTCGACTGCGTGAAGATCGTGGAGACGATCCGCTGGCCGAACGCGTCGTAGAGGGCGTTGTCCACTGTGCCCACGCTTATGCCGAGACGCGCTGCACTGTCGCGATCGATCGTGATAAAGGCGGCTAGCCCATTGTCCTCCTGGTTACTTACCACGTCCGCAAGGTCCGGCTGCTGACGAAGGGCCGCGACGAGTTTCGGCGTCCAGGTCGACAGCGCGACCGAGTCCGCGCTCTCCATCGTAAATTGGTATTGCGTGCGGCTGACGGTGTTATCGAGAGTGAGATCCTGAACCGGCTGCATATATAAAATGATGCCAGCCACATCGGCCGTTTCCGCCCGCAGCCGGCGAATGATTTCGGTGGCGGTTGCGGTCCGCACGTCACGCGGCTTCAAATTGATCAGAAACCGGCCGCTGTTCAGGGTGACGTTGTTGCCATCCACACCGATAAACGAAGAGAGGCTCTCCACATCCGGATCGGTGAGAATTGCGGCCGCCAGCGCCTGCTGGCGCTCCGCCATCGACGCATAGGAAACCGACTGGGTGGCTTCCGACACACCCTGTATGAGGCCCGTATCCTGATCGGGGAAGAAGCCCTTCGGAATCAGCCAATACAGCAATCCCGTGACCACCAGCGTCCCGACCGCCACATAGAGCGTCAGCCGCTGGTGATCGAGCACCCAGGTCAGCCGGCGGGCATACCATTCGACGAGCTTGTCGAACCATCCGCCCTTCCTCGGCTCGTGCGACTCTTGTGCCGGGGTGTGCTTCAGCAGCTTCGCGCACAACATGGGCACCAGCGTCAGCGACACGACCGCCGAGATCAGAATCGTGACCGCCAGCGTCACCGCGAATTCCCGGAACAGCCGCCCGACGACGTCCTGCATGAACAACAGCGGAATCAGCACGGCAATCAGCGACACCGTCAATGAAATGATCGTGAAACCGATCTGCCCCGCGCCCTTCAGCGCCGCATCCAGCGGACGCTCGCCGGCCTCGATGTAACGCGTGATGTTCTCGATCATCACGATGGCATCGTCGACCACGAAACCCGTGGCGATGGTCAAGGCCATCAGCGAGAGATTGTTGAGGCTGAAGTTCGCCAGATACATCACTCCGAACGTACCGACGAGCGACAGCGGCACGGACAGACTCGGAATGATCGTGGCCGGCACGTTCCGCAAAAACAGAAAGATCACGAGCACGACCAACGCGACCGCCAGCGTCAGCTCCAATTCGACGTCCCGGATGGACGCCCTGATCGTCGTGGTGCGGTCGGTCAGAATGGAGACATCGACACCGGCAGGCAGCGAAGCTCGCAGTTCCGGCAGGAGGGCCTGGATCCTGTTGACGACATCCACCACGTTCGCGCCCGGCTGGCGCTGAACGTTGACGATGAGGGCGGGCGTGCGATTCATCCAGCCGCCGAGCTTGGTGTTTTCGGCGCTTTCCACGAGACTGGCTACATCCCGCAGCCGGACGGGCGAGCTGTTGCGGTAAGCGACGACGATGTTCGAGTACTCATCGGCGCTCTTGAGCTGGTCGTTTGTATTGATCGTGTAGGCGCGCGAAGGGCCGTCCAGAGTGCCCTTGGGGCCATTCTGATTGGCCACGCTGATGGTGGTGCGCAGATCGTCGATGTTCAGTCCGTAGGCGGCCAGGGCGCGGGGATTGACTATCACGCGGACCGCGGGCCGTTGTCCGCCGGTAACGCTCACCACACCGACGCCCTTGATCTGCGAGATCTTCTGCGCGATGCGGGTATCGGCCAGGTCCTCCACCGCGGTCAACTGCATGACTTTGGACGTGACGCCCAGAGTCAGCACCGGTGCGTCGGCGGGATTGACCTTCGCGTATATCGGCGGTGCCGGGAGGTCCTGCGGAACCAGGTTCTGCGCCCCGCTGATCGCCGCCTGCACTTCCTGTTCGGCGACGTCGATGGCGAGCGACAGATTGAACTGCAGCGTGATGACGGATGCGCCGGCGGAGCTCGTCGACGACATCTGGTTCAGGCCCGGCATCTGGCCGAACTGCTTTTCCAAAGGCGCGGTGATCGCGGAGGTAATGACCTCCGGACTCGCTCCCGGATAGAACGTCTGCACCTGGATCGTGGGGTACGCGACTTCGGGCAGGGCCGACAACGGCAACTGCAGAAACGCGATGAGCCCGACGACCAGAATTGCGATCATCAGCAACGTCGTCGCCACCGGGCGCAGGATGAAGAGGCGTGACGGATTCATGCGGGTTCATTCCGCCTGGCCGTGCGGCCAGAGGTGCGACGAGCCTCAGGCGTGCCAGGGCGGCGCGTCATTGGGCTTGGGGTTGAGGTTGGCCGGCGTGCTGTCGGTTACGGCGCGAACCATTGGCGGCGTGCGGATGGGCACCGGCGGGTGCCACGCGCGCCGGGGTAGGTCCGGGCAGAGTGACCGGGGCTCCATCACGCAATCGGTCTCCGCCTTCCGTCACTACGACAGCTCCAGGCGTCAGTCCATTCGCCACTGCAACACGTTCGCCATCGACGACTCCCAGCGTCACGGGACGCACCGAGACGGTGCTGTCCGCATTCACGAGGTAGACGAAGGTGGTGACGACACCATTGGGCGCGCCGCGATGCACCGCTGCATTGGGCATGACGACCTGGTTTTTCAGCTCATCCACCAGCAGCTGGATGTTGACGAATTGATTCGGAAACAGCAGGCCCTCCTTGTTGTCGAACTCCGCACGCAGCTTGACGGTGCCTGTCGTCGTGTCGATCTGGTTGTCGACCGTCAGAACCTTACCGTCCGCGACTTTGGTGCTGTTGGTGCGGTCGTAGGCTTCGGCTCCGAGCGTGGCGCCGGCATGCAGGCGCTGCATGACCTTCGTGACGTTGTCCTCGGGAATTGCAAAGAGCGCCGTGATCGGCTGCAACTGGGTGACGACGACGATCCCGTTCGTGTCCCCCGGGGTGACGTAGTTCCCCTGGTCCACCTGGCGCAGCCCGACGCGCCCCGTGACGGGCGAGACGATATGCGTGTACTGGAGATTCAGCTTCGCGGTGTTGATCTGCGCTTTGTCCGATTCGACGGTTCCCAGGTACTGGTCCACCAGGGCGCGCTGGGTATCGACCTGTTGTTGGGCGACCGAGTCTTGCGTGATCAGCTCTTCATAGCGCTTCAGATTCAATTGCGCGTCGACCAGGAGGGCCTGGTCGCGGCGCAGATTGCCTTCATCCTGGCTCAGGATGGCCTGGTAGGGCCGGGGGTCCACCTGCGCCAGGAAGTCACCGGCATGCACGAGCTGCCCTTCCTTGAAGGCGATCTGCTGCAGAATTCCGGAGATCTGCGTCTTGACGGTAACGGTCGCGAGCGGGGTGATCGTCCCCAGCGCCGGGATACGGACCTCGATATCCCCCGACCTCACGGTCGCCACGGAGACCGCGACCGGCATGTTCTGTCCGCCACCAGCGCCGCGGCCACGCGCAAAGCCCGTCTTCGCCCCGGCCGCCGCCTGCTTGTGATGGACGAATCTCACCAGCAGGAAGATCAGACCCAGGATGACGACGACGATAATGATGGCGCCCCGGTGGCGGCGCAGGAAACCCTGCGACGGGGGCGCAATCACTTCTTCTTGTTCAATCACATGTTCACCAGATTTCGCACTCGCGAGCGGCGTGCTCAGCAAAAATATCCCGGCGGGGGCGCTATTCCAATGGCCTCATGGCAATGACGCACGGCCACGACGGTTTATTGTGACATCGGCGCGACACTCTAACTCGTTATGTGGGTGGGAACAGCGAGCCCGCGCAGGAAAAGGCATGTGCCGTTGACTCACTTCGCGGGTGGAAGTTTCCGGCGCGCCGGAGCGTGGCTACGCTGCGTTTTAAGGCCCGCGAGTCTATTGACACCCAGGATCACTTCTGGACCAGGCTGCAGCGCATCGCTCGCGGACGTGAGCCCGAGCCGATGCAGCTGCAAGCCGCTCACGATTCCTTATGATTTCTTGGAAGTCTCCGGCCTTGAGCGCTCTCGCCCAGGAAGCGCGCCAGATAAGGGGCGGTACGGCCAGCGGCCCGGGCCACGTCAGCGGGCCGACCCGCGGTCACGATGCGCCCGCCCTCCTCACCGGCCCCGGGCCCAATATCGATTACCCAGTCACTGCCGGCGACCACGCGCATGTCGTGCTCGACGACGATCACGGTATTACCGGATTCGACCAGGCCATCGAGCTGTGCGGTGAGCTTCTCCACGTCCGATGGATGCAATCCAGTCGTCGGTTCATCGAGGATGTAGAGGGTATGGCCGCGCTGGGCCCGTTGCAGCTCGGTAGCCAGCTTGATGCGCTGGGCCTCGCCTCCTGAGAGCTCGGTCGCCGGCTGTCCGAGGCGCAGGTAGCCCAAGCCCACTTCGCGCAGGACATTCAAAGAGCGCTGGACGTGCGGCTCGTCGGCGAAAAATTCGCCGGCGGCATCTACGGTCATGCCCAGGACGTCGGCGATCGACTGACCGTGGTATTCGATCTCGAGCGTCTTGCCGTTGTATCGCGTCCCGTGACAGGTGGGACAGGGTGCGTAGACGCTGGGGAGGAACAGGAGCTCCACCATCACGAAGCCCTCGCCTTCGCAGGTCGGGCAACGGCCTTTCGCCACGTTGAACGAGAAACGCCCCGCATCGTAACGGCGGGAGCGCGCCGCCGGAGTCTGTGCGAACAGCCTGCGGATGTGATCGAACAGGCCGGTGTAGGTGGCGAGGTTGGAGCGCGGCGTACGGCCGATCGGCTTTTGATCGACCCGCACCAGGCGCTCGATCCCATCCAGGGCCCCGACGATCTGTCCGCCCAAAGTGGCCACGGCGCTGTGTTCCAGTTCGTCCCCTTCGGTCTCTTCCGGCCCAAGCTCGTGGCCGAGCCGCTGTGCTACGAGCTCCACGAGCACCTGACTCACGAGAGTTGACTTGCCGGAGCCGGAAACACCGGTCACGGTCGTGAGCACTCCCTTCGGAAAGGCGGCATCGAGCTCATGCAGGTTGTTGCGTGTGACACCGGTGAGGCAGATCCAGCCCTGTGGCATGCGCGGCGCGCGCTCGGGAAGCGCGGGCCGACCGAACAGGTAACTTCGGGTCCGGGATTGCGCGACTTGCTCGAGCCCCTGGGGTGGACCGCTATAAAGCACGAAGCCGCCTTGCTCCCCCGCCGCGGGCCCGACATCCACGATCCAGTCGGCCCGCCGGATCACATCGAGATCATGCTCGACCACGAACAGTGAATTCCCTGAGCTCTTCAGTTGCTCCAGCGCCGTGAGCAGCGCTTCCGTATCCGCGGGATGCAGGCCGGCCGAGGGCTCATCGAGTACGTACACGACGCCGAACAGGTTGGAGCGCACCTGCGTCGCCAGGCGCAGCCGCTGCAGCTCGCCCGGTGAGAGTGTCGGTGTACTGCGTTCCAGCGACAGGTAACCCAGTCCGAGATCCAGCAGCGCTTCCAGTCGTGCGATGAGATCCTGAGTGACCCGTTGGGTGACCAGCGCTTTCTCGGGATGTTCGGCGGCTATTTTCGTAAGGCGGGCGGCAGTTGCGTCCGCATACGGTTGCAACAGACCCGTCAACGCCTGCAACGACAGCCGCGACAGATCCGCAATGTCCAGCCCTGCGAACTTCACCGACAGCGACTGCGGGCGCAGGCGCTTACCATGGCACAGCGGGCATTCGGTGCCGAGCATGTACTGCAGGGCACGCTTCTTCATCAGGGGGCTTTGCGTGTTGGCAAAGGAATGCAACACGTGGCGCCGGGCGCTGCTGAACGTCCCCTGATAGCTGGGTTCCTCCTTGCGCTTGAGCGCGCGGCGCGTTTCCTGCGGCGTGTAGCCGGCATAAACCGGAACGACCGGCTGCTCCTCGGTAAAGAGAATCCAGTTCCGATCCTTTTTGGGGAGCTCCCGCCAGGGACGGTCGACGTCGTATCCCAGCGAGACCAGAATGTCCCGCTGATTCTGGCCGCCCCACGCTGTGGGCCAAGCCGCAATCGCGCGCTCTCGAATCGTGAGGGTGTCATCGGGCACCATCGACTTCTCGGTGACCTCGTAGATGCGACCGAGTCCGTGACACTTGGGACAGGCGCCCTCGGGGGTGTTCGGCGAAAACGACTCGGCGTAGAGAAGCGGTTGGCCCCGCGGATAATCGCCGGCGCGGGAGTACAACATCCGCAGCAGGTTCGACAGTGTTGTAACGCTGCCTACGGACGAGCGTGTTGTTGGCGAACCACGCTGCTGCTGCAGGGCCACGGCCGGCGGGAGGCCGTCGATCTCGTCGACTTCGGGCACCGCCATTTGATGGAAGAGCCGTCGGGCGTAGGGGGACACCGATTCGAGGTAACGCCGCTGCGCCTCTGCATAGAGTGTGCCGAAGGCCAGGGACGATTTTCCCGATCCCGACACACCCGTGAAAACAACCAGGGAGTCGCGGGGAATGTCGACATCTATGTTCTTCAGGTTGTGTTCACGCGCGCCGCGAACGTGAACCATTCCACTCGAGTCTTTGGCTGCCGCTCTACGGGAATATCGATTGTCGCCAGGTACCATGCCGCGCTTTCAGGCCAGGAAGTCCGGGAATCCGGGGGAATCACCGGTCTATTGTTACATCCCGGTGAAATAAGTCCAAAACGTGCGTTGTTTCACCGAGCCGTCACGCCGGATAGGTAAACTGCGCCCGCCTGACAGACTTCAGGAATTGAGGAATTCAAGGAACTATCGTGGTTGATCTAATTGCCATACAAATCGTTGCCAGCGTGGTGCTGCTGCTGGGACATTTCTTCGTCGTCGTCTATAACCGGACACTGCAGCCCAGGTAACTCCTCCGCTGCGGATACCGGATCAAAGGCCGCCTGCGGGCGGCCTTAACGTCTGCGCCGGGGCTGCGCCACGGCTGGCTGGCGGTCGTTAGTGGCCCCTGTCACCCCGCTCACCCCGCTCACCGCCCCGAGACTGGCTGCCACGCGGCTGTGACGGAATCGACGGCATGGGCCGGCCCGATGGCGCCGGATGGTAGGCCCGTGGGTTGGAGAGGCGCGGGCTTGGCCGGCCCTGCGGCTGTCCGCGCTCCCGGTCATGGTCTCGATCGCGACCGTGGTCATGTTCGGCTTCGCGATCGCGGTAACCATAGCTTCGCAGAGGCGGCCCGACCGCATAGCCCCGTCCCCATCCACGGTAGTCATATCCGTACGGCTCATAATAGTCGACGCCATACCCGAGTTCGGCTCCGCCTTCGTATCCGGAGCCGACTTCATAGCCGGCTGTCACGCAACCGCCCAGGGAGCCCAGCAACGCACCCAAGGCTGCGAGTGCACCGATGACCGCCGTTCGGGTCGGCGCAATGTTGACCCGGGTTTTCATTTCGCCACCTCCTTGCTGTCCTTGACGGTCCATTCGAGCAGACCGAAGGGAGCGCCCGCGGGATCGGCAACCACAGCGACGAGGCCGCCGTGTCGATCAGGATGAGGCTCAACCAGCACTCGACCTCCCAGTGCCTGCGCCTTCGCGACCGCATCAGGCGTGCTGACGACGCGCACGAAATTCAGCCAATGCGGGTGTGCCGGGGTCGTTCCCGCGGGCAGCGCATTCGAGCTGGCGCGCGCGTAGTCATTGGTTGCGAGGAGAACGTGCTCCTGGCCGTCGTCGCTCGAGAAATCGAACGCCTCGTAGCCGAACACGGTCTGGTAGAAAGCCGCGCCCTTGCCGGGATCATGTGTCACCAGAGAGCTCCAGATCCACTCGCCCGGGTCTGCCAGCTCATCCGCCGGATCGCCGCTGGTCGATTGCAGCACTGCGAAGACCGCGCCCTGCGGATCGGCAAACACAGCCTGCCGGCCGCGCTGCGGGTAGCTGCGAGGTTTCGAGAGGACCTTGCCACCATGGGCAACCGTGGCGCGTTCCGCCGCGGCCACATCGCGAACCGATATGAACGTCAGCCAAGCCGGCTGCCGTTGCTCCCCCGCGCGGACCGGCCGCTCCAGAAGCCCTCCCATGGGCTCGCCATCATGAAGGGCTACTGAATAATCACTGTCACCGGTGTGAATGTCGGTGAAGGTCCAGCCGAACAGCTCGCCGTAAAAACGCTTGGCGCCGGCGAGGTCGGAGGTCACCAGGTCGGTCCAGACGACCTTGCCCGGATGGTGCTCGCCAGACGCGGGCTGCACCAAAGGCGGCAGCTCAAAATGGATGGCGTTGGTTTGCGCGGCGTCGGCCGCGATGGTCGTCCCTGTGATCATCCCCGTGATCGCCGCAATCGCGCAAAACGGAGCCAGTCCCCATTTCGGCCGCCGTCTGGCACCCAGGTGTCGGCTCATCATCGCTGTCTCTCCTGTTCGCGCTGCTTCGAACAACGAAGCTCGAGCCCCGCAGTTCCGGGCGCCGGGCTACCGGGCGCCGGGTTACCGGGCGCCGGGTACCGGGGGGCCGGCGTACTGGAGTCGGTGTACCGGCGGGCGGCCTGCCCGCGGCGTCCGTAGCGCTTGCAAAAAGGGTTGGTAAGCTCTACCTGTCGAGAATGAAAACCAGCACTATCGCAAGCTCGTCGGCGAGTTGGTGCGCGGATGAAAATCCGGGCCACGCAGCACTGGCGTCGTCTTGCATCAATGAATATAGGGGAATTGATTCATGCGAATTCGCGCGGCGGTGGTTAACGGAGCCTGGGTTCTGCTGACTCTCCCGCTGGTCCACGGTACTGCCCACGCGGCATCGACTTCGTGTGAGCGTGCCTGCCTCGAAGGGTTCGTCGATCAATATCTCGACGCCCTGCTCGCCCATGACCCCAAACGGGCTGCCTTGGCGCCGAGCGCCCCGTTCACCGAGAACGGCCAGAAACTCGAGCTCGGAGATGGCCTGTGGCGAACCATCACCGCCAGGGGCACCTATCGCATGTTCGTCGCCGATGTCGAGGCCGGTCATGTCAGTTTTCTCGGCTCGATCAGGGAAGCAGACACGCCAGCCATGCTGGCTCTGCATCTGAGAATCCGCAAAGGGCAGATCTCCGCTGTGGAATCCTTCGTGCAACGCAGTGAGAAGTCCGCGCTGGGGTTCGAGGAGATCGGCTACACCTGGCGGGACACTCTGCCCGCGCGCGATCAGATGTCGCGGGCGGAGCTGTTGAACACCGCGAACCGGTATTTCAGCGGGATGGAGAAGAATGACGGCAAGGGCGATTATCCGTTCGATGACAACTGCAACCGCATCGAGAACGGCACGTTCACCACCAACGCCCCTACCCCGCCGGGCCAGACGCGACCGGACCCCAAGACCGCCGACACCTACTCCAGTCAATGGAGTTGCCGGGAGCAGTTCGAATCCGGCCTGCTCCATTTCGTGTCGCGCATTCGTGACCGTCGCTTCGTCGCGGTGGATCCGGAGCGCGGGCTGGTCTTCAGCTACATTTTTTTCGATCACATGGCGGGGGACACCCGCACCTTCCAGACTCCCGACGGCCGCACCGTCACGGCCGGACCGAAGCAGCCCTGGACCTGGGAGCTGGCGGAGGCCTTCCGAATCGAGCACGGCAAGGTCCAGCAGATCGCGGCCATCATGGAACGGGTTCCCTACGGGATGAACTCCGGCTGGAGCACCTGGGAGGAAGGCATGTCCAGCAAGGGCCGCGACGTCACCAATTAGACAGTGTGTACCGCACTATGATGCGCGGCATCGAAGGACACCGAGCGTGTGGTCCCTATGTTGCGCGCACGCTGGCCGGAAACGTACCCAACGCAGCGAAGCGTTGCAAGTGGGTGTCGGTATCGCCCAACGTCATCTCAATGGCGGCCAGGCGCTTGAACCAGTGCCCCACCTGCAACTCATCTGTCATTCCCATACCGCCGTGCAGCTGCACCGCCTGTTGGCCAATAAAACGAGCCGCGCGGTTCGTAATCACCTTTGCAGCTGAGAGCGCCCGTTGTCGCTCGCGGTCGTCCGCGCCCATGCTGCGGACCGCCGCAAGGAAGCTCATCGACCGCGCTTGCTCCAGCTCGAGCAGCATGTCAGCGGCGCGATGGGCCAGGGCCTGAAAGCTGCCGATCGGTCGCCCGAACTGTTGCCTCGTCTTAAGATGCGCAACCGTGGCATCCACCAGTGCCTGCATGGCACCGACGGCCTCCGCGCACAACGCCGCCGTCCCGAAACCGAGGCTGCGCTCGATGACCGCAAGTGCACCACCGTCCATACCCACTCGCGCCGATGCTGGAACCTCAACCGACTCGAGCGCAATATCCGCCGCACTTCGACCATCAAGCGTGCGACAGGAGCGCAACGAGAGTCCGGGCGCATCGCGTGGAACAACAAAGAGAGAAACGCCTTCTTGCGCGTCATCGGCACCCGCGATTCGCGCCGATACCAACAGAATGTCCGCGGCAGCATGCTCTACCAATGCCTTCTGCCCCTGGAGTACGTAGCCGCCGTTTGCCAGGGTCGCACGCGAGCGCACCTGCCGTGCGTCGAAGCGCGACGTTGGCTCAAAATGGGCGAGCGTGGCCACTGCTTCCCCGCGCACCAGCCGCGGCAGCCAGGACGCTTGCAGGTGCGTCGACGCAGAGTCGCGCAGTACTGCGGTTGCAACCACGGCGCTCGCGGCATAGGGCTCGAGCAGCAGACAGCTGCCGAACAGATTCATTACGAGCAGGGTTTCGATCGGCCCATAGCCCAGACCGCCGTGCTCCTGCGGCACATTGATGCCGAGCACACCCAGATCGGCGAGGTCCTGCCACACCTGCGGGCTCCAACCCGCGGCGGTACGCTCGATGGCGCGCCTGCTTTCGAAGGCGTACTGCCTGCTGACATAACGCTGCACCGAATCCTGGAGGGCCCGCTGTTCGTCGCTGAGGGTGAAGTCCATGACACCTGCTCCGTTTAAAATCCGAGCATCATCCGCGCGATGATGTTTCTTTGAATTTCGTTCGAGCCGCTGAAGATCGAGAGCTTGCGCTCGTTGCAGTATCTGGCGGCAAGTCCGGCGGCATGGGGCGGTCCGATCCCCTCCGCTGTAGCGCCGTGGCGCTCGCGTTCGGGAACGAAGGGCAAGCCGTACGGACCCACGGCTTCGAGCAACAGCTCGGAGATCCGTTGTTGGATGACGCTGCCTTGTACCTTGAGAATGGAAACTTCCGGTCCCAGCGCCCGTTGCGCCCGAGCGGCGTCCAGCACGCGCAGATTAGTAATCTCGAGCGCCATCAGGTCAATCTCCACCTGCGCGACCTTTGCCGCAAACAAGGCGTCTTCCAGGAGCGGGCGCCCGTGCCTGCGTTCCGAGTACGCAACGCCCTTGAGGCGCTCGAGCTCGCGCTTCGCACGACCCACGCCGCCGAAGCTGCTTCGCTCATGAGCGAGCAGAAACTTTGCGTAGGTCCATCCCTGGTTCTCTGTGCCGATGAGGTTTCCGACGGGGACCCGAACGTTCTCGAACCAGACCTCGTTCACCTCGTGCGCGCCATCGAGCGTGATGATCGGCCGCACGCTCACTCCAGGCGTGCGCATATCGATCAGCAGGAATGAAATTCCTCGCTGTGCCTTGGCCTGCGGATCTGTCCGTACGAGGCAAAAGATCCAATCCGCGTATTGAGCCAGCGTCGTCCAGGTTTTCTGACCGTCGACGACGTAATGATCCCCCTCACGCACGGCGCGGGTCTTGAGAGACGCGAGATCGGAACCTGCCCCCGGTTCCGAATAGCCCTGACACCACCAATGCTCTCCGGAGAGGATGCGCGGCAGAAACAAACCCTGCTGCGCGGGCGTACCGAACTCCATGATCACCGGCCCGACCATTTTCGTCCCGAAGGGCAAGGGAAGCGGGGCGTCGCCCCGGGCCATCTCCTCCTCGAAAATATGCAGCTGTACCGGAGACCAGTCGCAGCCGCCGAACTTCGCCGGCCAGCCCGGCGCCACCCAGCCGCGCTCCTGAAGCGTGCGATGCCAGGACAAATAGTCATCCCGCGTCGGGCTCAGGCCGCGCGAGGCTCGGGCGCGGACGGCCGGCGGCAAGCGAGCCTGCACGAAGCCGCGCACGTCCTCGCGGAACCGGTCCTCCGCTGCGCTGAAATCAAGATCCATGGCCCGGCACCTCTTGCCTGCAGTCCAGGCTAGTATTTCACAACTGTCGCAGGCGAATCATCTACCCTGCCCAGGCCACGAGCTACTCTGCAATGGACCTACGCAGCTTGCATCGGTTTCAAACGATAAGCTACGCTGCCTTCGCGGGTGTTTGTTCTGCACTGCGGAACAATAGCCCCCCGCTTCAAGCCAACCACCCGGACGGTCGCCATGAATTCTCCTTCGCTACACCCGGTCGGCGATGTAGCCGTCATCCAGCTCGACAATGCACCGGTCAACGCTCTGTCGCACGCCACGCGGCAACGAGTTGCCAGCGAGTTGGCACGAGCGGAAGCGGATCCCGCCATCGCCGCCGTCCTCCTGATCGGCAGTGAGGAGTTCTTCTCCGGCGGCGCCGACGTCAAGGAATTCAACACACCTGCGATGCTCGCAGAGCCGCATCTGGCCACGTTGGTGCGTGCCTTCGAG
This sequence comes from Gammaproteobacteria bacterium, assembly GCA_028293805.1. GTDB lineage: Bacteria > Pseudomonadota > Gammaproteobacteria > Steroidobacterales > Steroidobacteraceae > 13-2-20CM-66-19. The sequence goes on from JAQGOC010000273.1 coordinate 51,580, forward strand.
CGCTGTCCGAAACCGACGATCGCCGTGATCTCCGGTACTGCCCTGGGCGGCGGCTTCGAGCTGGCGCTGGCTTGCCACTTTCGCGTGGGCGCTCCTGATGCGCGCGTCGGGCTGCCGGAGGTGAAAATCGGGCTCATCCCCGGCTCCGGGGGAACGCAGCGCCTGCCGCGCCTCGTGGGACTCGAAACGGCCGTCAACATGATCGTGAGCGGCGAGCCTATGCGCTGCGCCGATCTGGCCAATACCGCGCTGTTCACCCGGATCATCGAAGGCAACCTCCTCGAGGGTGCGAAGGCTGTGGCACGCGAGGTGGTTGCCAACCGCATGCCACCACAACTTGCCCGCGATCGGCCGCTGGCCTACCCGCATCACGAGGCATTTCTCGGCTTTGCGCGCCCCATGGTGCGCGCAAAGGCCGGGGCCTACCCCGCTCCGATCGCATGCATCGATGCTATCGAGGCTGGCATCACCGCCGCGACTTTCGATGATGGCCTGCGCAAGGAACAGGAGATTTTCTTCGGCCTTCTGCAAGGCTCGCAGTCACGTGCCATGCGCCACGTGTTCTTTGCAGAGCGCGCGGCGGCAAAAATCCCTGACGTGCCGGCGAAGAATCCCACCCGGCCGATCGCATCTGTCGGCGTCATTGGCGCGGGCACCATGGGTGGCGGCATCGCCATGACTTTTCTGAATGCGGGACTGCCGGTCATTTTGTTGGAGGTCGCTCAGGAAGCCCTCGACAAAGGGATTGCAACGATCCGGCGCAACTATGAAAGCTCCGTCAGAAAGAAGAAGCTTTCCCAGGCGGACCTGGACCAGCGCATGGCCCTGCTGCGCCCAACGGTATCGTATGACGATCTGCGGGGCGCCGACATCGTCATCGAGGCGGTGTTTGAAGATCTCGCGGTAAAGGAAGCGGTATTGCGCAAGCTGGATTCCGTGGCCAAGCCCGGCGCGATACTCGCCACCAATACCTCCACGCTCGATGTGGACCGGATCGCGGCGTACACCCGCCGACCTGCCGATGTGATCGGCCTGCACTTCTTCAGCCCGGCCAACGTCATGCGCCTGTTGGAAGTCGTGCGCGGGAAAGCTACCGCGAAGGACGTGCTCGCCACGGCGATGCAGCTCGCGAAGAAGATCCGCAAGCTCGCCGTCGTCTCGGGAGTGTGCGACGGATTTATCGGCAACCGCATGTTGCATCGGTATTCGGCCCAGGCGGGGTATCTGCTCGAAGAGGGCTGCCTGCCCGCGCAGGTGGATGGCGTGGTGGAGAGGTTCGGGTTTGCGATGGGCCCTTTTCGCATGGGCGACCTGGCAGGCAACGACATCGGCTGGGCCATCCGCAAGCGGCGCGCCGCCGAGGGACACCCGTCCACTGATGGAAGAATTGCCGATCAGTTGTGCGAGATGGGCCGATTCGGGCAGAAAACCGGCGCCGGCTGGTACGACTACCGTGCCGGCGAGCGCACGCCGTATTCAAATCCCGAAGTCGACGCAATGATCGTGCGTCACAGCGCCGGCCTGGGCATTGCTCGCCGCAAAATCGACGACCGCGAAATCGTCGAGCGGCTCGTGTATGCGCTCGTCAACGAGGGAGCTTGCATCCTCGAGGAAGGCATCGCCCAGCGCGCCTCCGACATCGATCTCGTCTATTTGAACGGCTATGGGTTTCCCGTCCTGCGCGGCGGCCCGATGTTTTATGCGGACACCGTCGGCCTCATGGAGGTGGTGAACGCCATGCGCCGCTACGCCCGCGGCGCACATCCGCAACCTTGGACGCCCGCGCCTCTCATTGCGAAACTGGCAGCCGCAGGCTCGTCGTTCGCCGCCTTTGACTCCCAAAAATCTGCGGACGCCATTTCATGAACGACGCTGTCATCGTCTCCACGGCTCGCACCGGCTTCGCAAAGTCCTGGCGGGGTGCATTCAATATGACTTACGGCGCCACGATGGGTGGCCATGTGGTACGGCAGGCGGTGGCGCGCGCCGGAATCGATCCGGCGGAAGTCGAAGACGTAATGATGGGGTGCGCGCTGGGTGAGGGGGCGACGGGAGGCAACATAGCGCGGCAGATCGCCCTGCGTGCCGGTCTTCCCGTCTCGACCGCCGGCGTCACAGTGAATCGCTTCTGTTCCTCCGGATTGCAGACAATTGCCATGGCGGCCCAAAGGATCATGACCGAGAAGGTCCCTGTAATCGTCGCCGGTGGCCTCGAGTCCATCTCCTGCGTGCAGAACGAGGCCAACCCTCACATGCGTCAGGATCCCTGGCTCGTCGAGCACAAGCCGGAAGTCTATTGGTCCATGCTCGCAACCGCCGAGAAGGTTGCGAAGCATTACGGCATCTCCCGCGAGCGGCAGGATGAATATGGAGCGCGCAGCCAGAAGCGCGCAGCGGAGGCGCGCGCGGCGGGTAAATTCTCCGATGAAATTGCCCCCATGAAGGTCACGATGGGCGTTGCGGACGAGAAAAGCGGTCTGCTGGGCACACGTGAAATCACAGTGAGCGGCGACGAAGGCATCCGCCCCGATACGACGCTCGAAGGGGTGTCAAAAATCCGCACCGTCTTGCCGGGGGGAGTGATCACCGCGGGTAACGCCAGTCAGTTCTCCGACGGGGCGAGCGCCTGTGTCGTGATGGACGCGAGGCTTGCGGAACGGCGCGGAATCGAGCCACTCGGGATTTTTCGCGGCTTCGCCGTTGCCGGCTGCGAACCGGATGAAATGGGAATCGGTCCCGTGTTCGCCGTGCCCCGGCTGCTCGAGCGTACGGGCGTGAAGCTCGAGGATGTTGGTCTATGGGAGCTCAACGAAGCCTTCGCCGTGCAAGTTCTCTACTGCCGCGACCGTCTCGGGATCCCGGATGAGCGTTTGAATGTCAACGGCGGCGCCATTGCCGTGGGGCATCCGTACGGAGCGTCCGGCGCACGACTCATGGGACATGCTCTGATCGAAGGGCGCCGCCGAAAAGTAAAATACGTCGTGGTGACGATGTGCATCGGGGGCGGCCAGGGAGCCGCGGGCCTGTTCGAGGTGTGCTGAGAGCGCCGCTCAACCCATTGCGAAAGGGCGCAAACGCACGTCTAATTGCCAACCTTGCGCGGAACTGAACCCCGCGAGGAGCTTGAAGAATGAAAAAGGCCCTTTCCGTCGCCATCGCCACGGCCTTGCTGACGAGCGTTTCGGTGGCTCACGCCGCGACCGCACCCACGTCTTCGTCCGCCACCGAGCCGCGCTTCCGCGAGCTCTATAAGGAGCTGGTCGAGACGAATACGACGCTTTCCGCTGGCAGCTGCACGCTGGCTGCCGAGCGAATGGCGACTCGCTTGAAAGCAGCCGGGTTCCCCGACGAGGCCTTCCACCCATTCGCAGTGCCGGATCACCCGAAGGAAGGCGGCCTGGTCGTCATCTATCCCGGCCGGGATCCAAAGCTCAAGGCAATTCTGTTGCTCGCGCATATCGATGTGGTCGAGGCGAAGCGCGAGGACTGGGTGCGCGATCCGTTCAAGCTGGTGGAGGAAAACGGCAATTTCTACGCACGCGGCTCGAGTGATGACAAGGCCGAGGCCGCCATCTGGGTCGATACTTTCATCCGTTATCGTGAAGAGAAATTCCAACCACGCCGGACGCTCAAGCTGGCCCTTACCTGCGGCGAGGAGACGAGTGGCGCATTCAATGGCGCCCAGTGGCTGTCCGAACACCAGCGAGATCTCATCGACGCCGCTTTTGCCCTCAACGAAGGGGCTGCGGGCGAGCTGGATGAGCAGGGTCACCGCGTTGCCATGGAGATCCAGGCCGGCGAGAAGTTGTCGCAGAACTTCCGGCTGGAAGTCACGAATCCGGGCGGACACAGCTCCCGACCTATGAAGGACAACGCCATCTATCACCTCGCGGGCGCCCTGAAGAAAATCGAGGCGTACGAGTTTCCTGCGCAGTTCACGGACGGAAATCGCGCCTTCTTTACGGGTATGGCGCGGATACAGGCGGGCAAAGGCAACTCCGAAGTTGCCGATGCAATGAACGCGTTGGTGCGCAATCCAAACGATGCGGCTGCCATAACGCTCGTTTCGAGCAAGGATCCGACCTGGAACGCGACGCTGCGAACGACCTGCGTCGCGACGATGCTCGATGCAGGTCATGCAACGAACGCCCTCCCGCAGCGCGCCCGGGCGAATATCAACTGCCGCATCTTCCCTGGTGTGGAGCAGGAAGCCGTGCGGCACAAGCTCGAGGAGCTCGTCGCCGACCCGGCAGTGAAAGTGACGACCCTCGAGACTCGCGGCCCGAGCTCCCCGCCACCACCGTTGACGAAAGAAGTGATGGGACCGTTCGAGAAGCTCGCAGCCCAGTTCTGGCCCGGCATTCCGGTGCTTCCCATCCTGCAGCCAGGCGCGACGGACGGCGAATTCCTCAATGCCGCCGGTATTCCGACCTATGGCATCGAGCCGGTCTTCGTCGGCCCCGACCTCGGCCACATTCACGGCCTGAACGAGTACGTCGGAGTGAAGTCGCTTCTCGAAGGACGCGATTTCCTATATCGGCTGGTGAAGATCTACGCGGACCAGAAGTAACGCCAACGGTACCCGGCGGACTCCGCGCGAACAGGCGCGGAGTCCCTTGTTGTGAGCCAATGGGCGTGAGGGCTATCGCGTCCCCGAGTCGATGGGCATCAGGGTTGCCGTCTAGCGGCCGGGTCCTGGACTTCTGCCCTGCGTGCGACGCTGCGGCAGGAGCACGAGTGCCAACAGAACCACGGCGCAAGCTCGCATGAGTGGCTGCCTCATCTGACTGTCCGCACAGTGTCTGTGATTGCGGTCATCAACTTTGCGACAAAACTGTGGTATCCAGAAGGATCAGCGCGCGCCGCGTCCGCAGCGGGCACGCAGTCTTCATTCATATCCGAACCAGCGCACGGAGCAAAGTGTCCATACCTATGCGGATCCTCGTTGCAGATCGGGATGCTGCGCTGCTGGCGGCGATTGCCAGCACGTTCGGGGAGCATCTCGAGATCGCGACGGGCACCGGCCGGGACGAATGCATCGAGCTGCTCGAGCAGCGGCAGTTCGCTCTCGTCGTGGCCTGCGACGAGCTGACAGATTACAGCGGTCTGGAATTGCTGAGCGAGGTCGCCACCCTCTCACCGGCTACCTTGCGGCTGTTCGCAGCCCGCCCAGCGCGACTCGAACAGCTCCAGAGCCGACTCGACTTGTCCGGCCTGTTTGGCACTATGGCTTATCCCATCGACGCGCGGAGGCTGCTGCCTGCTCTGTCGCTCGCTCGTAGCCGCCTGCAAACCCAGGCGCTTAGATCCGCCGAACCGCAACTGGCAGCGTATCGAGGCACGCAGAAGCGCCCCCCCACCCGGACCGCCACAGTCCCGACCGAGTCGCAGCGGGCGGCGTTTCAACGGGCGCAAGCTCGACGAAACGCGGCTAGAGTGCCAGGGACCGGGAAGGACCGCGCACTTGAGTCGCCCACCGCGAGCGCCGCGCAACCGAGGCCCCTGAAACAGGCCTCATCGTCATTATCGTCAGTGGGGTCGCTGGCCGAGCTCGCCCGGATGGCGATGGCCCCTGGCTCCATGCGCAATCCTGGCGCGGCCTCCGCCCGTGGCCCGAGGCGCACGGTATTCTTCGTGGGGACGGGGCTCGTCGCGGCGCTCGCCCTCACGGCGATGAGCTTCCACTGGCTCAGGGCTGGCGATTCCGTCGCCCAGGGTCCGACAGTGGCGGCAGAGCGTCCGCTCTTTGGGCGGTCGGGCCCCGCTCCCCTTTTCGCAGAACAAGGCGTGCCCGGCTCGCAGCTCAGCGCCCAGCAGTCTCAGCAGATCTCGGCAGTCGAGGAGCCGGCCGGCCCGGACCCCAACCCACCCGAGTCGGAAGCCTTCGATCCCGCGACCGCTTCTGTGGAACCCCCGTCGCCGGGCCTCGAACTGCCCGACCTGACGGAACCGACCTCATCGATGATGCGGCCCCCATCCATGATGCCGTCGTATTCGTCGACGGAATCGGAGTAGGTCGGACGGCGCCAAGCAGTCGCTTTCGACTCTTGGCGCTAGCGCTAGCGCAGGCTCAAGAGCGGCGGGTCTTGCTCAGCAGGCGCAGGATTTCCATATACAGCCAGACCAGTGTGACCAGTAGGCCAAACGCCGCGTACCACTCCATGTAGCGGGGTGCGCCCTGTGCCACGCCCGACTCGATCAAATCGAAATCGAGGATGAGGTTCAGCGCGGCGACGCCCACGATCACGAGCGAAAGGATGATGCCCAGCGGGCTCGCGTCGTTCAGCACGGGCACGTTGACGTGGAAGAGGCCCAGGACCATTGAAACCAGGTAAACCAGGGCAATCGCACCGGTCGCGCCAATGACGACCGCCCGGAAACGCTCCGTCGCGCGGATCCAATGCATCTGGTACGCGAAAAGCATGACCGCCAGTACACCGAAGGTAAGGCCGACCGCCTGAATCGCGATTCCGGGATACCGCCGCTCGAGCAGCGCTGAAATACCACCAATCGCCAGGCCTTCGAGCGCGGCGTAGGGCAGTGCCAAATAAGGGGCCAGGGTCGCCTTGAAGCTGATCACGAGGGCGAGAGCGAAACCTCCGAGCGCGCCCACCAGCACCGACGTCGAGACCACGGAAGCATCGCCGGTCGCCAGGTACTCTGACCAGGGCCAGAACGCCCCAGCCAGCAATACGACGAGGAGCAGAAACGACTTATTGATCGAGCCCTGCAGCGTCATCCGCTCGCTGCCCAGGGCGGGCCGCGGCTGACTCGCAAAAATCCTTTCATTCAGGCCTGGATTGCCGGATCGCGTCACTCGGGGGGCCATCGACATCTCCTCACAGTCTTCCAAGCTCGAGTCTCGCCAGCCTTCCGGGCTGACGATCACTCTTGCGGGTGCGGGTATTATAGTCGACACCGGGCTCTCATAGGGGCCTACCGGACGCCCCCATCAGCGCACGCTCCAGCATCGCAAAATCGACGGGCTTCGTGAGATGCTGGTCGAAGCCGACTTCCTGGGCCCTGCGCACGTCCTCCGATTGGCCATAACCCGGCCAGAAAAGCGTGGAAGGCTGCGCTTGCGGCCGGCGTGCTTGCATCGTTCTCACGCCGTCTTCGACGTCCGGATTGCAAAGGAGGCCCGCGAGCGGCGCTTTTCTCTTCCAGGGTCAGCAGGTCGCGGTCCTCGACAAGGCCGCGGCCCGGAGCCGCTGTCAGGAGTCGGTAGGCGCCATCAGCTCAATCCCGCGCGGGCCATCAAACCCCGCCCGCAGCCGTGTCGCGTTGTTTCTTACTGACAGTGACGTGGATGGCCTTGCCGTCTTCGGTTTTCGGCTGGACCGGTTCCTTGAACGCCAACGGGCCCGTGATCAGCAGACACAGGCCGGCCGTATCCCCCTCGATCACACCCCAGCGCACGCCGCTGCATTTATCCTCCTTGAGGCAGGTGTCCCAGCAATACTGCTGGTTCGGCAGCCCAAGCTTTTTATAGACGGTCCCGGTGAGATCCTTACCCGTCACCACGACCATCCGGGGAGGCTTTTCTTGCGGGGGCGCCGCCTTTGGAGCGCCGTACGAGCTCAGCAGCAACACCGCGATGGCGAGGAACCGCACGCTCAGCTTTGCCAGTTCGCCGGCACGCCGGCACCGGGCGGTGGGGGCCATTTTCTGTCTCCGCGTGACGTGTCGGCTCAGAATACCCATAGATGCCCCGGTAGGGAACAACATCTGGGGCACCGTCAGCTGCGGCGCAGCTCTTCCCTTAGTAGGTTTCGACGTGGTATCGCCCAGTTTCCCGAAGACGCGGCAGCACGCTGTCCCAGCTCATTTCATGTCTTGCGCACACCTCCCGAAACGCCGCATCCACGCCCTGCTCCATGCCTTTCAGCCCGCAGATATAGATGTACGACTCGTCGTTTCGAAGCAGGCGCGCGACGTCGGCGGCACGGGCCCGAATCAGATCCTGCACGTACTCTTTGGACTTCCCGGGAACACGGGAAAACGCGAGATTGTTGTCTATGAATTCCTTCGGCAGGTGGGTGAGCGGGCCGAAATAAGGCAGCTCGGACGGTGAGCGCGCGCCGAAGAACAGCATCAACTCCCCATTCTCTTTCAAATGCGTCCGGCGCCGCCGGCGCTCCGTCATAGCCCGCATTGGCGCCGAGCCGGTTCCGGTACAGATCATGAGGAGAGCGGCGCCTGAATGATTCGGCATCAGGAAGCTGGTGCCATAGGGGCCCACCACCTGCACCTCGTCGCCCGTCTTCAGATCACACAGATAGTTGGAACATACCCCGCGAGCTGGTCTGTTCTCATGGTCCTCTGTGACCCGTTTCACGGTGAGAGACAGATTGTTGTATCCCGGGCGCTCGCCGTCGCGCGGGCTCGCTACCGAGTAAAGTCGCACGTAGTGTGGTCGGCCGCGATCGTCCACTCCGGGCGGAACGATGCCTATGGTCTGGCCCTCGAGCACCGGCATCGCGGACGCACCGAAGTCCAGGACGATATGGCGGATGTCGGTCACCGCATCGTCTGCCGTCAGGCGGTAATTACCCGTGACTACGGCGATGACCGGATTCTTCAGGGAGTACAAATTGACCCGAGGCTTCTGTGCCGACCACGGCGGGGGCGCCACGCCTCCCTGCCCTGCGATGGCCAGCACCGTCGCGGCGACGACCTCGGTCGGCAGGTCCGTGCCCGCACCGATATCCAACTCTTCCTGCCGGGGCAGCTGGTCCCAACCCAGCTGCTCTTCGAGCGAATAGGCCTTTGGCCGCAGTACCTGCCGCCAATTGTCGATCGCGCCGGTCGGACACGGGGAGATGCAAGCGTTGCAGGCATTGCAGACGTCGAATTTGACCACGTAATTACGGTCATCGTGCGTGACGGCGCCGATCGGGCACGTGGCCTCACAGGTATTGCAGCGAATGCAGATTTCCGGATCGATCAGGTGCTGCCTGGCAATGCCCCTGTCAGCAGCGCTTGCCGCCGCTACGGGAGCTGCGGCGGTCCCGAGCTCGTCCCGGGGCCGCTGTGGGTCAATTGAAACGGACATACTCGAAGTTGACCGGCTGTTTGTTGATGCCGGCGGCGGGAGGCGCGATCCAATTGACGAATTTGCCGGGCTCCACCACGCGGCCCATCAGCGAACCCACGAAAGCCCGGTCCTCGGTCGTGGGCAGCCATTGCCCGACATGGCCGCTCCACTGTGCTTCGCTCAGGACGCGACCTTCCGGCGAGACCTTGAGGCCCGCCAGAGGGCCAATCTGCCGGTGGAATGCCTTGTGGGGGACGGCCAGTTGAAAATCGATGCCCGCCTTCTGAATGATCCTGTTCCAGCGGGCAATACCTGCGACCGAGTCCTTCACGAAGTCGTCGCGCAGCCGCTCGTTCAGCGCGTTGAGCGCGGGCGCCTCACGCGTCACCAGCGCGCCGGCGACGGGCTCGAACACGGGGTACGACTGATCCAGTAGCACGTGATCGTCCGTGATGCGTGCTTCCTCGAAGCGGCCTTTCAGACCGGTCGTGTAGAACGTCGCCGCGTTGGAGGAGACATCCGAGCCAAACAGGTCGAGCGTGACGCTGGAATGAAAGTTGACGTACCGTTGCATCGTCGGCAGATCGATCACACCGAGACTACGCACGCGCGCCGGATCGTCGACTTTATTCTGCGCCATGACCTCGCACGTGCGCTGAATGATACGTGCTACGCCCGATTCGCCCACGAACATGTGGTGAGCTTCCTCGGTGTGCATGAACTTCGTCGTGCGCGCGAGCGGATCGAATGCCGACTCGGCCAGCGCGGCCAGTTGAAATTTGCCGTCCCGATCCGTGAAGTACGTGAACATGAAGAAGGACAGCCAGTCCGGCGTGCGCTCGTTGAACGCTCCGAGAATACGGGGATTGTCGGCATCGCCCGAGCGGCGCTCCAGCAGTGCCTCGGCTTCTTCGCGACCGTCGCGTCCGAAATAGCGGTGCAACAGGTACACCATGGCCCAGAGGTGCCGGCCTTCCTCCACGTTCACCTGAAACAGGTTGCGCAAGTCGTAGAGCGAGGGGCAGGTCAGCCCGAGGTGCCGCTGCTGCTCCACGGATGCCGGCTCCGTGTCGCCTTGAGTGACGATGATCCGCCGGAGATTGCTGCGATATTCGCCCGGCACTTCCTGCCACACGGGCTCGCCCTTGTGAGCGCCGAAGCTGATCTTGCGATCCGGGATGGCGGGATTGAGGAAGATCCCCCAGCGATAGTCGGGCATTTTCACGTGACCGAAATTCGCCCAGCCGCCCGGATCCACGCTGATGGCGGTACGCAGATAGACGTCGAACGCGCCCGAGCCTTCCGGGCCCATGTCGCCCCACCAGTTGAGGAATTCGGGCTGCCAATGCTCGAGCGCCCGCTGCAGAGTCTTGTCACCGGCGAGATCCACGTTGTTCGGGATCTTCTGCTCGTAGTCGATGCTCATCGGGTGCTCCGGGGTGTCAGATACGTTCCCAGTTGAATCGAGCCTTGCTGCCAGTGCCGAAGACCTTCAGCGCTCCGGCCTCGCCCACCGCGTTCGGCCGGATGAAGATCCAGTTCTGCCACGCGGACAGCCGTCCGAAGATGCGGGTTTCCAGCGTCTCAGGGCCGCCGAACCGCAGACTCGCCTCCAGACCAGTCAGGGCATCGGGCGACAGACTCGTGCGCTCTTCGATTGCCAGACGAACCTCGTCATCCCAGTCCAGCGAGTCCGGCGTGGCAGTCACCAGGCCAAGCGTCAGCGCCTCCTCGGCGGCAAGAGCGCGGCCGATTGCGGCGCGTATTCCTTCAATGGGTTTCGATTCCCCATAAAAACGGGACCCGAGACGGCTGAGCCGCGCAGCGCTCTCGTACGACTCGAAGTTCATGGCGGACACCGCAATCCGCGGGGCGTCGGAGCTCTCCGGTGCGGCTAACATGTAACTCCGATCGGCAGCCAGTGCCAGCTCTAACAGCGTGCCGGCAAAACATGACGTTTTGTCGATCAGGGCAAACAAGGATCGGGAGGTGACGTCAAGTCGCGCAAGTGTCCGTCGCAGCATGGCTACCGTCTCTCTCACGAACCAGTTGCCCCTGTGGGAGACGAGCGTAGCGTCAACCGCGAGAACTCGCCCAAGCTCGCCGCGCGTCTTCAGTATCCACGTGCCGATTTCGAGGTCATTGGTCCTGAGCATGAGGATGGCATCGTCCAACTCGCGTGCCATCGCGAGCGGCCACCACTCGGCGCCCAGCGCGAGAATTCCAGCGAGATCCAGCGGCTGCTCGGCCTTGGGTGCCTGGACAGTCAGGGTTGCCGTGCGGGCCTTTCTATCAATCCGCACATCAACGTGCGAGTAGTGATAGCCGTGCTCGTCGATGGTGCGTGCCAGCAAAGTCAGTCCGACACCCTGCCCGTCATGCGGGCGATCGCTCATTTCGGCAAGCTCGAGCGCGCGCCGCTGAACGAGGGCGGCGAACTGCTGCGGCTTGGCGTGATCGTCGATCAACCTCCATTCCTTGGCGCGCGGAGCGCGCACGCCTTCGCTGACTGTACAGAATATATCCGCGTGATCGCGGCGCACTTTGCGCTTGTCGGTCAGCCTGGTGAGCCCACCCGTACCCGGGAGCACTCCCAGCAGCGGCACCTCGGGCAGACTGACTGCGGCTGAACGATCGTCCACCAGGAGAATCTCATCGCAGGCAAGAGCGAGCTCGTAGCCGCCCCCTGCGGTCGTGCCATTGCAGGCAGCGAGAAATTTGAGCCCTGAATGACGGCTCGAATCCTCGATTCCGTTGCGCGTCTCGTTGGTGAACTTGCAGAAGTTCACCTTCCACGCATGCGAGGAGAGCCCCAACATGAAGATGTTCGCACCGGAGCAGAAGATGCGCTCCTTGGAGCTCGTCAGCACCACAGTACGTACTTCGGGATGCTCGAACCGGAGCCGCTGCAGCGCGTCGTACAACTCGATGTCGACTCCGAGGTCGTAGGAGTTGAGCTTGAGCTTGTAGCCCGGCCGCAAGCCCCCTTCCTCGTCGACATTCATCTGCAGCGTCGCCACTACACCATCGAATGACAGTTTCCAATGTCGATATTGCTCCGGGTGAGTATCGAAGGTGACCCATTGCCCGGATTGCGGTTGCAGCGATACGGCAGCGTGCGCCATGAGCATGTTCCTCGCTATTCAGCTCGCGGCGGCCAGCTGCCGAAGGGCTTCAAAGCTCCGCTCGACAGTGCGCCCGGATGTGTCGATCACCGCATCGGCCCTTGCATAGAGCGGCTCGCGGGCCGTGAGAATATTTCGCAAATCGTCCATTGCTTCCGCATGGCCCGCCATCGGCCGCGTGTCGCCCTGGGCGACGACGCGCGACATGTGCTCCTCGGGGGCGGCTTTGACCCACACCGTAAAGCAATTGAGCAGCAGCAGATTGTAGGTCTCAGGCTCCGAGACGATACCGCCGCCGACAGTGAGCACAATGTCGTCCTGACTGTTGATCATTCGCTCGAGACAGCGGCGTTCGATGCGGCGGTAGCCCGCTTGTCCGTAGAGGAGAAAGACTTCGGAGAGGCTTATACCGGCCTCACGCTCGATCTCGCGATCGAGCTCGATCAATGGCCGGCGCAGCTCACTGGCGAGAGCGCCACCCAGGGTGGTCTTGCCCGCGCCGCGCAGGCCAATGAGCGTGATGCGCTTGCGACGAACTGCCTCATCCTGCCCAAACTCCAGAGTCAGCCGGCGAAGAGCCTCTTCCAGCCGCTGCGGTGGAAGACTATCGAGGAAGCGCCGGATGAGGCGCTGCTCGGGAGCCGGTTCACTGCTGTCCAGCAGATCGGTCAATCTCATGCCCAGCGCCCCGGCCACCCGGCGCAACAGAATAACGGAAGCGTTCCCCTCGCCAGCTTCCAATGCCGCGAGATAACGCTCCGAGACGCTTGCAGTCCGGGAGAGCATTTTCCGCGCCATTCCGCGCTGCTCACGAGCCGCGCGAACGCGCCGGCCAAGACTCGCCAGGAATTCCGGATCGGAATCGGCGAGCCCCACGGGCGCCGAAATCGATCGCGCCGCTGGATTTGCCCTGTCTTTGGGCTTGGCGGAGGGCTTCATGAGATGCGTTATACCGCCAGTTTGATGATCAGTTCAAGCGCTATATCGCACAGTCCCTCGGGCATAGGTGGGGGTATGGGCCCTTTGGGCCGCTTTTCCATACCCACGGCGCTCCAATGTGCTACTTGCCTTGCTCTATATTTCATGTTCGTATACCCCCAGCAGCTTTTTGCTCAAGCGCACGGCCAAGCGCACTTGAGCGGTAACAGGCAGTAAGGGGGAAACGGCTGCCATGCCTCGATTGAGCTCTGCGGATCACAGCGTGAGCCCGCCCGTCCTCGACATCCCGCGCGAATACAACGCGGCCTACGATCTGATCGAGCGCAATCTGCGCGCCGGGCGGGGTGAGAAGTTAGCTTACGTGGACGACCATGAGAGCTGCACGTACAGGGAACTGGCGCAGCGCGTGGACCGGTGTGCCGGTGCGCTGGCGGCGTTGGGCTTGCAACCCGAGCAGCGGGTGTTGCTGTGTCTGCAGGATACGATCGACTTTCCGACTGCGTTCCTCGGAAGCATCAAGGCTGGCGTGGTGCCGGTTGCCGTCAACACGCTGCTCACCCCGGCTGACTACGAGTACATGCTGCATGACAGCCGGGCTTGCGCGCTGATCGTGTCCGCATCCCTCCTCCCCGTGTTTGCGGAAGTTATACCTAAGATCCCGACGCTCAAGCACGTAATCATCTCGCGGGGCGCCAGGGCCGGGGCGCACTCGTTCAGTGACCTGCTTGCCCGGGCCGCTGGAACATTCGACCCGGTCGCAACCGGGCGGGATGATCCGTGCTTCTGGCTGTACTCCTCCGGCTCGACGGGTGCGCCGAAGGGCACCATCCACGTACATGCCAGTCTCATCCAGACCGCCGAACTGTATGGGCGCCCGATACTCGGTCTTTGCGAGCACGATGTCGTCTTTTCCGCGGCCAAACTTTTCTTTGCCTACGGGCTGGGCAATGCGTTGAGCTTTCCGCTGTCGGTCGGAGCGACGACAATCCTGATGGCCGAGCGCCCTACTTCCGAGGCCGTCTTTGCGCGTCTTCGCAAGTTTCGTCCGACGATCTTCTGTGGTGTGCCAACGCTGTATTCGTCTCTGCTGGCTTCAGCACAGGCTCCTTCGCCAAGTGAGATGAGCTTGCGGGCTTGTATCTCGGCGGGCGAGGCGTTGCCGCGGGACATCGGCGAACGCTGGGCCCGCCAGTTCGGCGTCGATATTCTGGACGGTATCGGCTCCACGGAGATGCTACACATCTTCCTCTCCAATCGACCCGGTGACGTGTGCTACGGCACGACCGGCACAGCGGTCCCGGGTTATGAGTTGCGACTCGTTGATGACGCGGGCCGATCCGTTCCGATGGGAGACATTGGCGAGTTGCAGGTTGCCGGTCCGACAGCCGCTATGGCGTACTGGAACAACCGGGAGAAGAGTCGGCGCACTTTCCAAGGACCCTGGACCTGCACGGGGGATAAGTACTATGTCAATGGCGAGGACCGGTATGTCTATGCCGGCCGGACCGATGACATGCTGAAGGTGGGCGGCATTTATGTCTCGCCGGTGGAGGTCGAGTCGGCACTGATCTCTCATCCCGCCGTACTGGAGGCAGCTGTCATCGGCAGGGAAGATGAAGGTGGCCTCGTCAAACCGCTCGCCTTCGTTGTGCTCCAGACGGGCGTGGAGGCAACCCCTTCACTCGCCGAGGAGCTCAAACAGCACGTCAAGTCGCGCCTGGCACCGTACAAGTATCCGCGCTGGATCGAGTTTGTAAGCGAGCTGCCAAAGACGGCTACGGGCAAACTGCAGAGGTTCAAGTTACGTGCACTGGCGGCAAAGCCGCAGACCTCTGCTACAGCCTGCGCGCATTAACCGCAAACTCGACATGGCCTTCACTACAACTGCCGCCGGGCGCCTGGAATACGAACGGATCGAGCCCGCGAACACTCAGGGCCCGACGATCGTAATGCTCCACGAAGGACTGGGCTCGGTGTCCATGTGGAAGGATTTTCCGGCCCGGCTCGCGCAATCAACCCAAAGCACGGTCGTCGTCTATTCACGCGAGGGCTACGGCCGTTCCCACGAATTGCGTGCGTCACGCACGTCCCGCTACATGCACGACGAAGCTCTCGTCGTCCTTCCGGAGTTTCTGGATCAACTGGGTATCGACAGACCGATTCTCTTCGGCCACAGCGACGGCGGCTCAATCGCGCTCATCCATGCGGGTGGAAGCGGTCGGCCCGTGGCGGGTATCGTCGCCTTGGCCCCGCACGTTCTGGTCGAGGACATCTCAGTGTCCAGCATCGCAACAGCAAAACACGCATACGAAACGACGCAATGGCGCACGCGGCTGGCCCGCCATCACGATCATGTCGACAGTGCGTTCTGGGGATGGAACGACATCTGGTTGCACCCCGACTTCCGCACGTGGAACATCGAAGGCTATTTGCCGCGGATCGGATGCAATATCCTGGCAATACAGGGTGAGCAGGATGAATACGGCTCGATGGAGCAGATCGAGCGCATCGCGCGTGCGGCTCCCCATGTCGAGCTGCTGAAAATAAAGCAGTGTGGGCATTCTCCGCATCGCGACCAAGCCGAGGTGGTGCTGGCCGCGGTCAGGACCTGGACAGAGCGATTGCGGTAGCTCCTCCAACGCTGCGCGCACCCGCTGCAGCTTAGCCGGCGCTTCGGGCTGCGAGCCCTTGGCCTCGCTTCAGGAAACCTTTTCCAAGCCCAAGCGTTTCGGTGAGAGACCGAAGGGTCCTGCATCCTCTGCTGCGAGATCCGGCTCAAGGAATGAACGATGAGTGCGACTACAAGGTGAGAGTCAACGTCGCTGAGCCCCGCTTGGGCTATCTCGCAATCGTGCTGCTCGCCTGCCTCTCGCGCGCCGCCGTGGCTCAAACTCCCTCGCCCCTGCAGGAGTGGCAGTACACGGGCGGAATTATTCTGGCGAGGCTCTTCCAGCCAAATCTTCCCCAATGGCGCGTCGTTCTCGGCACCGCGGCAGAAGTGCTGCCTGTCTATGACGGCTCACGGGCGTACCGGGTAAAGGGCGGACCGGTGATCAATATTCAGTATCGCGACGTCGCGTTCGCGACCACAGGTGAGGGTATCGGATACAACTTTCTGCGGGGTGACCACTATCAGGTCGGAATCGGTCTGACTTACGACTTCGGGCGCCACGAGACGGACGACTATGCCAATTTGCACGGCATGGGCGACATTTCCGCAGCGCCTGTCGCCAAACTGTTCGGGTCCTGGGTGTTGTCGAGGAAGTTTCCACTGATTCTGCGCGTTGACGTCAGGCAGTTCGTGGGGGGCGCCCAGGGCCTGGTAGGCGATGCGGGGGTTTACATGCCGCTGCCCGGAAGCTCCAGGAAATTCGTGATGTTCGCCGGTCCGTCGATCACGTTGGCCACTCATCATTATCTGCAGACACTGTACGGGGTAACTCCCGCGCAATCGCTGGCTTCCGGACATCCGGTCTACGAAGTCCCCCACGCCGGCACGAGCGCCGCCGGCATCGGCTTCAGCGCGACCAGATTCATCACGGACCGCTGGCTGCTCAATGTCGACGCCGCCATCAGCCAGATCAGAGGCACGCCGGCTCATAGCCCCCTGGTGGAAAGGAGGACGCAACGCGTCCTTGCATTGTCGGTCGACTACCATTGGTAGCGGACCTACGGCGCTGGATTTCAGCGCTGCCCGGTCAGCGACTGCTCAAAACGTCATAGGGACTTCCTCACGCTACCGTGGGGATCAATGACAAACTTTCGCGCGACGCCC
>JAQGOC010000277.1 GCA_028293805.1 Gammaproteobacteria bacterium
GTCCCGTCCGCTCCGCCATTTAAATCAAGCACTTGTGACATCCTCGGACGGTCCGTCCGGGGCATTTTTTATCGGCTTTCTAACGCGCCGCTGATTTTCATCAACGGAGGTGCGTCCGCCGTTGATCAGGCGCAGCTTCGGAGGGCCACTCGGGGGCGTGGGCTTTGGGGGGCACCGGCGTGGGATTCGATTTCAGGCCCACGCGCTCCGTCACGCTCTCGCTGAGTCCTGCCAAGCCCGAATCGACCGTGTGAGCGTAGATCGTGTCAACGATGACGCTACGGGCTTGCCCGATGATTCGAGACACATTGAAGGGCAATTCGCCGCTGGCTCGGGCCAAACTGACAAAGGTCCAGCGCAGCGAATACATATCTCGATAGCGGACCTCGGCTCGCTTCAGCAAGGGCATCCACAAGCGTTTCCGGACATTCGACTTGTTGAGTGGAGTATCGGCCGTACTCGGAAAGACCAAGCCGGTCCCGCCCGAGCGAGTTCGGTGCTCGCGCAGATCTCTGCCAGCCACGCAGAGATGGGGACAGTGCGCCGCCCAGCCTCGGTCTTCGGAGGATAGAAGCGAAACCCCTTCGAGCACCACGTCCGTTCGATGCGGAAGTAGGGCATTTCGACATCCAGGTACATGGCCGACCAATCGAGTGCATAGATTTCCCCGGGCGTGGCCCCGAAATGCTCAGCGTGCCAACCAAACTCAACTCAAACGGGGTGGCATTGGCAAAAATCGCTTGCAGTTCCATTTCAGTGAACACGCTGCGGTTGGCTCTCCGCTCACCCTCCAAGCGTTTCAGCTTCGGAAAGCGGTGCATGATGTTGGCCGAGACGTACTCCGAGTCGAACGCGTAAGTGAGGATGACTTTCGCCACTTTGATCGATTTGTTGACCTGCGACACCGTGCAGCCGCTCTTTCGCAGGCGCTGCCCCTGTGCGCGGCGGACTGGTCGGCTTCACACGAGTTTTCAATTCCGTCTGCGGCTTCTGTACCTGGTTGTATAGTCCGATGACTACTTCCAGTTGTACGGTGATTCGATGCATCGATCCAGGTGTCGGAAGCGACGATGTCGATCGGACTGAGGCTCCATCGAGTCAATTGGATTGCCACCCATGTATCGGGCTTTACCGAATCGCACTCCCATGGAGTCGCGCTCGCTGCCGACGGAGTACCGCAGAAGGTCGTTTCCTGCTGGCCGTGAAGCGTGACATAAGCCTTGGTGGACATGCATTCGGCCCAGGAGATGGCGACCTTACGGGAGTATCTGCGCACCGAAGGGAGCCTCGAGAGTATTGGTGGCACTTCGGGCCGGGGTCATCAAAGCGATGACAGCCCCCATTTTCTGGGAAGTGGAGGAGCCTATCGCCGCGCCGCTCAGTCCTGGCCCTTGACCGGGGCCCCTGATCTGACTAGACTGCTGACTAGTTACTGGGGAGAGTTTCATGAAGAAAATATGGCAGGTTCAGGACGCAAAAGCTCGCTTCAGCGAGTTTTTAAAGGCGAGCCTCACAGAGGGACCGCAGGTCGTGACGTTGCGCGGCGTTGAAGCAGCGGTCCTATTGCCCGTGAGCGAGTGGCGCGACTTGCGAGAGCGCGCCCGTCCTAGTCTGAAAGCATTGCTGCTCGGCGCCGCACCGCGGGGCGATATGAATATTCCGTCGCGGGGCCGGCGTCAGCGTCGCACGCCCAAGCCGATCGGTTAGCCGTGTACCTGCTGGATACAAACGTCGTTTCCGAGTTGCGCAAACCCAAGCCGCATCAAGGGGTGGTGGCTTGGGTTCAAAATGCTTCGGACGAAACTCTGCATCTGTCGGCTGTGACCATCGCTGAAATCCAGGCCGGCATCGAGATCACGCGTGAGCAGGATGTCGAGAAGGCCCACGAGATCGAGACTTGGTTAAACAGCATTGCGGAGACGTACAACATCATTCCCGCAGATGCCCACATTTTTCGTCGCTGGGCTCAACTGATGCACCGCCGACCCGACCATCACCTCGAAGATGCATTGATTGCTGCTACGGCACTCGTGCGTGGCCTGAGTGTGGTGACTCGAAACGTGGATGATTTCAAGCCGTTCGGTGTTCCCACGCTCAACCCATTCACCAAGCGTAGCCCGGTATAGGCATAGCCGCACAGAGCGTGTCATCAATTTCCGGCCGAGGACGCCAGAGTGCTCGTTGTACGACCGGAGGCTACGCGGTTCGCCTTTCGATCAATCTCCAGCCGCCGATCCGTCTTTCCACGACCGTAAACACTTTTCCATGATCGTGAACCTCGCCACGCGGCGCCTCAGAGTGTTCACCATCGTCTGGAATTGTGTTCACTTTGCCGTGGATTCTCCATTCACCATTCCGTGGAAACACGTATTCCACGAGCGCTGCGCCTTCACTCTCGTTCTGCACGAAGCGCGCGAACTCGGGCTGCGTCATAGTCATGGCTCGCCTCCGTGCTTCGCAATCCAATCGCGGAGGTCCGGCCCGGCGAGCACACGCGCGATATCCTTCGAAAGTTTGTTAAGAACGCCGGTCGGAGTGCCCGCCGACGGTGATGTCCCAGGTGAGACGCGAATACCTTAGCATGAGCGACGAACAGGCGCTGGCGTTGACGTCTATTTATTCGGCTCGTGGAGGAGTTTTGACGACGCGTCGTTGTACTTAAATATGCGCCTTAAATCCTCAAAGTCGCGGGCGAGGTGGCCGTTGCCACGTCGAGAAACATCTGAGCAAACTGTACGGTGGGCAAATGGTCGGCAGACGTCTGGAGCAGTGTATTTATTCGACGCAATGGCTCCCCGACAGCGTCGGCTGGTGCGGCCGCCGAGCGCATGATGTCGTGGATATGTCGATTGAAAGCCGATTTCATGCTGACTTCAACGTTGTCTCGGAACCGAAGAGCCAACATCGCAGCGACCGCAAGAGAGGCGAAACACGCATCGACCGACCGCACAACTTCGCGATGTTTTCCATAAGCTGTGAATGCCAGGCTGACAACATCAGACTGGTTACCCGCAGGATCTTGGAGTCCCATATTCAACGTCGTGGCGCCTGCGGAACACCGTGCAGCCTCCAAGGGCTCCGTCATTCCCCAAACAAGATACTCCGCTCCGACGCCATCTCCCGTACGTGCCAAAAGTGGCGGCAGTCCCAGTCCTCCGCCGTCCAGAAGGTGTGCCACTTGCCGGGATGAAAGCACGCACAAGTCGATCAATGCACTATTGATCTGGTCGATCGCTTTCGCGGCGCGGTGATCATGGTACCCGCCACTCGATATGACAACGTCCTCGGCATCAGATGCGGTACTTTGGACGAATGTTGGATTGTCCTTCAATGACTGCAATCCCAGTTCCGCAGCCTGCGACATCTCTGCAATTGCTCGCAATGCACTAGCTAGAACGTTGGGCAGGACTCTCCAGGAGGTCGGCGCCTGATAGTTGAGCTGGTTGCGTACCGAGTCCTTCAGAATGTTGTGTAGGTCATTTAGACTTTGCTCGTAATAAGGATCTTTCCAGCCTTCGGCGAGCCGACGGTCGAAATGGGCCGCCGGGCACCCGGACGCTTCTACGCTCAACGCAAAGATGTGTTCGGCCACCCGCACGCGGCGCGCGGCCGTGAGCGCTACATCACATGCCATCGCAGTCGAGAAGGGCGAGCCGTTTATGAGGGCCATCGCCTCACCCCGTGCCAGCGGCAGGTCGGCAAGCGGGGCCATGAGCCAGGTCAGCGGCATGACCTCGCCCGAGCAGGAAACTCCTTGCAGCGGAACCGGTGGAACTGCATTCAGCAGATTGGCGACGGCCTGAACCGTGTCCGTGCGCAACTTCCCTGCGCCGGTCATCGCGTTAGACAACCTCGCGTACACAGCGAGCCTGACGCAGCGTTCCGAAAGCATTTCTCGCGCTATCCCTGCTTGGATGGGAACGAAGTTGCGCAGTGTCAGACCCTGACGACTCGCTTCGTCGGGGCTTAGTACGACCTTAGCGCGAGCGCCGGGTGCGGTGGTCGCTCCGTAGACATACCCTCCTTTGGTGTCCATGAAACGCTCGAACCGTGCGCGGCCTCTTGCGATCCGCTCCGCCGCCTCATTGGAGATTGAGACCCGGGCGCGATCAAAGGCCACCTTGTCAGCGTTGATCAATGTCATATCAGAGATTGAGTTCAGTTCAATGGGCTCATCCATCGTCTATGCTCGTCATTGCCATATATGGGACTCTCTCACAGTCTCGGGAACTGCAGCACTGTCAATCGACGGGTTGGAGGGACCCGTCAATCGAAACTGTCTGGCGCTGAAGGGCGCGGAAGAGGCTAGGGAAGCCAAATACGAGCCCAGCCATGCATCCAGTAAAACCCAGGATGCCAATCATCGAGTAGCCAAAGTACTGCGCGAGAAAACCCCCGATCCAAACTCCAACGCTGTAACTGAGTCGCTCCAGCCCCCCACCGAGAGAGCCGACACGACCCGTCGCGTCGAGCCTTGCTGCAGTGCCGAGCAGGTAGCAATAAAGAAACATGTAAGAAAGCATGTATGAGAATTCACCGGCGACAAAAAGGGCGAGGTTATCCGAGTAACCCACCACCAGACATGACAAGCCGGTTCCCACCATACCCACGACGAGTGCTCGGGAGCGCCTCACGCGTCCAGCGAAAAAAGCGGCAAGAGCCGTACCCAAAAGGCCTACAACCAATCCCGCGGACAGCACAGCACCGATTACTTTCGGTTCGAGATGTATCTGCCTGCCAATGCGCTCGGAGAACGAGTACAGTGCGCCCGTGCCCATGGATAAGGCCGCCCAACTGAACAGCAGCGGCGGTACTCCTGCCGTTCGCCATGATATCGGCACAGCCGAAGGTGATCTTCTGCCGCGCTCGAGACCAAATAACATCGCCGCCGCGATAACCGCTATGCAGCAGATGCTCAGAAAAATCGAACGGGGTCCGAAGCGGCCTGCTATGACCGGCACGGCGGCGGTGATCAACATGATGAGAAGCAGTCCGCCTCCAGTTCCGATACCGTAGAGCCGATCTGCTTCGTCACAGCGGGCGGCACCCGCGATGGTGGCTGCGAATACACAGCCGAACGCTACACCCCCTAATCCTCCGAGAAGCAACTGAAGGGGAAAGGCTTGGAGGAAGAACAGGCCTGCATTCGCAGCAGCAGCCAGCAACGCCCCGGACATAGCCAAGGGTGCTGCGGAAACGCGCCCCAGTCTCGAGGATATGAGCATCATGCCGATGGCCAAGGCGCCGATTTGGCAAAAGCCGAAGAGCCCCGCCTGACCTGCAGACCGTCCCGCGAAGTCCATCAAAGCGCCGATCTGAAAAGGCATGGTCGTCGTAGGTACGTGGGCGAGCCCCGTGCCCACACAGGTGGCCAGAATGAGGGGCCACTGCTTCCCGAGGAACCGCAACAGGCGAGGCTTCGGCACCTTTATATCGCC
>JAQGOC010000278.1 GCA_028293805.1 Gammaproteobacteria bacterium
CACGCCGTTCTTTTCCGGTTTCTACTCGAAGGACGCGATCATCGAGGCAGTCGGCGAGTCACACCGGTGGGGTGCGACTTACGCGTACTACTGCGTACTGGGCGGCGTCTTCGTTACCGCGCTGTACACGTTTCGGATGATTTTCATGACGTTCCATGGGCCGGAGCGGTTCCGGCACGTGCATGGTCACGCGTCTTCCGGTAAGACGGTCGCTCACGAGGAAGAGGACGAGAAGCCGAGCGCGCACGGGGCGCAACCGGCGCAGCTACATGGTCGCGCTGCTGCTCACGCGCCCGCGCTGGCGGGCCGCCACGATACCGTCCACGCGACTGCGGACGGGAGCGGGCATGGCGACGATCACGCACATGGCGGTACGCCCCACGAGAGCCCGGCTGTCGTCACGATCCCGCTGATCGCCCTGGCGATCCCTTCATTGCTGATCGGCTTCGTGACCGTCGGTTCGGTACTGTTCGGCAACTACTTTGGCGATTCGATCCAGGTCCTCGAGCACAACAACGTGGTCGCTGAGATTGGGCGCGAGTTCCACGGTCCGCTGGAGTTCGCGTTGCATGGCTTCGTGTCGCTGCCGTTCTGGTTCGCGTTGGCGGGCGTCGTTACGGCGTGGGCGTTCTTCCTATGGAAGCCTTCGCTGGCCAACCGTGTGGCGCAGTCGTTCAGCTGGCTGCGGAAGCTGCTGATCGAGAAGTACTACTTCGACTGGTTCAACCAGAACGTCATCGCGGCGCTCACCCGGCTCATCGGCACCGGACTGTGGAAGGGCGGCGATCAGGCCTTGATCGACGGCGCCCTGGTCAACGGCTCGGCGGCGACGGTACGTTGGTTCGGCAGCGTCCTGCGACGGGTGCAGAGCGGTTACCTTTACTCGTACGCGTTCTGGATGGTGATCGGCCTGGCGGTGATGCTGGGTTGGTTCCTCGAGCGCATGTAAGCCTGCGGCGGTCATAAGAATGCAAGGTCCTCTCCTGTCGGTTCTGGTCTGGCTGCCCATCGGTGCGGGCGTCGTGGTATTGCTGCTCGGCGAACGCAACATCGTTGCGGCACGCTGGGTGGCACTTCTCGCGACTATCGCGACGTTGCTCCTGTCGCTGCCGCTGGTCGCTCACTTCGATACCAGCACGTCTGCTTTGCAGTTCGTCGAGAACGTGCCGTGGATTCCACGCTTCAATGCGAACTACGCACTGGGACTGGACGGCATCTCGCTCCCGCTGGTCGTTCTCACGGCGTTCATCACCATCCCCGTCGTCATTGCGGCGTGGACCGTCATCGAGGTCCGGGCCGCGCAGTACTTCGCTGCCTTCCTGATCATGGAAGGGCTGATGATCGGCGTGTTCTCGGCGACGGATGCGCTGCTGTTCTACTTCTTCTGGGAAGCGATGCTGATTCCGATGTTCCTCATCATCGGCATCTGGGGCGGACCGCGGCGCGTCTACGCCACGATCAAGTTCTTCCTGTACACCTTCCTCGGCTCCGTCTTCATGCTGGCGGCGCTCATCTACATGTACGTCAAGGCGGGCGATTACTCGATTGCCAGCTTCCAGGCGCTGCCGCTGACGCTGCTCGAGCAGCGCTGGATTTTCGTTGCATTCCTGATGGCCTTCGCCGTGAAGGTTCCCATGTGGCCGGTGCACACGTGGTTGCCCGACGCGCACGTCGAGGCGCCCACCGGCGGCTCCGTCATCCTGGCGGCCATCATGTTGAAGATGGGCGGCTACGGATTCCTGCGCTTCAGCCTGCCGATCGCCCCGGATGCGTGCCGCGAGCTCGAAATGTTGGTGATCACGCTGTCGCTGATCGCGGTCGTCTATATCGGCTTCGTGGCCCTCGTGCAGCAGGACATGAAAAAGCTCATTGCCTATTCGTCGATCGCGCACATGGGCTTCGTCACGCTGGGCGCCTTCCTTGTGTACGACATCGTGAGAAACACTGGCAGTGTGCAAGGTGCCGGCATGGGCCTCGATGGCGCGATGGTGCAGATGGTGTCCCACGGCCTAGTCTCGGGAGCGCTGTTTCTCTGCGTCGGCGTTCTATACGACCGTATGCACAGTCGCCAGATCGCGGATTACGGCGGCGTGATCAACACGATGCCGATCTTTGCGGCCTTCATGGTGCTCTTCTGCCTCGCAAATACAGGACTGCCCGGCACATCCGGATTCGTCGGCGAGTTCCTCGTGATCATCGCGGCGTTCAAGGCGAGCTTCTGGTATTCGCTGCTGGCCGCCGTGACGCTGGTGCTGGGCGCCGCTTATACCTTGTGGCTCGTCAAGCGCGTCGTGTTCGGGCCCATCGGCAACGACCGCGTGGCCGCCTTGCAGGATTTGAATGGTCGGGAGTTCATCGTATTGGCCGCGCTTGCGATTGCCGTACTGCTGCTGGGGGTCTGGCCGGCGCCGCTGCTGAAGATCATGCAGCCTTCGATTCATCACCTGGTCGATCAGGCCATCGCCACCAAGATTCCGCTTTGAGCCACACATGACCGACACGATCATGACCTGGTCCAGCGTTGCGCCCGCCATTGCGGAGATGTACCTCGTTGCGGCGATCTGCGTGATCCTGCTCGTGGATGTCTTCGCCGGCGACAAACGGCATGGCCTGACTCCCACCCTTACACTACTCGCACTGGCCGTCGGTGCGGCGCTCACCGTCCGTTACGGTCACGTAACGCATCACTCGATTCTCTTCGACGGAATGTATGTGGCCGATGAGCTCGGGTACGTACTCAAGCTGGCTGGCTTTCTGATCGTCGCCGTGGTGCTGCTGTACTCCCGGTCCTATCTGGAGAACCGGGACATTCTGCGCGGCGAGTACTACGTACTCGCTCTTACGGCGCTGCTGGGCATCTTCGTGCTCGTCTCCGCCAACAGCCTGCTCACGGTGTACATCGGTGTCGAGCTGCTGGCGCTTTCGGTCTACGCGATGGTGGCGTTCGATCGCGAGTCGGGCATCGCCGCCGAGTCGGCGATCAAGTACTTCGTGCTCGGCGCTATTGCGTCAGGCGCTCTGTTGTACGGTATGTCCCTCATCTACGGGCTTACCGGGACGTTGGAGCTCGAGCAGATTGCTGTGCGGCTGCACTCGCCGTCGAGCCTCGGGGTGCTCCTCGGACTCGTGTTTGTCGTCGTCGCGGTCGCCTTCAAGCTCGGTGCCGTGCCATTCCACATGTGGCTGCCCGACGTATACGAGGGCGCGCCCACCAGCGTTACGCTGTTCATCGGTACGGCCCCCAAGATTGCGTACTTCGCTCTGGCCTTGCGCCTACTCGCGCACGGACTGGGAGGCACGGTTGCAGAGTGGTCGCAGATGCTGGCCGTCCTGGCGGTGCTCACTCTCGTCGTCGGAAACGTCGTCGCGCTCGTGCAGACGAACTTGAAACGCATGCTCGCGTACTCGACGATCTCGAACGTCGGTTTCATCGTGCTCGGATTCGTGGCAGGCACGCCGAGCGGCTACACCGCCGCGCTGTATTACACACTCATCTATGTGCTGGCCGCTCTCGGGTCCTTCGGTGTAATCCTCCTCGCCAGCCGCAAAGGCTTCGAGGCGGACAAGCTCGACGATTACAAGGGCCTGTATCAGCGCGATCCGCTGCTGGCGCTTGCGATGATGATGCTCATGTTCTCCACGGCAGGCGTGCCGCCATTCGTGGGCTTCTGGGCGAAGCTGCGGATCTTTCAGGCTCTCTGGGAGACCCAGCACACTTGGCTGGTGCTTATCGCCGCTGCGATGTCCGTAGTCGGTGCGTTCTACTATCTGCGCATCATCAAGCTCATGTACTTCGACGCTCCCACCGGTGAGCTGCCCGCAACCGTGCGGTCGATGGGCGTGCGCGTAGTGCTTGCCGCGAACGCCGCCGCTGTTCTCGTGCTCGGGCTACTGCCCAGCGCTCTACTGGATCTTTGCTCGCGACTGATTCACTGAGCCATTACTGCCGCCGCTCCCTCGGCGGACGGCGGGCACCTCGCGCTGACGCGCTGATCTGAGCGTTAGCGTTCGCGCTCCCGCTCCCAGTGGCCCGGCTCGTACCGGTAGTGGCCCCCATGGGGCTCCCAGTGATCCGCAACCCAATGGTGGCCGCGACGCTCCCTTACCCAGTGTCCGTCAACCCATACGTGGCGGTGACCTTGGTAGCGCCAGTAGCCGGGTGCCCAGACGTAACCATGACGCGGTGGCGGGACCTCCACTACCCGCGGGGCGGGAGGGGCAATCTCGACTTCGATGCCTGCAGCGTGGGCCGGAGTGGCTACGCAGGCGGCCAGTGACACCGCCGCCAGAGGTCCCAGCAATGCGACTGTAAACGTCCGTCTGAAAGGCGCGTGCCGACCCTTCGCCGGGCGCGCTGCGTGAGAGTTCCGTTCCAAGGCAAACACCTCCAGCTTCAGCGACTTAGCTCGCTATCGGGTGAATGCTCGAGCGGCGCTTTGGTTCCAGGCCAAGGTGCTGCCCGCGGTCGGATAATAGCGGGGCCGGAATACCCTAAAGAATGCGCGAGGGACGGCTTACACGCCCTGCGCACAAGGAAGGGGTCCTCGCCGCACGTTTCCCGCGAATAGGACGCCAACTGCGGACATCATGCAAAGAACTCCTGCGATAATGAAGGCGTGATCATAACTTCCCTCCATGCTGCGGATGAGGCCTGCTACGGTGGTCGCCAGCGCTGCTCCCACCTGGTGAGCAGCCATGATCCAGCCGAACACGAGCCCGGCCTTTTCCGCCCCGAAGGACTGCCGCGCAAGCGCCACCGTGGGGGGTACGGTCGCGATCCAGTCGAGTCCGTAGAAGACGGCGAAGATCGACAGTCCATGCACTTCTGAGGCGAATCCATAGGGCAGGTAGAGCAGCGCCAGCCCGCGCAGGCCGTAGTACATCAACAGCAGCAGGCGGTTGTCGAAACGGTCGGAGAGCCAGCCAGAGCCTGTGGTGCCGACGAGATCGAAGAGGCCCATGACGGCGAGCAGGCCGGCCGCCTGCACTTCGGGGATGCCGTGATCCATGCAGGCGGGGATGAGATGAGTGCCCACGAGCCCGTTGGTGCTGGCGCCGCAGACGAAGAAGCTGCCGGCGAGAATCCAGAATTGCCGCGAGTTGCTGGCCTCCCGCAAGGCCGATATCGCAGCGACGAATGGGTTGCCGGTGGCGGGCGCGGGTACGGATTCCATGTCGGGGAGGCCGAGCGGCTTCAATCCCTTGTCCTGCGGGCGGTCCCGCATCACGAAGAACGCGATCGGGGCCACGACCAGGGCCACCACCGCGACAATGATGACTGCCCAGCGCCACCCGGAGGACACGACCACGTGCGCGAGCAACGGGAGAAACAGGAGCTGCCCGGTTGCCGAGCTCGCCGTCAGAAGGCCAAGAGCGAGTCCGCGGTGGAGGTGAAACCAGCGCTGCACGACCGTGGCGCCCAGCACGATGGCGATAATCCCCGTGCCGGTGCCCACTACGACGCCCCACAGGGCGATGAGTTGCCACGGATGCCTCATCGTGATGGTTGCCAGCGCGCCCAACCCAATGAGGAAGGCGGAGACCGCCATGACACGACGCGGCCCATAGCGATTGACGAACCCGGCCGCGAACGGTCCGATGAGTCCGTAGAGCAGCAGATTGATCGAGATCGCAAACGAGATCGTCGCCCTAGACCAGCCGAACTCCTGCTCCAGCGGCACGATCAGGACCCCGGGGGTGGCGCGGATCGCCGCCGAGGTCAGCAGGACAAGGAACGTGATGGCAAGGACGTTCCAGGCGTAGTGGGGCTTTCTCATGGCCTGCGATTTTAGTCACCCTCGCGCTTGCTCTGACGGACAAGGACCCGACGAATTCGGCCAGAGCGAGTGGGTGATGTAGCGGCGTGAACCAACCGCGATCAGGGAATTACAGCTTCCGGGTCACGCGTTCGACCGCTCGTGCAACGCGGCTGATGATTTCGTCAATGTCCTCGCGCGTGACGATCAGCGCGGGAGCGAGGCCGAGAATGTCGCCGTGGGGCATGGCACGCACTATCACTCCGTCCTCGAGGCACGCCGCGGCGAGTTGCGGGCCGACTTTCTGGGCCGGATCGAAGCGGGTCCTTTGCGACGGATCCTGTGCAAACTCGATGGCGCCCAACAGGCCCGCTCCGCGCACTTCCGCGACGTAGGGGCGCCCACTGAATGTCTCCCTGAGCCGGCGCAGGAAGTATGGCGCGATTTCGGCGACGTGCTCGATCAGGTGCTCGCGCTCGATGATGTCCAGATTCGCGAGCGCTGCGGTGGCGCACAGGGGATGCGCCGAGAAGGTGTAGCCATGGCCGAAGACGCCATACGTGTCCGAGCCCTGCTCGAGCACCTTCCAGACCTTCTCCCCGATAATGGCGGCCGACAGCGGCAGATATCCGCTGGTGATGCCTTTGCCCACCGTGATGAGGTCGGGTTCGATGCCATACACATGGGAGCCGAACGGCTTGCCCAGGCGCCCAAAGCCGCAGACCACCTCATCGGCGATGAGGAGGATGTCGTAGCGCTTCAGGACCTGTTGGATCTCTTCCCAGTAGCCCTCCGGCGGCGGGATCAGGCCGCCCGTCGCGAGCACCGGCTCGCCGATGAACGCAGCAATCGTATCGGGGCCTTCCGTTTGAATGAGGGCCTCGAGTCTCGCCGCGCACACGCGCGAGAACTCGCGTTCATCCATCCCCGGTTCCGCGTGCCAGTAGTAGTGCGGAGTGATGGTGTGAAGGATCGGCCCCTGCGGCAGATCGAATGCGCGATGGTGCGTATCGAGGCCGGTGAGACTGCCGGACATGACGGTGCCGCCGTGGTAGCCGCGCCAGCGGGAAATGATTTTTTTCTTCTCCGGCCGTCCCAGCACGTTGTTGTAGTACCAGACGATCTTGAGCTGGGTCTCGTTGGCGTCCGATCCGGACAGGCCGTAGTAGATCCGCTGCATCCGGCCCGGTGTCATCGCCAGCACGCGCGTGGCCAGGCGAATCGCCGGCTCGTTCGAGTAGCCCGTATAGGCGGGGTAGTAGGGGAGCTCGAGCGCCTGGACATGGATCGCCTCGGCGATCTCCCGGCGGCCGTAACCGACATTGACGCAATATCTGCCGGCAAAGGCGTCGAGCAGTTCGTGTCCGTCCCGATCCCGGACCCGAATCCCCTGTGCGCCCGCAATGATGCGAGGCTCACCGGCTTCTCCCGCTGAGAAGCGCTTGAGCTCCGTGAAAGGGTGCAGGATCGTTGCGCGATCGAGCCTCTGCAGGTCGGCGGTGCTCGAGGAATCGTCGTTCATGTGCTGAATTCCGTCGGAGGTCATGGAGAAGATTTCGAGGCCCGGTGCCCTAGAGATAGAAGTCCAGTTCGCCGGGCAGGAGCTGCTCGATCATTGCGGCGAACTCGCTGCGTTTCAGTTGCGCATAGGCGCGCAGATAGCGTTCGGGAATGTAATGGGCCAGCGGCGCGGATTCCTCGAGCCGTCGCAGGCAGTCGAGCAGGCCGGATGAGAATTCCGGCAGGGTGGTCGAAACGCGTCCCGTCACCGGCTCCGTAGGGGTCAGGCGATTCGTGATGCCGTGATGAATTGCGGCCAGCACGGCCGCCACGACGAGGTGCGGACTTGCATCCGCGCCCGCAACACGGTGTTCGATACGTCTGGCGGCGGCAGCGGCCACCGGGATGCGGAATGCAACACTGCGGTTGTTGTGACCCCAGTCCAGGGTGCGCGGTACGAATACGCTTTGGAAGCGGCGATGCGCGTTGAAGTGCGGGGCGAAGAGCGCCAGCGAGTCCAGTGTGAGTGCCTGCATTCCAGCTATCGCGTTTTCCAGCAGCGCCTCCCCCCCGGCGGCGCCGAAGCGGTTGGTTCCGCTGTCATCGACGATGCTGACGTGGACGTGAAATCCACTGCCGGGTTGATCCAGGAACGGTTTGGGCATGAACGTCGCGTCCGCCCCCTGCGCTTGCGCCACACCTCTGATCAGGCGCCGCAGCAGTGCCGCGTGATCCGCAGCCTTCAGGGGATCGGGGATGTGATTGAGGTTGATTTCGAACTGGCCCAGGCCGTACTCCGCTACGGCGCTGGATACCGGAATGTCCTGTGCTGTCGCTGCATGCTGCAGCGCTGCCAGAAATACCGCATGTTCATCGAGCGCCGCCAGTGAGAGGTTGGCCGCGGCGCGCGGCGGTCGCCGCGTGAGCGGCGAGGCGGCAGGAGCTAGCGGTGCGTGACGGTCGCGGCGCGGATCGAAAAGATAAAATTCGAGCTCACACGCCACGATCGGGTGGATGCCATCGGCGCGGCAGCGGCCGACCACGTCTTCAAGGATGATTCGTGGGTCCCACCACAATGGCTCGCGGCCGGCGACGTCGCGCAACTCGAGCTGCACTTGCCCAGTGGGTCGAAGCGCCCACGGAGCTCGCTTCAACGTCTGGGGAATGGGCCAACCCGTGCCGTCGGGATCGCCGTCCCGCGTGCCCAAACCGGCCGCACCGTGGCCGAGCCCCCGCGTGTCCAGGAGCAGCGCGCACGCTGAAAACTGTACGCCTGTCGCGTAGATCTGGCGCAGGTCCGCCACGGGCGTGCGCTTGCCGCGCGCCAGGCCGTTGACGTCGATCACGAAGGCATCGATCCACTCGACATCCGGATTCGCTCGCAGAAAGGTCTCGATTTCGTCCGAGGGCTGCGCGGTTTGTTCGGCGGCAACGTTCATGATGGTTTTCCCGGTCAGGCCGTGGATGCCTCAGAGGTGGTCCCGCAATGCATACCACGACATCGCGGCGACGAGAACGGGCGAGCGGAGGTACTTCCCGCCCGGAAAGCGTCCAACGGGCAGTCTCGAGAGGAGACCGAACGCCCCACTGTCGCCATTGATGGCATCGGCCACCGCTTTACCCGCGAACGGTGCGAGCACGATTCCCATCCCGGAGAAGCCGCTGGCGTTGAAGAGGCCGGGCTGGACCTCCCTGACGTAAGGCAGTCGCGATGTCGTGATGGCAAGCGTTCCGCCCCAGGCGTGCTCGATCCGCGTGGCATGCAGCTGCGGGAAGACACGCAACATGTGCCCGCGAACCATGCCGGCGATGTCCTTGGGAAATTGGTACGAGTAAGTTTCACCGCCGCCGAACAGAAGGCGGTCGTCGGGCGTGATGCGGAAATAATAGACGACGAAGCGGCTGTCCGACACGGCCAGACGATGGCGAATCAGGCTCTCGGCAGTCTCCCGGCCGAGAGGCTCGGTGGCCAACACAAAGTTGTTGATGGGCATCACGCGGGTTTCCACTGCGGGCTGCAGGTTGCGCAGATAACCATTACCGGCGAGCACTACGTTTGCGGCCCGGACCGAGCCTTTTGCCGTGAGCACTTCCCAACCCGGCGTTCTGCGCGCAATGCGGGTGACCGCGCTCATCTCATAGAGCTGCGCGCCGTGCTGGCGGGCGGCGCGCGCCAGCCCCAACGCGAGATTGAGCGCATGCAGATGGCCGGAACGCAGGTCCAGGTAGCCGCCATAGTAGTTCTGACTGCTGACGAGGCTGCGGGCTTCCTCTTCGTCCACGAATCGCAGGCCGGTGTTGGGATACCGGCTCATGATGTCGTCCACGTAAGCGCGTGTCTCGCCGACATAGCGCCGTTTGTGACACAGATGCAGCAGTCCGGGGCAATACTGCGCATCGATTTGGTAGGTATCGATCAACCAGTCGAGATGCTGGCGAGCGTCGATTCCCAGGGACCAGATCTCCCGGGCGGTATCGGCGCCGAGCCGGGACTCAAACCACCGTGGGTCGTGCCGGAAGCCGTTGTGAACCTGTCCGCCGTTGCGGCCGGACGCACCGTCTCCGATCCGGGACTGCTCGAGGAGAGCCACGGAAGCTCCCTGGCGGGCAAGGTGTAATGCCGTGGAGAGGCCGGTATAGCCGCCGCCTACCACGCAGACGTCGACAGCGATGGGTTCGGCCAGTTCTGGCGAACACGGAAAGGGCTCCGTGACGCTCGCGTGGTAGTAGGTGGAAGGATGCATGATCAAGGTCAGGAGCCAAGGATCGCTCCTTTGGAGGGTACAGCACCGGCACACCCTCCGGCAGATCTACCGTGAGCGCGGGCTACGGCAACCGGTACTCGGTAAAGCGGTGCGGTCCGGAGGGCGCGGGGCGACCGCGTCGCACGCGGCTGTCCCGATAAAGCGAATCGGTGCTGTACAAAAGACCGATATCACGGACGCAA
Source organism: Gammaproteobacteria bacterium (assembly GCA_028293805.1). GTDB lineage: Bacteria > Pseudomonadota > Gammaproteobacteria > Steroidobacterales > Steroidobacteraceae > 13-2-20CM-66-19. Next base: position 10,204 of record JAQGOC010000278.1, read on the forward strand.
GCGCGCGCGGTGGGAGACTCGAAGTGGTTCGCATGCACGAGAAGATCGTCCTTTGGGGGAAAGCCAGATCACCTGGTCGGCCTGCCGTCGCAATTTGCCCTGCTTTCGGCGGCGATAGCCGCGCTGGCGAGGACTATGAAGGTTTCCTGAAGTCTTCTTTAGAGGGTGTGTTTGTTCGTTGTCGGTCCCGGCCGCACAGTGATCCCGCCCGGTAGCCGCGTCGGTGACGCGACTTGCTGTTCCCCGGGCGGGAGCAACGATGCGTTTTCCAACATGGCTTCGCCCTGGTTACACCCTGGAACGCTGCAGTCGCGCTGCGGTGCCGCTGGACGGATTTGATTGCCCCGAGCCAGCGCCTGCCGCGCCGCCTTGCGGTCGACAGGAGCGGTTGTGTAGCCTCCCGGGACCCGCCCCCCCACGGGCGGCCTCACGAGGCAGCAAAAACTCATGGATTTACGTCCGCTAGCACTGACGTCCACGGTACTTCTGTACGCCGCAGCCCTCCACGCGCAGACCGCTTCGCCCGAGAGCCCCGAATCCCGAAACGCCCTGGCGCGCGGGATCTTCCAGGAGCTGATCGAGATCAACACGACCGATTCGGTCGGCAATGTCACGACCGCCTCGGAGGCCATGGCTAAGCGGCTGCTCGACGCAGGTTATGCACCCGCCGACATGGCCATCCTCGGACCGAACGATCGGAAGAAGAACCTCGTCGTGCGCCTGCGGGGCACGGGTACGCGCAAACCCATACTGTTGATAGGGCATCTGGACGTGGTGGAGGCAAGACGCGAGGACTGGACGACCGACCCGTTCAAGTTCGTCGAAAAAGACGGGTACTTCTACGGACGCGGCACGCAGGATATGAAGGACGGGGATGCCATCATGGTGGCGACGCTGATCCGGCTGAAGAAGTCGGGCTTTCGTCCGGATCGGGACATCATTCTCGCTCTCACCGCCGATGAGGAGAGCGGCAGCTCCAATGGCGTCGACTGGCTGTTGAAAAATCATCGCGAGCTGATCGATGCGCAGTTCGTGGTGAATCACGACGGGTCCTCGGTAGTGTCAGAGCACGGCAAGCCGCAATTCTACGAGCTCGACGGGACGGAAAAAGTCTACGGGGACTACCAACTCACGACCACTAATCCCGGCGGCCACAGTTCTTTGCCGGTGCCGGACAACGCCATCTACGCGCTGGCGGCGGGCCTTGGGCGGCTCGAGAAGTACGAATTCCCATTTGAGCTCAACAGCGTCACACGCGCCTTCTACGAACAGATGGCGACCATCGAAACCGGCCAGCGTGCAACGGACATGAGCGCGATTCTGCGGTCGCGGCCGGATCTGGAGGCGGTCGCCCGTTTGTCGCATGATCCGGCCGATCATTCCACCCTGCACACGACCTGTGTCGCGACGCGGCTCGAGGGCGGTCATGCGAACAACGCGCTGCCCCAACGGGCGCAGGCAGTCGTGAACTGCCGGATCCTGCCAGGCCATTCACCCGAGGAAGTACGGCAAGTGCTCATCGGGGTGGTGGCGGATCCGCGGATCACGGTGAAATACATTGACGATCAGGGCCGGGTACAGGAGAAAGCCTCCGAGCGCAAAGGATTCCCGCCTCCGCCGCTGAGCGCGCAGATCATGCAGCCGCTGCAGAACCTGGTGACCGCCAATTGGCCCAACCTCAAAGTGGTGCCCACCATGTCAGACGGCGCCTCGGACGGCGTCTACACGAGCGCCGCGGGCCTGCCGACATACACCATCACCGGCATTGCCATCGATCGGGACGACGTGCGTGCTCACGGGCGCGACGAGCGTCTGGGCGTCGAGTCGTTCTATCGGGGGAACGAGTTCTTCTACCAGTACATCAAGGCCCTCTCGTCGCATTGAAACCAGGGGCGGGCTGGGCGAAAACACGCTGTCACTGTGTGGAATGCGGCGCACTGCCGCAACGTGTTGATCAAGCACCTGTCGGCGCCGCTCTTCGGCCACGGCCGCCATTGGGGCGCCTTGCGCATCCGCTTTCGCCGGGACTGATGCCGCCGTTCATCAGGAGGCCGAGGACACCAATAGTCGAGCGGGGCGGCGGCGGCGGGTCAAGAATCAGCAGCGGCCAGGCTGGCCCGCCGCACTTTTTCCGGAGCACCCACTGTGACGACGCATCCTTTCTTTCCGAAGCTCGAGCACGCCTTCTCGATCTCGATCGAGCTCGCCAACTTTCAGCAAGTCAAGCCGACCTCGATGGGCGCTACGCGCGCGGCTGTCTTCGCGGCATCGGGAAAGATCGAGGGCCCGCGCCTGAATGGCCGGGTGATTCCGATGTCCGGCGGGGATTTCCCGCTCGTGCGCCCGAACGGCGTCATCGACTTCGATGCACGCTATCTGCTCCAGGCGGACGACGGCACCGTGATCTACATGCAGAACCGCGGCTATCGCTGGGGGAGCGAGGAAGCCATGGCGAAAATGTCGAAAAATGAGCCCGTGCGGCCCGACGAGTACTACATGCGCGTCTCGCCGAAATTCGACGCTCCCGAAGGGGCTTATGAATGGATGAGCCGCCACGTGTTCGTCGGTGTCGCGGAGAAGACTCCGGGTGCGAACCGGATCCATTACTTCGTGGTCCTGTAGAACAAGCGCGGGTGTCAGGACGACGACGTGCGACGGGAAAACAGAATTGCCGCGATCAGCACGATCGCGATGTTGAGGATCCACCACGCGATCTGCTTGTGGTCGCGCCACAGGTCCGCTGCCGCGCTTACCTTCGGCAGCGTGAGCTTGCCGGTGAGGATCTCCCGGATCCCATCATGGGCAACGACGATGTCGAGCTGCCGCTCCGCGTCGCCCCGCAGGTCTTTGATCGGAAGGAGGAGTGTGCCGTCGGCCTGCGCAGTAACAGGCGCGCTCTTACCGTCGACCGTCACGGTCACGTCCTTGCTGTCGATGGGAGCCAGAGTCGCGACGCGCCTGATCCGGATGGCCAGCGATTCTCCCGTGTCCGTTGCTTCGACGGTCAGCAGCGCCGAGCGAGCAATGGGTGTAGGAGAGCGGACCGCTGCGGCTTCGGCGGCCGATACCGGGGAGATCCCGGCCAGCGCGGACGTAACCAGGGCGGATGTCGTTAGGGCACACGCCGTAAGGACGGTCGCCGCCAGCGCTGATGCCATTTGCACGCGCGCCGCCAGCGCGGATGCCGCAATCCACTGAACGACCCTGGCCAGTATATTCATGCCCGCAACGTCTTGAATGGAAACTCCGGTTCCAAGTTTGCCACAGGGCCGGCACCGGGCGGTGGTGCTAGCCTCTTCGGGTCCATTCGCGTGGTCGGCGCGCCAGCTGAGCAAGCGCGCCTACGCAAAAATTTGCGCCGTGGGCCGGACAGTGCTCAATCTCCGGCCTCCTTCTCGAGCCCGAGAAACGCCTCGAGGCAGCCCACCGCGGTGATGAAAGCCCGCAACTGATCCCGGGTCATGCTGGCGAGCAGGGCGCGTTCGCGTTCCAGCGCAAGCGGCACCAACTCTGCATACATCCGCCGGCCCGCAGCCGTCAGGCGCAACGGTCTTTCCCGCCGGTCCCCCGACTTCGTTGCGCGAGCCATCAATCCCCGCTTCTCCAGGTGTGCGATAGCCCGGCTGACGCGCGTCTTGTGCATGCGGGTACTGCCGGCGATGTACTGCGCCGTACAGCCCCGTTCTGGCCCCACTGTCGCCATGACACGCCATTCCGGAATGTCCAGTCCAAAGCGCTCCCGGTAGATCCCCGCGAGATGATCGCTCACCCCTGCCGCCAGGCGGTTCAGCCTGAAGGGTACGAAACCCGCCAGGTCCAGCGTGGACTCTTCAATGCCTCGGGCGCTCAAGTTCGGTGCCTGCCTCAAGTCGGTCCGTGTCGCTCGTCACATGAATAGTTGCGCGCGCAACTATATCTGCCATTATAGGGGCATGAGCCCTGGCGCGCACAAGCGGATATTCCGGAGGAGGCAGCTGTCATGAGCACCGTGTTGGCGCGCGACGCGAGCACCGCGCGCTTGCAGTACCAGGCAGGTTTTGCGAATGACTTCGCGACGGAAGCTTTGAGTGGCGCTCTTCCGCAGGGACGAAATTCACCGCAGCGCTGCCCCTATGGCCTGTATGCGGAGCAGTTCTCGGGCACCGCGTTCACCGCACCACGCCACGCCAACAGGCGCAGTTGGCTTTACCGCATCCGGCCCGCTGCGGTGCATGGGGAATTTCGAAGCAGCAATGATGGCTCATTCATCAATCACTTCGATGAGGGGGCGCCCTCGCCGAATCCGTTGCGCTGGAGCCCTCTGCCCATTCCTCCCGAACCCACGGATTTCATCGCGGGCGTGCGCACCGTTGGAGGCAACGGCTCGCCGGATATGCAGGTGGGCTGCGGCATTCATTGGTACGTCGCCAACCGCTCCATGACGGACCGCTTCTTTTACGATGCGGATGCCGAGCTGTTGATCGTGCCGCAGCAGGGGCGGCTGCGAGTCGCCACGGAACTGGGATTGATCGACCTCGAGCCGCAGGAAATCGTGGTGATTCCGCGCGGGCTGCGGTTCCGGGTCGAGTTGCCGGACGGTGCCGCTCGCGGCTATCTATGCGAGAACTTCGGCGCGCCGTTTCGGCTCCCCGATCTGGGGCCGATCGGTTCCAACGGACTGGCGAATCCGCGCGACTTCCAGACTCCCGTGGCCTGGTACGAGGAGCGTACGGGTGATTTCGAGCTCGTGGCAAAATTCGGCGGCCATCTGTGGTCGGCGCCCATCGGTCATTCGCCGCTGGATGTGGTCGCCTGGCATGGCAACAATGCGCCGTACAAGTACGACCTGCGGCTCTTCAACACCATCGGCTCGATCAGTTACGACCATCCGGATCCGTCGATTTTTCTCGTGTTGCAATCGATCAGCGATACACCGGGCGTCGATACGATCGATTTCGTCATCTTCCCGCCGCGCTGGCTCGCGATGGAAAATACCTTCCGGCCGCCGTGGTTTCACCGCAATGTCGCCAGCGAATTCATGGGGCTCATTGCGGGCGTCTACGACGCGAAAGCGGACGGCTTTGCGCCGGGAGGCGCATCGCTCCACAATTGCATGACCGGTCATGGGCCGGATGCCGCGACCTACGACAAAGCGGTGCGCGCCGACACTTCGCAGCCCCACCGCATCGCCGACACCATGGCGTTCATGTTCGAGACGCGCACGGTGATCCGGCCCACCCGCATGGCGCTCGCACTGCCGCAGCTGCAGCGGGATTACGCGCAGTGCTGGCAGGGCCTGCGCAAGCACTTCGATGTGAACACCAGATGAGTTGTCGAATGCACGCGATCAATGCAACACACGACCCGTCGTTGCGGAGCTGGGTTGGCTCGGCCAATCGCACCGGCACCGACTTTCCCATCCAGAACCTGCCTTTCGCCGTGTTCCGGCGCTCCGGCAGCGATGAGCCCTTTCGGGGTGGAGTGGCGCTCGGCGACCAGATTCTCGATCTGGGCGCCGCGGAGCTTGCGGGCGTGGCGACGGGCGTTGCAGCCGAGGCATTGGCAGCCTGCGCGGAGCCCACGCTGAACTCTTTCATGGCAATGGGAAACGCTGCGTGGTCGGCACTGCGCAAATTCCTGTCGGAGGCCTTGCGAGCGGACTCTCGCTTTGCCGCGCGGCTCCGCCCGGCATTCGTGCCTCAGAAGGCCGCCGAGTACGCTCTGGCGGCGAGAATCGGTGACTACACCGATTTTTACGCTTCCATCCATCATGCGACCACCGTAGGCAAGCTCTTCCGTCCCGACAATCCCCTGCTGCCCAACTACAAGTGGGTGCCCATCGGTTATCACGGCCGCGCGTCGTCCATCCGTGTCTCCGGCCAGGACTTTCAGCGTCCGTACGGGCAGGTGCTGCCGAAAGGGGCGGACCGGCCGGAACTGGCACCGACCGCGCGTCTCGACTACGAGTTGGAAGTCGGAGTTTTCATCGGCGCCGGCAACCAGCTCGGCAGCCGCGTGCCGCTTGCCGAGGCCGAAGAACACGTGTTCGGCGTTTGCCTGCTGAATGACTGGTCCGCGCGCGATGTGCAGGCCTGGGAATATCAGCCGTTGGGCCCGTTTCTCGCGAAGAACTTCGCAACCACCCTCTCGCCCTGGATCGTGACGCTCGAAGCGCTGGCGCCTTTTCGGGCGCCCTGGATGCGACCGGCGCAGGACCCTCAGCCCTTGCCCTATCTCGATGGCGCAGCATTGCGCACGGCAGGAGCGCTCGACATTCAACTCGAAGCGTGGCTGGAGACCGCGCGCATGCGTGCGCAAGGACTGCCTCCCGAGCGCCTGTCGCATTCGAGCTTTCGCGATTGCTACTGGAGCGTCTCGCAGCTGGTCGCTCACCATACGGTCAACGGATGCAATCTCGAGGCCGGCGATCTGCTCGGCAGTGGTACGCAATCGGGCCCGACGCCTGAGGAGGCGGGCTCGTTGCTCGAGCTCACCGATGGAGGGAAACGGCCGATCAGCTTGGGGACGGGTGAGACCCGCACATTTCTGGCCGACGGCGACCGTGTCGTGTTTCGCGGGTGGTGCGAAAAAGCCGGTTACGTGCGCATTGGATTGGGCGAGGTGGCTGGCCGGGTGCTGCCCGCAGCGCCCCCGAGCTGAGGAAGCCTGTGTGCCTCGAGGCACCCGCCTCGAGGCCAATCACGCAAGCCCGACGGGCCCTATTGAGCGGGTGCCAGTATCCGCCATGCCTGCGCGGGGTGCGTGGCGCCCCACCAGAGGGCTTCGAAGCCGCCGGGGACGAAGGGCGGCGGCGGCGCTCCATGCACTTGCACCGTTTCCGGGCCAGTGAATTCCGCCTCATCCGGATTCAGAAACGGCGTGTTCAATTCATCCGCTGACATAACGTCGCGGATGTCGGGCATCCTGAGATCCAACTTGCGGTGAAGCGGAGCTGTAACCGCACCGTGAACGGGAACGGCCCGAGTCGCCGCATCGTCCGCCCAGGCGGCCGGGAACGCAGCCATCAGAGCCAGCGATATCAATGGATTGCGGAGGATCTGCGCTTTCTTGGTCATCTTTACACTCTCCTCGCAACGCGCCCATGGCGCGCTCACTGCGTTACGTACGAGAGATATTGAGCAATTTGTATGCCGTTCAACCCCCGCGCCGCAGATTGCTGCAGCCTGCCGGAGAGGCATTCCGGCGGCGTGATGGATGGCACATCTTCCGGCTCTTCGCATCGGACGCCGAGTGCTTCGGGAGTAATATCTGCTGACGGTGATCCAGCCAATACGCGCCTCAAAGAAACTCTTCGGCTGGGTCCTGACGACCGTCGCGCTGACGGCGGCCTGCGCGCCGCTATATGCCGCCGACGGTGAGCGCTGGTCCGCGTTGGCTGACACCGTTTTCGAACATCTCGCGCGCGACAACGAGCTGCCCAACTCAACTGTCCCCACCGCGCTCGCGGAAGACGGCGAGGGCTTTCTCTGGGTTGGCACGCAGAACGGCCTAACGCGCTGGGATGGATATCACTTCCGCAGCTACAAGTCCGATCCCGCGGCGCCCGGCGCGCTGCCCGATAATCTCATCAAGACGCTCCACACGGATGGGGCAGGCCGGCTGTGGATTGGCACGAGCTCGGGTGGTCTGGCTCGCTATGACCGCGGTCACGACCGCTTCATCACCTATCCGGCGGGGGCTGACGGCCTGAGCCACGTAAGTATCCGAGCCGTCGTCGATGACGGTTCCGGAGGTGTGTGGGTCGCGACAGATGGGGGTCTGGACCACGTGCAGCCCGAAACAGGTGAAATCAGCCATCTGCGTCACGAAATCAATGATGCCGGGAGCCTGCCCGACAATCGCATTCGCGCCCTGTTCCGCGATCGCGACGGTACGCTCTGGGTCGGAACGCCCGTCGGGCTCGTCCGTCGCAACCCCGGCACGAGCCGTTTTATTGCCGTGCCGCTTCCCGAAGCCGCCGGCAAGGTGGCCGCGGCCTGGACCTTCCTCCAAGACAGCGCCGGCCGGCTCTGGATCGGCACCGTCCGCCAGGGCGCCTATGTCATCGAGCCGGGGCAGAGTACGGCTCGAGCCGTTGCGGAGAGCGATGATCCGCAGTCGACCTTGCAGTCGGAAGGTATTCACGCCATCGCCGAGATTCGTCCGGGCGAGGTCTGGCTGGGAACCGATGGCCACGGAATCGTTGCAGTCGACACCGCAACCTTTCATACCCGGCGCATTCGTCATGATCCAACAGTGTTGTCCAGCCTGCCGGACGACTCCGTGCAGGCGCTTCATACGGACCGCGCCGGGTTGGTCTGGATCTGCACCAATCGCAGCATCAGCCGTTACAATTCACGGCAGGTGGGGATCTATACCGTGTTCGGCGGCTCCAGCCGCCCGAACGGTTTGTCGGACGCCAATGTCGATTCTGTCTTGCCGATGCCGGATGGGCGCATCTGGCTGGGCCTTGCCAGCAGCGGCATAGACATCCTCGACCCGCTCGGCGTCCGCGTGGCCGGCATCCGTCCAGACCAGCAGCACCCTGCGACAGCACTTCCCAAAGATTACGTGAATACGCTCGTGCGCGGCACTTTCGGCGATGTCTACGTCGGAACCGAGCAAGGGCTATATCGAGTGGATCGACTCGCGCGCGGGGCCGTCCGCGTGACGGTACCGCAACGTGACTCGAGCGCTCCCGTGTGGGCACTGCTTCTCGAGCAGAACGTGTTGTGGATCGGAGGATTCGACGGCTTGTGGATGCTCGACCTGAGCGCGAGCCGCGCGAGCACCCGTCCCTCGAGCAAGAATATCGAAGGGCTTACCGATCAGCGCGTCACGGTCATCGAGCGCGGGCCGGCGGCTTCGTTGTGGATCGGAACCCAGAACGGCCTCAACCGCCTCGATATCGCCTCTCATGCGATCGAAAGGATTCTGCCCGATCCGCCCGTCCCGGCGGCACTCGCGGCGGGGTATGTCGCAACGCTGCTGACCGATAGGCGGGGACGGCTCTGGGTCGGCACCCTGGGCGGCGGTATCAGTGTGTTGGAGAGTCGGGACCGCAGCAGTGCGCCGCGTTTTCGCCGGCTCGGCGTGCGCCAGGGTCTGCCCAGCGAAAATGTCGATAAGCTGCTCGAGGACACGCGCGGGCAGATCTGGGCGAGCACCGACGATGGGCTCGCGGTCATCGATCCGAATTCCTTCGCCGTACGCAGCCTGCGCCGGGCCGAGGGCGCACCCATTGCGAACCACTGGGCCGGCGCGGGCGCGGCCACCGCTGACGGGGAGCTTCTCTTCGGCGGTGTTGGCGGACTCATAGTCGTACACCCGGAGCGGTTGACCCTGTGGAGCTATCATCCGCCGATCGTTGTGACCGATGTCCGCATCGGTGGCAAGCAGGTGCCCGCGAGCAATTACAACAGCGATGCCGTCCTCGCGCCGCTGACGCTGACCCCCGGCGCGAACAGCATCGCGGTGGAATTTGCGGCTCTCGACTATTCCGCTCCCGAGCGCAACCACTATGCCTACAAGCTCGAGGGCTTCGACGCGGACTGGATCGAAACCGAGCCGAGCCGCCGGCTGGCGGCCTACACGAACCTGCCCCCACGCGATTACCTCCTGCAGCTGCGCGGTTCCAATCGCGATGGCGTCTGGACCGACGCGGTCCTGACAGTTCCGATTCGCGTGCTGCCCGCGTGGTATCAGACCATCGCGTTCCGGATCCTCGCCGGATTCGTGCTCCTCGCCTTGATCGCCGCCGTCGTACAGGGTCGCACGCTCTACCTGCGCCGCGCTCGCCGCGAGCTGGAGCGGCTGGTCATCGAGCGCACCGCGGAGCTCAGAGAGAGCCAGCGCCAGCTGCAGCAGATTGCCTATTGCGACACTCTCACCGCCCTTCCCAACCGGCGCATGTTCATGGAGGAGTTCCGCGAGTTGCTGGTGGTCGCGGGACTGCAGGCGGGGCGCTTCGCGCTGCTGCTGATCGATCTCGATCGTTTGAAGCACATCAACGACACGCTGGGCCATGATGTCGGGGACGCCCTGTTGATCGAGGCGGCCATACGGCTGCAGGCCGCAGTCCGCAAATCCGACTGCGTCGCACGGCTGGGAGGTGACGAATACGCGGTGCTGCTGACCCAGAATCCTGCCGCGGCCGATATCGAGGCCGTGTGCAAGCGCATCGTCGACAGCTTCGCTCTGGAGGTCTTCGTCAACGGCGCCGGCGTGAAGACCAGCCCCAGCATCGGAGTAGCGGTCTATCCGGAGCATGGCACCACCCACGACCGGCTCTATAAATCAGCCGATCTCGCCCTCTATGAGGCGAAGCGAGTGGGCGGTAATACCTGGTGCTGGTACCGCGCCCGTATGACCACGGATAACGCCAACGCTTTGCAGGCCGAACGCCTGAGCCGCAGGCCGGTCGAGCGCTGAGCCTGCCTCGCAGGCGGCGGTCTGCGCGACTGCCGCCGTGCCTTCGCTTTAGAATGCCCTGCCTTCTTCTCCAGCACCTCGGTATCCATGAAGAACTACAAGTATTACGACCTGATCCTCGGTGGGTACGTCTGCGTCCTGCTGTGCGCGAACCTCATCGGGCCGGCCAAGGTCTCCACCGTCCACCTCCCGTTGGTCGGCTCCGTGACATTCCTGGCGGGTGTTCTATTCTTTCCGATCTCCTATCTCTTCGGCGACATCCTCACTGAGGTCTACGGCTATGCCCGGGACCGGCGTGTCGTCTGGAGCGGCTTCGCCGCCCTGATATTCGCATCCATCATGGCAGCGGTGGTCGTCCATCTGCCGCCTGCCGAGCATTGGAAAAACAACCAGCGGGCGGTGGAGGAGATCTTCGGGAACACGCCGCGCATCATCCTCGCGTCCATCGTCGCCTTCTGGTGCGGCTCCTTCGTCAACAGCTTCGTGCTGGCCAAAATGAAGGTGTGGACCAATGGCCGCTGGCTCTGGACCCGCATCATCGGTTCCACGCTCTGCGGCGAACTGGTCGATTCCGCGCTGTTTTACACGATCGCCTTCACGGGGCTGTGGCCCACCGAAGAATTGCTCGCCGTCACGACGACCCAATACGTGCTCAAGTCCTCCTGGGAAGTGATCGCGACGCCCCTCACGTACAAGGTGGTCGCTTTCCTCAAGCGCGCTGAGCAGGAGGATTATTTCGATCGCTCGACCGATTTCACGCCGTTTTCGCTCAAGGCCTAGACATGGATGCCGTGAGTGCTCCCGAACAAGCCTAGCAGGCCGATGATGATCAGATAGATCGCGACGATGTAGTTCAGCAGGCGGGGCATGATCAGGATGAGGATGCCCGCGACCAAGGCGATGACCGGTCCAAGCGAGACGGTGAGAGTCATGGAGGGACCTCGTTGACATTGACGTTGTTGGGAGCGTTCTTTGCGAGCGAGCGGCTCACCGTAATTACGGACCAGCGCCGCCGGGGTTCCCGGCCGCGGCGCCAGGAGCCGCAGTATGATCTATCAGCTCTATTACTGGCCGACGATTCAGGGTCGCGGGGAATTCGTGCGCCTCGCCCTCGAGCAGAGTGGCGCCGCTTATGTGGACGTCGCGCGCCGCTCCGGCAGAGGATTCGGAGTCGCGGCGCTCATGCGTCTTCTGGAAAGTCGCAATGTCGAGCGCCCGCCGTTTGCGCCGCCATTCCTGCAGGCCGGGCGGCGCATCATCGGTCAGACGGCGAACATTCTGCTGTTTCTCGGCCCGCGCCACGCTCTGGCACCGCGGGACGAGGGTGGGAGGCTGTGGACCCACCAGCTGCAACTCACCATGGCGGATTTCCTGGTCGAGATACACGACACGCACCACCCGGTCGCGGCGGGCCTTTACTACGAGGACCAGAAGAAAGAGGCACGCCGGCGCGCGGCCGATTTCCTCGAGAACCGGGCCCCGAAGTACCTTGGCTATTTCGAGAGGGTGCTGACGCGTAACGCTCGCGGTGAGCGCTATCTCGTGGCCACGAAACCGACTTACGCAGACCTGTCGATGTTTCAGATCGTCAGCGGGCTGAAATACGCTTTCCCGCTGGCAATGGCGCGAGCCGGCCGCCGGTACAGGCGCCTGTTCGCGTTGCACGATCGGATTCGGGAGCTTCCCCGGATCGCCGCGTATCTCGCGTCAGAGCGGCGCATTCCGTTCAACCAGGAAGGAATTTTCCGCCATTACCCGGAGCTCGATGCGAGCTGAGGTGCTCGCGCGGCCGTGATCCGACGGCTAGAGCAACAGCCGCCGCGTTTGCGACGGATGGCCGAAAATGAGCGACGGATAGCAAAAAACGGAGTGCTCCCCCGCGCGCAGGCGCCGATCATTCCGGGACACGGATCGTCCGATTCCAGAAGTAGAAGGCATGCTAATGAGATGGCCGGGCAGGGGGGCGTGCGGGCTCAGCGTTGTCGTAGGTATATTGGGTATGACGTTGGCTGTACCCGCGAATTCGGCGGTTCCCGACTCGGAACCGCAGTCGCGCGAAGACGCGTGGTGGACCGGGCCGCTGTTGGCTGCATCGGCCTCGACGTTGCCTCAGGGACATTTCCTGGTCGAGCCTTATCTGTTCGACTCCATCGTTCACGAGCGCTTCGACACCGGCGGCGGCCGGCGCGCCGTGGCTCACACGCAGAGCCTGGGATCGCTCACGTACCTGTTGTATGGAGTGACCGACAGGATCTCGGCCGGACTGATTCCGCGGTTCGGTTACACGCAAACGAGCCAGGCCGGCAGGAGCACCGGCGTCGGAATGGGCGATCTCGCCGTTCAGGCCCAATACCGGCTTGCGCAGTTCCAGGAAGGCAGCTGGGTGCCGACGCTGTCCGTCGTGCTGGGCGAGACGTTTCCGACCGGAAAATACGATCGGCTCGGGGCACACCCCAGCGACGGTTTCGGGTCGGGTGTGCAGACCACCACGGTATCCGTCTACGCCCAGGATTTTTTCTGGATGCCGGGAGGACGGATCCTGCGGACCCGCCTCGATCTCTCTTACGGGTTTTCGGGCAGCGCCACCGTACGGGATGTGAGCGTCTACGGGACGAGCGCCGGCTTTCGTGGTCGCGTGAGCCCTGGTGACTCGTTCATCGCCGATGCGGCGTGGGAATACAGCCTCACGCGGAACTGGGTTCTCGCGCTCGATGCGGTTTACGAATACGACACCAGCACTCGGGTCGCGGGCCACGATTTGTCGGGCCACCCCGAGCCCGCTGCCGCCATTGCGCTGAACTCGGGCTCAAGTAACTCGCTGAGCTTCGCGCCGGCTGTCGAATACAATTGGAGCGGGAACATCGGCTTCATCATGGGCGTCAAGTTCCCGGCAAACGGACGCAATACGAGCGCCGCCATCATCCCGGTCATTGCAGTGAATCTCGTGTACTGAGTCCTTGGGCTCGCTCGCTTATGACAGGCGTGCTTGTCAGCGGTTGGGCGCAGACAACGTTATTGGACTCAAGGAGGGGTGGCGCAGGCCCCTGGAAAACCCCACGGCCGAGGCCATATTAGCTGGGATACGCCGGAGGCATTTTCCGGAACTTGAACGAAGGCGGCATTGGAGCGTCTAATCTACCGGGTACCCATCCCGCGCGAGCATCCTCGGATGCGCAGCGACGGAGACAAGCCATGACCAAGATGAAAAGTGCAGGAATCCTCGGAGTACTGGCTGCCATTGCAATAGCGGGAGCGCCGCTCGTTGCGGGCGCCCAGGGCCACGGCGGTGGCGGTGGCGGACACAGCGGCGGTGGCGGTGGCGGTGGTCACATGGGTGGCGGCGGTGGCGGTGGTCACATGGGTGGCGGCGGTGGCGGCGGCCACATGGGCGGCGGCGGGGGGCACTTCGCTGGCGGCGCGGGAGCCCGTTTCTCAGGGGTGCAGCCGGGCGGCGGCCACTTCGTCGGGGGTGGCGGGCGTTTCGCGGGCGGCAATCACTTTGGCGGCGGCCACGCCTCGGTTGGAGCCCGCGGGTTCTATGGCTCTCATCCCCAATACTCGGTAGGGGGTGGCGGCCATTTCTACGGAACGCCTGGCGTACACGCGGAAATGGGCCACGGCTTGGGGCGTCCTGGATTCGTTCACGGCAATGGACGGTTCTGGGGCGGCGGGTACTGGGGCGGCCGATTCTGGCCCGGCGTCCGCTACGGCCCGGGCTTCGCCTGGTATCTGCCGGTCCTTCCCTTTGGTTACGCCACGTACTACTGGGGTGGGCTGCCGTACTACTTCTATGACAACGCGTATTACACCTGGGATTCGGGCTATGACGGCTACGTCGCGACGGATCCGCCGCCTGTAGGAGAGGCGGGTGCTTCGGACGACACGAGTGGCACTAACGTCGAGTCCGATACAACGTCGGCCGGAACCGCGGATCTCTACGTCTATCCTCGCAATGGACAAAGCGAGGAGCAGACTTCGAACGATCGCTTCGAATGCCACAAATGGGCGGTCTCGCAGTCCGGCTTCGACCCGACGCGCTCGTCCAATCCGCAAGGGGCCTCTAGCGATTATCGTCGCGCCATCGGCGCCTGTCTGGATGCGCGAGGCTACAGCGCAAAGTAGCAGTCACCGTTTGGCGTGCTAATCTGCCGCGCATGCGGCACTACGGTAGGCTCGTTGCACTGTTGTTGATTGCGGGCTGGGTGACCGTGCCACTTCAAGCGCATGTCACCCGTGTCGAGATCGAGTCGCGCACGGATGTGCTCCATGGCAAGGCCTTCGGCGATGCCGGCGCGTACGAGCGACTCACCGGCCAGATCTATTTCTCCGTGCGAGTGGATAACCCGCACAACTCCCGCATCGTCGATCTGCGCAATGCCGTCAATCTGCACAAGGGTGAAGTCGAATTCTCCGCGGATTTCGTGGCTTTTCGACCGAAGGATGCGAGGAGGGGCAACGGCTCGCTGCTGCTGGAGATACCCAACCGCGGGCGACCCCGCATCGTTTCCCTCGTCGACGGTGGCGACACGGATCTGTCGCGGGACGCCGGCGATGGCTGGTTGCTGCGCAGGGGCTTCACGATCGTAAGTCTCGGATGGCAGTGGGACGCCGCCGGCCAGGATGATTTGAAACTCTATGCGCCTATCGCGAAGGAAGGTGGCCGAAGAATCGTCGGCCTGCTGCGCGGGGATCTGATGCTGTCGCATGTATCGGATGAGATACCGCTGGGGCACCTCATTCTCGGCAGCATCGGCGGAAGCGAATATCCGGTCGCCAACCCGGACGATCCGCGGAACGTCCTGACAGTTCGGGATTCGCGCGATTCGAGGCGTACCATCATTGCGCGCTCCGCGTGGCAATTCGCGCAGACCGTCAATGGCAAGCTCGTCGCCAGCGACCGCCACATTCACCTGAACGGCGGCTTTCAGCCCGGAAAAATATATGAATACGTCTATGGGGTCGTCGACCCCGTGATTGCCGGTCTTGGCTTGGCGGCCGCCCGCGATTTCGCTTCGTATGCCAAGCACGGCCCGGATGCAGTGATCCGTGCCGTGCGCGTCTACGGCGAAGGCATTTCGCAGAACGGCCGTTTCCTCCGCGACTTTCTCTATGAGGGCTTCAACGCCGACGAAGAGGGAAGAACGGCGCTCGATGGTGTTCTCGCGCATGTCGCGGGAGCGGGGCGTGGCAGCTTCAACTACCGGTTCGCTCAACCCTCCCGGGACGCACAGCCCACTTCGTCGGTTTTCTTTCCGACCGACGTGTTTCCGTTCACCGATCTTCCCGAGACCGACGAGCTCACCGGAGAGCGCGGCGGATTGCTCGACCGCGCCGTGGCGGACAAAGTCGTGCCGAAGATCTTCCTCTCAAACACTTCGTACGAGTATTGGGGGCGCGCCGCCGCCTTGATCCATGTCGAGGCCGACGGCAGGCAGGATGCACCGCTCTCCTCCAATGTCAGGATCTACCACTTCACCGGGCTGCAGCATTTCCCCGGGCCCTTTCCGCCCCGCAAGGGGCAGGGGGATCTGCTCGGGCAGGCGGCCGAATCGGCGCTGCCCATCAAGTTCTTCTGGCGCGCGCTGCTTGCCAACATGGATGCGTGGGTTCGCAACGACACCCCGCCGCCCCGCAGCAGTTATCCGCGGATCGACGCTGGAACGCTGGTCCCGCTCCGGGATTACGCTTTTCCGCCGATCCCGGGCGTCAACGGACCCCAGGAGGCCAGCCAGGCCGAGCGCCTCGACTTCGGTCCGGGCTGGCGCAATGGCATTCTCACCCTGCAGCCGCCCAAAATCGGGAAAGCCTTTCCCATGTTGGTGCCGCAGGTTGACGCCGATGGTAACGAGCGCGACGGTGTTCGGCTTCCGGAGATCACGGTGCCGCTCGGGACGTACGCCGGATGGAACCTGCGCGATCCCTCAATCGGCGCGCCCGAGCAGCGGGTCGCTTTCGAGGCCTCCTATCTGCCGTTCGCGAGGACAGCGAGCGAGCGGCGCAAGGCGGAGGATCCCCGTAAGTCCATCGAGGAACGCTATGGCAGCCGGGAAGACTACCTGGATCGTTTCGGACATGCCGTGGATGAGCTGGTGGCGCAGCGCTGGATTCTCCAGGAAGACCGTGCCGCACTCATGCTGCGCGGCGGACAGGAGTGGGACGAAGCGACGCGATGAGCCCCGCCTTCTGGGGCGAGCGTAGCCGGCCATGCCAGTGGCCGGGGGTCGCACTGCGCTGGCATTCGGATTCGCGCGTTGTAAGCTGTCTCTCACCGCAATGGGTGGAGCAGGTGAGGGCGCCATGTCGGCCGAAGATCGCAGCACCGTCTTTCTGTTCGACGTGGACAATACGCTGCTCGACAACGATGGGGTGCAGGCGGATCTGGGCGAGCATCTCGAGCGTGAGTTCGGCCGTGCCAAGCGCGACCGGTATTGGGCAATTTTCGAAGAGCTCCGCGCGCAGCTCGGCTACGCCGATTATCTGGGTGCATTGCAACGTTACCGTCTCGAGAATCTCGACGATCCGCAACTGCTGCTCATGTCCTCGTTTCTGGTGGATTATCCGTTTACGAGCCGAGTGTACCCGGGCGCTTTCGGGGCGTTGGAGCACTGCCGCCGTTGGGGCGAAACAATCATCCTCTCCGATGGCGACGTGGTGTTCCAGCCTCGGAAGATCCAGCGTTCGGGCCTATGGGACGCGGTCGAAGGCCGGGTGCTGATCTACCTCCATAAGGAGAAGATGCTCGAGTCCGTCGAGCGCCGTTTTCCGGCCCGGCGCTACGTGATGGTGGATGACAAGCTGCGCATCCTGGCGGCGATGAAGAGCTCCTGGGGCAGCAAGCTTACGACCGTGTTTCCGCGTCAGGGGCACTACGCGCTCGATCCCGCAGAGGTCGCGAAATATCCGCGGGCGGATGTCACGGTCGAACGTATCGACGAGCTCGCCTCTTACGATTTCTCCACATTACTTGGGATCGAAGCCAGCGTCTGATGCTCCGCCAGGCCCAGCCTGTAGCCGCCATCGGGATCAACAGCTACGCTACCCAGCTATGGCTGACGCTGATCTTTACTCTGCTCCCGTGTGCTCGTCTGTGATTGCCGCCGAGCGCGCGGTGAATTCGCCCGGCCAGGTGTTGTTCGCCAGCCTGATCGGGACCACGATCGAGTTCTTCGATTTCTATATTTACGCGACCGCCGCCGTACTGGTCTTTCCGAAGCTGTTCTTTCCGGCCGCCGATCCGGCCTCCGCCCGGCTGCAATCGCTGGCGACCTTCGCGCTCGCGTTCTTCGCACGTCCGGTGGGCTCGGCGGTGTTCGGACATTTCGGCGATCGGATCGGACGCAAGGCAACTCTCGTTGCGGCGCTGTTGACCATGGGCCTCTCGACGGTGGCGGTCGGACTTCTGCCAACCTATGCCTCCATCGGCGTGCTCGCACCTTTGCTGCTGGCGCTGTTTCGGCTCGGGCAGGGTCTCGGACTCGGAGGCGAGTGGGGCGGAGCCGTGCTGCTGGCCACCGAAAACGCGCCTCCGGGAAAAGAGGCCCTCTATGGAATGTTTCCGCAGCTCGGAGCGCCCATCGGTTTCCTCTGCTCGTCCGGCACGTTCCTGCTGCTGACGACCTGCCTGACGGATACGCAGCTATTTGCCTGGGGCTGGCGCATTCCGTTCCTGGCCAGCGCGCTGCTCGTGTTCGTCGGCTTGTACGTGCGTCTGCGGCTGACTGAAACGCCGGCCTTCCGGCACGCGCTCGAAAACAACGAACGCGTCCGGCTGCCGCTGCTGACAGTGATCGTCGAGTACCCGCGCACGTTGCTTCTGGGCACCTTCGCGGCGACCGCGACCTTCGTCTTGTTTTACCTCATGACCGTGTTTTCCCTGAGCTGGGCCACGTCGGCACTGGGGTTCACGCGCACGCAGTTTCTCATCCTGCAGATGATCGGGGTGCTGTTCTTCGCGGCCACGATTCCCCTCTCGGCGCTCATTGCGGACCGGAAAGGGCGCCGGGGCATGCTGATCGCCGCGACAGTGGGCATCATTGCCTTCGGTCTCATTCTCGCGCCCCTGCTGGGCTCGGGCACGACGCTTGGCGCACTCGCGTTCCTGTGTCTGGGGCTTGCCTTGATGGGACTCACCTACGGCCCTTTGGGGACGGCCCTGGCGGAGCTGTTCGCGACGCCGGTACGCTATACGGGCGCGTCATTGACCTTCAACCTGGCGGGCATCGTGGGCGCGTCGCTTGCCCCCTATGTGGCCACGAGGCTGGCCTTGAACTACGGGCTCGCCTATGTCGGCTATTATCTCGCCGCGGCTGGACTGCTGACCCTGATCGCTCTGCTGTTGATCAGGCCGCGCCGCTGCGCGGCCCCGTCAGGGGTTCTGCAACCCTGACGGGCCGTTCGTTTCCCACTCGTACTCGACGAGCCGTTAGCGCCCGCCCGGCAGATCGAATACGATCACTTCGGCATCGTGACCTTCCTTCAATGTCACGGTCGTCGTGTCGCTCAACTTCAACGCATCTCCCGTCCCCAGCGAGGCGTCATTCACTCTGACGGTGCCGCGCGCCACATGCACGTAGATGCGGCGGCCGGGTTCCACTTCCAATTCTGCCTGCTCCGAGTCGCTGAACAATCCCGCATACACGCGCGCATCCTGGTGGATCAGCACGGAACCTTCCGCGCGATCCGGCGATGCAATCAGGCGCAGGCGGCCGCGCTTTTCCTCCGGGCTGAAGCGCTTTTCTTCATAACTCGGCTCGATCCGCTGCGCATCCGGCTGGATCCAGATCTGCAGGAAGTGCACAGGGTTGCTCGGGGAGGGGTTGAACTCGCTGTGCTGGACTCCTCTGCCCGCACTCATCCGCTGCACATCGCCCGGACGAATGGTCGAGCCATTGCCCATGGAGTCCTTGTGAGCGAGCTCGCCCGAGAGCACGTAGCTGATGATCTCCATGTCGCGGTGGCTGTGGGTGCCGAAGCCCTGGCCCGGCGCCACACGGTCCTCGTTGATGACGCGCAGGGGCCCGAATTCGACGTGTTCCGGATCGAAATAATCGGCGAAGGAGAAGCTGTGAAATGACTTGAGCCAGCCATGGTCGGCATAGCCCCGTTCGGTGCTGCGGCGGACTTCGTTCATGGGAACCTCCTGATGGAGGTGCACAATAGGCTCGAATAATCGAATAAAAAAGCGCAAGATTTGCGGGATACCTATCTAAGAAGTGAATAGATCCATGCCGCTGGCTAAGACTTCTCTCGAGCAGTGGGCCGTCCTGGCAGCCGTGGTCGATCAGGGCGGCTACGCGCAGGCGGCGGCCGCATTGCACCGAAGCCAGTCGGCCGTGAGTTACGCCGTCGGGCGCTTGCAGGAAGAGCTGGACCTGCCGCTGCTCGAGATCGAAGGCCGCAAGGCCGTACTCACAGCCCATGGCCACGCCCTGCTCGAGCGGGCGCGGGGCGTTCTGAGGGACATGGACACCCTGGAGCTCCTCGCCCGCAGTCTCAAGCAAGGCTGGGAGCCGCAGCTTACGCTGGTGGTGGACGCCGCTTTTCCGCGAGAGCATCTATTGCGGATCGTGGCGGAGCTACAGCAGCTGTGTCCCAACACTCAGATGCAACTCTCCGATGCCGTTCTCTCGGGCGCCGAAGAGGCCATTGCCGACGGCCGTGCCGATGTTGTGGTCACCGCTCATGTACCTGCGGGGAATTTCGGCGAGTTTCTGCTTGACGTGATGTTTGTTGCCGCCGCGTGCCCTGGGCATCCCCTGTTCGCGCTCGACCGCGCGCTCACTTTCGAGGATCTTTCGCGTCACGTGCAAGTGGTCGTGCGCGACTCCGGGATCAAACATCCCCGCGACGAGGGTTGGCTCGGCGCGGAACGGCGCTGCACGGTGAGCAGCATGGAGGCATCGCTCGCGACGGTGAAGGCGGGACTCGCGTATGCTTGGCTGCCCCAGCATGTTGTTGCCGAATCGCTGCAGAGTGGCGCGCTCAAGACCCTGCCGCTCGTAACCGGTAAGACGCGCAGGGTGCCGCTATACCTCGTGCTCGTTCGTCCCGAGGTTGCCGGCCCCGCCGCACGAGCCGCCGTGGAATGCTTTCAGAGACATGTTCCGGGTGCGGCGCGCGGAGCTTGAATGCAACGGTGAAGGCTCACTGAGGCCCAGCAACCGAGGGGCGGGCGCGACGCGGTTCTGCCTAAGGTGAAGAGGGCGCCGCGTCCGTGAGCGGTCCGACGGCCTGCAGGAACTTCTCCAGTGCGATGTTGCGGCCACACAGAACCGCGGCGACTTTGCGCTTGCGCCAGGCGGCAGCGGTCTTGAGCAGGCCCGCAACGGCAACACCGGCCGCACCCTCGACGATCCAACGGTCCGCCTGCGCAATCATGCGCATGGCGTTGGCGATCTCGGCCTCGGTCACCAGAATCGTCGTGTCGATCACGTCGCGGCAGATTGGGAACGTCACGGAGCCCAGCTCGACCGCGCCGGCAGTGGCGTCCGACAGAGTGGGATATTCCACCGTGTCCACGATCGCTCCCGCCTGGAGCGCATTGAGCATGCAAGGCGAGTTGTCCGGCCATACTCCGATCACGCGGGTACGGGGGCTGAGATTCTTCAGCGCCGTGCCGATTCCACTGATCAAACCGCCG
Organism: Gammaproteobacteria bacterium; assembly: GCA_028293805.1. Classification (GTDB taxonomy): domain Bacteria; phylum Pseudomonadota; class Gammaproteobacteria; order Steroidobacterales; family Steroidobacteraceae; genus 13-2-20CM-66-19. The sequence goes on from JAQGOC010000278.1 coordinate 31,253, forward strand.
CCGCCGACCGAAACAAACACCGCGTCGAGGTCCGGCGCCTGCCGGGCCAGCTCGACTCCGATCGTGCCCTGGCCCGCTACGACGTCGAGATCGTTATAGGGAGAGATGTACGTTTTGCCCTGTAGCCCGGCTTGTCGCCGGGCTTCCAATTCGGCCGCGATCGGCGGGCCGTCGACGCTGACCACGTCGGCGCCAAACGCTCGGATCGCCGCGATTTTCTGGGGGGTCGTGGACGCCCCGACGTAGACGGTTACCGCGACACCCGCGAGTGCTCCCGCCCGCGCCGTGCCTTGGCCATGATTGCCGGTAGAGGCGGTGGTCACACCGTTACGGCGCGCCGCCTCTCCAAGCACCCGGATTTTATTCGCCGCACCGCGGACTTTGAACGAGCCGGTCGGTTGCAGATGCTCGCACTTGAGCAGCACCTCGCAGCCGAGTGCGGCCGACAGCGCCGGACTCGGATCGAGCGGCGTCACCTGCACCTGCGGACGGATGCCAACATCAGCCTCCAACACCCGGTCGAAAAGCGTTGCCATGGCGTCTCCTAAGGATTGACCCGGCCGATCTCGTCATAGGCATTCTTCAACCACGTCTTGACCCGTTGCCGCTCCAGGATTCCCAGGTGCGCGCCGCCGTGGTCCGCGCTCTGAGTGGAGGCCCAGAAGCTGCTGCTGTGAGCATCGATTTTTGTCATGGCGGCCTCCTGCAAGCGCTTGATGACGACACTGCCGGCGTTCAGGGCCTGCGCCCTCTCGAGCTGGCCGGAGCCTTTGAGAAAGCCGAAATCCTCGCCGCGTATTTGTTTCTGGACCAAAACGTAGCTCAGGCGCTGTTCGTACCGGTCGAGCAACCCCTTCAACAGGTCGACCGAATCCCTGCCCGCATCCATGACATGCCAGTAGCGAATGTGCAGTCCGAGTTCGGGCGCCAGCGCCAGCAGTTGGGACTCGTCCATCCAGTTGGTGAGCGGCTGTTGCGTCTGGGCAGCCAAATCGACGAGCACCCGCCGCTCCGGGTTCTGCGTCGCGGCCTCGACGATGGCATCCAGGCTCTCATAGCGGTCGATGACGACAGGGGAGGCGTAGCCGGCGTAAAAGCGCAGGAGCGCGCCGTGCGACCGGTCGGAGTCGAATCCCAGAAACGCAATCGATTGATCGATGAAGTACTGTGCCAGCAGCCGCGCGACGAGCGATTTGCCGACTCCGCCTTTCTCGCCGCCGATGAGATGAATATTCGCCATGAGCTCCCCGCCGCCGCTTGTGATTTTGCCGCAAACTAGCATATATGCGCGGGTGAACGGACCGGAGGCACTCCCATGACCGACCCGCATCTGAAAGAGATTCGCGACGTCACGCCCCACTCGAACGGGTGCGAGGATTGCCTGCGAATCGGCGCGCAATGGGTGCATTTGCGGCTGTGCCTGACCTGCGGTCACGTGGGCTGCTGCGACTCCTCGCCGAACCGGCATGCCACCGCGCATTTTCACCGCTCCCGCCATCCGATCATCCAATCCTTGGAGCCGGGCGAGGAGTGGCGTTGGTGCTACGTTCACGAGACCGTGGTCTGAAGCGGGGCGACGCGCTGCTGTCCGCGGGCGTTCGAGCCCTGGCGTGGCCCCTTGAGGGCTTCGCCATACGGCGCAGGCCAGAATGGTCTAGACTCCCGTCGCTCTCGCCGCTTCCGGTGGCCACAGGGTTACTCTCGATGCCCGGGCCCTTGCCCTCTCATCTCCCAGAGCAGAATTACCTGCTCGCAGCGCTTCCGCCCGAGGCGCGCGTCCGCCTTTTCCCCCATCTCGAGCTCGTCCCGATGCCGCTCGGCGGTGTGCTGTACGAATCGGGGATTCGGCTACGACACGTCTATTTTCCCACGACGTGCATCGTTTCCCTGCTGTACGTCATGGAGGATGGGGCTGCGGCCGAAATCGCGGTGGTGGGCAACGAGGGCATCATCGGCGTCGCCTTGTTCATGGGCGGGGAGACGACGACCAGCCGGGCGCTCACTCAGAGCGCGGGCCACGCCTTCCGCCTGAAGGGGCAGCTCTTGAAAGATGAATTCAATCGCTCCGGCGCGCTTCAGCATCTCCTGCTGCGCTATACCCAAGCCCTGCTGACCCAGATGTCGCAGACGGCGGTTTGCAACCGGCACCACTCCGTGGACCAGCAGTTGTGCCGCTGGCTGCTGCTGAGTCTGGATCGTCTATCGACGAACAAGCTGGTCATGACGCAGGAGCTGATTGCCAACATGCTGGGCGTCAGGCGGGAAGGCGTCACCACCGCTGCGGGAGCATTGCAGAGCGTGGGTTTGATCCGCTACAGCCGGGGCCGGATCACCGTGCTCGATCGTCCGGGATTGGAGAGGCGCGCCTGCGAGTGCTACGCAGTGGTGAAGACTGAATTCGACCGCTTGCTGCCCGAGGTCCTCGCCACCTGATGCGGCAGCAGGTGGGACCCTCATCCAAGCACGGCGCGTACGCGATGCGTCCCTCCATCGTCCACCAGCGGGACCACCGCCGGCTGCACGGAAAGCACTGCGCCATCTAGCTGCAGGCTGCTGATTCGGCCGCCTGAGCCACGTGGGTTTTCGACTGCTATTTCGTAGACGGTGGCACGGTATCTGAGGGTGACTGCGAAACCTGGCCACGCCCGCGGTACACACGGATCGAGCCGCAGACTCGTTCCTTGTACACGACACCCGACAATCCATTCGAGACCGGCGCGATATAACCAGGCCGCCGAACCTGTGTACCAGGTCCAGCCACCGCGTCCGACATGCGGGGCCTCGGAGTACACGTCGGCGGCGACCACGTACGGTTCGACTTTGTAGACAGACGCGTCGGCACGCGTCCGGGAGTGGTTGATCGGGTTCAGCATGGAGAACAACTCATGCGCCTTGGCAGTGTCGCCGAGCATTGCGAATGCGATGGCCGACCAGGTGGCGGCATGCGTGTACTGTCCCCCGTTCTCGCGGATTCCGGGCGGATAGCCCTTGATGTAACCCGGATCAAGCGCCCCTCGATCGAAGGGCGGAGTGAAGAGCAGACACAGGCCGGCATCGCGGCGGTCAGCGTACCGCCGGACGAGATTTTCGTCGACCGCTGCCATGGCACGCTGTGCACGTTGGGGGTCCGCCGCGCCTGAAATAACGCCCCACGATTGGGCGATCGAATCGATGCGACATTCCTCACTCGCCGCGGAGCCGAGCGGTGTGCCATCGTCGAAATATCCTCGCCGGTACCACTCTCCATCCCAACCGTTGCGCTCGAGCGAGGCAAGTAGTTCGGTGGCAAACGAACGCCAGCTCGCAGCACGTGTCCTTTCGCCGCGGGCATCGGCCAGCGGCGCGAATTTCGACAGCGCCGCATACAGAAACCATCCAAGCCAGACGCTCTCGCCTTGCCCTCCGGCGCCGACGCGATTCATGCCGTCGTTCCAGTCTCCCGTGCCCATCAGGGGAAGGCCGTGCGTTCCGACGGCGAGGCTCTGTTCGAGCGCGCGCGCGCAGTGCTCGAAGAGTGACGCCTTCTCGTCGGCCAGCGTCGGCTGAAAAAAACCGTCAGCTTCCTCTGAGCGCAAGGCGGGACCTTCGAGAAACGGGACGATTTCCTCCAGGATCGCCGCATCGCCGGTGACCTCGATATAGTGAGCCACGCAGTGGCACAACCAGGCGCGGTCGTCGGAGACGTGGGTACGCACTCCGCGGCCCGTCTGAGGCAACCACCAATGCTGGACATCACCTTCGACGAACTGTCGGCCAGCGGCGCGCAGCAGATGGGCGCGCGCGAGCGCTGGTTTCGCGATGTTGAGAGCCATGACGTCCTGCAGCTGGTCGCGAAAACCATAGGCGCCGCTCGCCTGATAGAACGCGCTGCGCGCCCAAACACGGCAGGCGAGAGTTTGATATAGCAGCCAGCCGTTCAGCATGATGTCGAACGATAGGTCCGGCGTTTTCACCACCACCGTGCCGAGCACCTCGTCCCAGTGCTGGCGTACCGCTCGCAGGATCGCATCGAGATCCGTCGTGCGCCAGCTTGTCACCAGGGATTGTGCCGCCGTTGTAGTGGCGGCTTCGCCGAGAAACCACACGACCTCGAATGCCGATTGCGCCGGCATCTCAATCGAAGTCTGTAGCACGCCGCAGGGGTCGAGACCCGCGCCAACCCGGCCCGACAGTGCCGCCGCGTCAGTGAGCGCCGCGGGCCGCTGAAGCGTGCCGTTGCGACCCAGAAATTCCCTCCGATCGCCGGACCATGACGTTTGCAGTCCTCCGAGATCCGTGAACGCTACGCGTGAATCGGTCCCGCTCCACAAATTGCGCGCGAACATCGCACCCGTCACCTCATCGATCTCGGTCGCCACAAATGGCGCCGAGGCGCCGCGTGTACTGCCAAGCACCCACTCTACGTAGCCGGTCACGGACAGACGACGCGTGCGACTGGAAAGATTGCGGATGGTGAGTCGCGAGATCTTGATGGGAGCCTCGAGCGGCACGAACTGCAGGAGCTCCAGGGCAATACCGAGTTGTGTGTGTTCGAAGCGACTGTATCCCTGCCCATGGCGAGCCACATATGCGCCGCTGGGATGACGGATGGGAAGGGCTGTGGGGGTCCACAGAGCGCCGGTGTCATCGTCGCGCAGATAGAGAGCCTCTCCCGGTCGATCCGAGACAGGATCGTTCGACCAGGCAGTGAGCTGGTTATCGCGACTGTTACGCGCCCAGGTATAACCCGCGCCTTCCGCTGATACCTGGAACCCAAATTCCGGATTGGCCACCACGTTGATCCAGGGAGCCGGTGTGCATTCTCCGTCGCGCAGAATCGTGACGTACTCGTGGCCGTCGGCCGCAAAGCCTCCAAGACCGTTGAAGAACTCCAAGGGAATGTCGAGTATTGTTCCAGCCGGGCCGGGTACGACTACGCTGACGTCTTTGGCCGGAGGAGCAACGGCTCGCGCGCTCTTCTCGAGACGCTCGAGCTGCTCGGCGAGGTTGCCTCTGCGGCTGAGCAGCACGGCTCGCGCGGCCGTCAGCAGCATCACGCGCGTGTCGGGGGATATGATATCGGAGCGCAGGATGAAAACTCCGCCGCGGGCGGCCTCTCCGGCCCCGCCCGCTCGCGACAGACCGGTGCGAATCAGCATTTCCAATGCTATCTGCAAATCCTGCGTGTAGGAGGGCGCTCGCTCGTTGAGAATCACGAGGTCGACGGTCAACTGCTTCAGCCGCCAATATTCAAACGCGCGCAGCAACTGCCGGACGATGTCGAGATCGTCCGTGTCATCGATTCGCACCAGTACGATCGGCAGATCACCGGAGACCCCGTGCGCCCACAGCGCCGACTGCCCGCTGCCCCCGCGACAGAGCGCGTCGGATGACGGCCGCAGGGTGGGATCGCTGTAGATGATGTGACCGGCAAGCCGTTGGAACAGATTCGCTTCATCGACCGTGATCGCGAGGTGATGAAGCTGAACCTGTGCCTGTGTCCACGCGAGTGTGACGGCGCGGTCATACGCCGCCGAATCGTGATGTTTGTCCGCTAAATCGAGCACTTCAGTGCGCGTCGGCGCAACGACTGTCCAGAATGCCACTCGCGCCGTAGCGCCCGGGGCGAGTCGCACCCGGCGGCGAAGGCTGAAGATCGGATCGAGCACACTACCGACCGACCCGGACAGCTTGCGGCCTTCGGTGATCACGATCGCCGCACGTAGCTCGCGGCCACGGCCCAGGAACTGTGCGCGGTCGGTCTCGAGCTGCAGCTCGCCCGTCGTCTGTCCTTCGACCACCGCCAAATGAGCTGCCCAGACTTCCGGATCGGTGGGAGAACGCCGCCGTCTCGTCGCGAGAAGGGCGCCGATTTCCGGGACGAATTCCGTTTGCACGAATAGCTTGGAAAAGGCCGGATGCGCCGTATCGGAAGCTGGCGGTGCCAGTACGATCTCCGCATAGGACGTCAGCTCGATTTCCCGAGCTTTGCTGCCGGTATTCGAGATCGAGACGCGACGGACTTCGGCATCGCTCTCGGCCGAGACGACCACATCCAGCGTCGTGGTGAGCGTTCCATCACGCCGGATAATCTGGGCGTGATCCTCGCTGAACGTCACTTCATAGGCATCCGCCTCTAAACAGGTCGGCTGGTGCCCCGCCGACCAGACTTTGCCGCTGTCGACGTCGCGCAGAAAGACATAGGAGCCCCACGCATCGCAGGTGACATCTTCGCGCCAACGAGTGACTGCGAGATCCCTCCAGCGGCTGTATCCGGAGCCAGCACCCGTGAGCATTACCGCATAGCGGCCATTTGACAGCACGCGTGTTCGCGGTGTCGCGTCGTGCGGAGAATGCAGCGTTCGCGAAATGACCGGGATCAGGTCGTACGGCTTGCCGCCGGTGACGATCTCCTCGGCTCTTACGTGAGCCACGGCCACGTCGCGCGGGGTGCGTTCCTGCAGCAACAACTCGGTTGCCTGGACCCGCGGCTCGGAATGAAAGCGGGCTCGCATGACGCCCTTCAGCAAGGTGTTGGCCAATGCGACGATGGTCATTCCCTGATGGTGAGCCATGTAAGCCCGCACGATCGCGACAACCTGGCCTGCCGGCAGGCGCCGTGGCGTGTAGTCCAAGGCTTCATAGAAGCCGTAAGTACCCTGGGCACCGGCGGCGGCGAGACGAGCAAAGTTGCGCGCGGCGGCGCCCGGTTCGACCATTGCTGCGAGCGCGGTGGCATACGGGGCGATGACGATGCTCTCGCCGAGACCGCGCTTCAGACCGAGGCCGGGCACTCCGAAACTGGAGTATTGGTACGTGAACTCGAGATCGCGCGCGTTGTAGGCGGACTCCGAGATACCCCAGGGCACGCCTAATTCCTCACCATAGTTCATCTGCCGCCACACGATGAGACGGCTCGTCTGCTCGAGCAGGCTGCCGGCCGGTGCGCGCATGACGAGGGAGGGCATCAGATACTCGAACATCGACCCCGACCAGGAGACGAGGGCGGCGCCTCGATGAATCGGAGTGACCGCACGTCCGAGCCGAAACCAGTGACGGGCGGGAAGCTCCCCGCTGGCGATGGCCACGAAGCTCGCCAGGCGCGCTTCGGAGGCGAGCAGGTCATAGCAGCTCGGATCGAGGCTGCCTTCCATAACGCGGTACCCGATCGAGAGCAGCTTGCGATCCCGGTCGAACAGAAAGTCGAACCGCATGGCGCGAGCCATGTCCCGCGCGGTATTCGCAAGCTCGAGCAGACGCCGTTCAATGCCACCCGCGTTACCTTCCAGCTCCGTCGCAATGTCGCGCAGGTGACTCTGGATGGAGTTGTGTGTCGCAAGCGCCCAAGCCGCAGCTTCCCCCGTCGCTTCATCGGAGCGCTCGTCAGCCAGCGCTTGCGCAGTGGCGCCGGCCGCTGCCGCGAGCGGGGCGAGCGCTGCCATATATGTGGCGAGCTCCACGGACGTTGCTGGAATTTCGCGTAACAAGAGCGCAAGCGCATTGAGAGCGTCGTCGAGTCGCGCGCGGACCGGAGTGCGCCGGGTGCGATCGTCGGCGAGGGCGAGTAAGGACTCGCGCATGAGAGCAATCTCGTCTTCGATCCCTGAAAACGACTGAGGGGTCAATGCGCGGCTGCCGGCCAGCTCGGTACAGGTGTTGGCGAGGGTGATCAGGTGGGCGGCCAGATTCCCGCTGTCGACGGACGATACGTATTTTGGCTCGAGCGGACGCAGATCCTGCGTGGCGTACCAGTTGTAAAAGTGACCGCGGAAGCGCTCTAGACGGCCCATTTCCGCGAGCGTCGCCTCGAGGCGCTCGATCAGCTCGAGCGTGCCGATCCACCCGAAGTCGCGAGCGGCGACGATCGAGAGGAGATACAAGCCGAGATTGGTCGGCGATGTGCGGTGCGCAAGGACAGGGTGCGGATCCTCCTGGAAATTGTCCGGCGGCAAGTTGTGATCCGCCGCGGTGACGAAGTTGTCGAAGTAGCGCCACGCGCGGCGCGCGATCAACCGTAAGGCGCGGGCATCCGGGTCCGTTATGGACAGGTGCGCCGGAGCCCTTGCAGATTGGCTCACCCACCGCGCCACTGCGGGCGAAACAATCCACAACAGCGCGAACGGCAATGCCAACGGAGCTCGCGCATGACCGAAATAGGTCAGGGCGACGACAGCGACGCCGATCACGTCCGCGCCGGCCATGCGCCGGCAGAAGCCGAGGAGATCGAGTCGCGGGCTGACATGTGCCTGCGCTGCCGTGACCCACTCGAGCAGCCGGCGACGGCTCACGAACAGGCGAAACAAGGTTCTGACGATCGCATCGCACATCAACCACGCCTGATGTGCCAGAAAGATGATGAGCAGGCCGATCTGGGACAGTGCGAGCAGCGCATCCGTGCCCAGCGTGCGCAAATAGCTGCGTTGCGAGATTCCGCTGCGTGGGGGGAGAATGCCGGCCAGCACCGGTGGCAGGGCAGGTATCGCCAGCATTCCCAGCACGAATGCCGTCCAGATCGCCGCGGACGGGAGGGGAAGGCTCCACCCAACGGCCAGCGCAAGCACACTGGACGGTGCGACGAGCGACCTGCGCAGATTGTCGAGCATCTTCCACAGGCCAAGCAGGGGAATGGTTCTGCGGCGCCGATCGCCGCCGGCGACACCTCGGCCGAACAGCCAGGGAAGCAACTGCCAGTCGCCTCGGGCCCAGCGGTGGGCGCGTATCGCAGCCACGTCGTAGCGGGAGGGGTACTCCTCGACGACCTCGATATCCGAAACGAGGCCGGCCCGAGCGAAGATCCCTTCGAAGAGGTCGTGGCTCAGCAATGTACTGTCCGGAACACGACCCGAGAGCGCCGCCTCAAAGGCGTCTACGTCGTAGATGCCCTTGCCAACGTATGACCCCTCGCCGGACAGATCCTGGTAGACGTCGGACACCGCGGCCGCATACGGATCGATCCCACTAGCGCTCGAGAACAGGCGCTGAAACATCGAGCCCTCGCGCCCCATCGGCAGCGACAGCGCGACCCGCGGTTGCAACACCGCGTACCCTTCCACGACCCGTCCGCTGTCGGCATCGAAGCGCGGGCGATTTAGCGGATGTGCCATTTTGCCGACAAGGCGACGAACGGTATCTCTGGGCAGCCTCGTGTCGGCATCGAGCGTGATGACGTAACGCACGCCTGACGGAACGGCCAGCGGACGGCCGCCCGTTGCTACAAAGCTCGTATCGGTCGCGCCGCGCAGCAGGCGATTCAACTCATGCAGCTTGCCGCGCTTGCGCTCCCAGCCCATCCATTGCCCCTGGACTTCGTTGTAGAGCCGTCGTCGATGCAGGAGGAGGAACCGGTCACCGCCCGGCGCCGGACCGTGGAGATGATTCAAGCGAGCAATGCCGGCAACCGCGGCATCGACCAGTACGTCGTCGCCCGCGGAGGTTTCACTGGTGGCGTCCGCCCAGTCGGATAGCAAGGCGAAAGAGATGTCGCCGTCGAGACTTGCGAGATGATGGATTTCAAGCCGCTCGAGATGCTCAGCGAGCGTCTCCCGTGACGTCAGCAGAGTCGGCACGACAACCAGTGTGCGCAGATGTTCCGGCACGCCATCGCGCAGTGCGAGAGATGGGAGGATCTTGGCGCCAAAGCGGCTAGTGACACTGAGGTTCACGAGGGCCATTGCCGCGTCGATCGCCGGTGCGAGGCTCAAAATCGCGAGCAGCGCGAGGGTCCAGCCATCGCTCGCGACTCCTGCCAACTCGAGCAACGGCCATCCGAGGATGACGATGGCGACAACAACGATGCACGCTATGTAGGCGCGAATCCGGACCGACGCGCTGACCCGGCCAAGCCACGCTCCGAGCGCAGGCCGAAAACCAATGGCGGATTCGAAGTCACGGCGACCGCCTGCGATCAAGTGGTAACCGAGGTCAAGCACGCGCGCGGATGCTCCGCCAGCCGCAGCCAGTGCGACGCGCTGCGCGATCTCGAGTTCCGTGTGTTTCGACCCGCGCGCCAGATCTTCGATGGCGCGGCGATAACGGTCGCGCGTGGCGAAGTCCATTTGCGCAAAGTCCGTACCGGTGCGTAGAACCGCATCGACGAGACTGACGCTCTCAAAGAGCTCGGTCCAATCCACGTCGGAGATTCCACGCATACTCGTGATGACGTTGCGGATAGTGACGTTCGAAGAGCCTTGCCGTTGGTGCTCGTCGCGAACGATCGCGTCCGCCGTCGTCGCCTGTGTCGAAAGATGCCCATCCAGCCAGGCGAGGGCAGGTGCGACTTTGGGGTTCTGATCGCGCAGCCGTTGCAGTAACTGGACCGCGAATGTCGGCGATAGCGCCGCTGCGTCCCACTGCTGCAGAACTGCCGCCATGGGCTCGGTCGCGAGCTCGTTGACCGCGAGAATGCTGTCGGCCAGGCCGTCGGCCTGCTGACGGGAAGCCCGCCCGCTTGCGATGCGCTCCGCGGCACGACGCAGGTTTTCAACGAGCACGATGCGCAGAGTGATTGGAACGGCCCACAGCTCGCCGATCGTCAGGGGCTGCACGCGCTGATAGGCAGTCACGAATCGACGCAGCAGCTCGGATTCGAAACGACTGTCGGTATGGGCGACGAACGCCCACGCGATGCCGAAGACGCGCGGATATCCGCGCAACGGACCGTCCGCCAGCTTGGGCAACTGCCGATAGTATCCGGGCGGCAGATCGTCGCGGATCTGGCGAATCTGCTCCTCGACGACATGATAGTTGTCTACCAGCCAGTCGGCGGCGGGAGTGATCGCGCGGCCTTCGCCGATTGCCTGCGCAATGGAACGATAGGAACTGAGCAGAACCCGGCTGTTGTCGCGCAGGCGCGCGGCCAGGGGCCGTACACCGACGGGCCTCGCCGTGATCCTTTGCGCGGCGGCGAGGCTCTCAGCGTGCTGCTCGAGACGCTCGGCGCCGAACAGCTCGGCGCGGATCAGTTCTGTCGAACTCCATTCGGAGGTTGTCCCCCGTGAGCCCCCGAAGAAGCGCAGCAGCGAGGTCTTCAGATTCTCTGGTACGGGGCTCAGGAGGCGGCCTCGGTGCTGGAGCCAGATAGGCTCCTACGTTCATTGCTAATCGAGACTCTCCTGGTTATTTAGTCAGCCTACGCCGATAGCACCGATCGATCGGTTCGCTAACGCACGCACGGGTGCCATCGCCGCGGGATGGCCTCAGGAGGCCGTCAGGCTTGGGCGCAGCGTCAAGTCAGACAATGGCTGGCAGGAAGGGTGAACTAGCGCTGCACGAAGTGCATGACGGCCTGCGGGGCAATCCAGTGCGTCAATCGATAATGGTACACGGCGCCGTTGCCGTGCGGACCGGGCGTGGTGTGTGTCAGGTTGGGAATGCCCATGCATTCACGGAACGTGCCGTCGCCCGCGATGTCGTAGCAAGCGCGAACTTCGCGATCCGGCTGAACCTGGGTGTTCGTTATGAATTCCACAGTGACTCGCGCGCCGGTTGAAAGACGGTGTGGGAACGCGCGGTCGAGCGGAGTCAGAGCGTGGAGGCCGTTAGCCGTAAGACGCGGAATTTCATCGGGCATCACGCTGATGCTCGTGAAACCGTCGGTGACCCGGACGAATTCTGGCGTTCGGACGGAATCGCACAGGGTGCTCATGGGGCACCCTTGGCCGTTGCGGGTGTGATTTCGTCGGTCCAGACCTTGAAGCTCTCCAGTACGTTCGGGCCAAAAGTCATGCTGATCGGGACATCCGCCGCGTCCCGGCCGCGCGCAATGAGTACGCGGCCGATCCGGGGCTGCAGATTGCGCGGATCGAACACATGCCACGCACCGCCCAGATAGACTTCCATCCAGCCGGCAAAATCCATCGGCAAGGGCGCCGCCGGCACGCCGATGTCGCCGAGGTAACCCGTGCAGTAGCGCGCCGGAATGTTGAGGCAGCGGCAGAAAGTAATGGCGAGATGCGCGAAGTCGCGGCAGACGCCGCGCTTCTCGTTGAATGCTTCGAACGCGGTTCGGGAGGGGCGCGCGTGTTCGTAGCCGAAGGCGATATGCTGATGGACGAAGTTGCAGATCGCCTGCACGCGCGGCCAACCGGTCGGCCCGCTGCCGAACATTTTCCAGGCCACATCGGAAAGATTGTCGGTGTCGCAATAGCGGCTGCCGATGAGGTAGACGAGCGTCTCCTCCGGCAGTGTCTCCACCGCGTGTTGTTGTGCCTCGGGCACGACAGGATCCGGTCTGCCGTGGTCGCTGATGATGGCATCAGCCGTGAAACGGGTGCGTCCCGCAGGGGCTACGACGCGTGTGCACCAGTTGCCAAAGCCGTCCCGGTACATGCTCATGGGCACCCTCGGGACGCAGTGCAAGAGGTCGGGTCGCTGGAGATCCGAAGAGCGGGTGTAGTGCACGTTCAGAGTGAGGATCATCGGCGTCGCTTGCGCGCACTGATAGACCAGGTCGTAGCCGATTCGTATTTTCAAGCTCTGTTCGGTGCGCGATAACGCGTGTCGCGCAGGCCAAGGATCGTATTGGTCAGCAAGAAGTGCTCCGGGTGGCGGCCAGGCGGGTGGGTCGTTCCCCCCAGCTTCGCCATTCAAGCGCTGCTGGTCGGTGCGGCTGCGAACACAAGCGCCTTATTTCTGACGGTCCGCGCCTAATCTCATGCGCCCGGCCGCGCGGCAGTGGCGGGCTCGCGTGCGAGGAAAACGACCGAGCATCGCGCCCGCTGGAGCAGGTCCGCGGGCACCTCACCGAAGAAAAGCTGGTCGCCGGGGCGCGGGCTGACGCCCATCACCAGCAGATCGTACCCGCCGGCCTGCGCCTCGCGCAGAATGGTGTTCTCGGCTGTACCTCGATTGCGGACCTGACCCATCACCTCTACGCCATAGGCCTTGCCGAGCTCGACAATGTCCCGGATCGCCGCATCGGCGCTGCTGTCGGGCGCCAGCGCGACGCCGAGCCGGGTTCGCCACTGCGGCCGTCCCTGCGAAGACGGGCCGGCGACGTGTAATGCCGTCACGCGGCCGTGCGATGCTTCCGCTAGCGCGATTGCCAGCTCTGCGCCTTGGCGCGAGATGGGAGTCCCCGTCACCGGCACCAGAATGTTGAGCGGCCCCCGGTCGTTCCCGTTGCGGTGCTCACCGCGCGCGATCGTGATGGCGACCGGCCCTCCAAAGCTGGTTGCGCTGCGGGTGATCTGCTCGTGGAACCGGTTGCCCTCGGAGGCGGGCTCGCGTCCGATGAAGAGCAATCCGAAGCCTTTTCTCGCCTCCTCGACGATCGCCGTTTCGGTCGAGTCGGGCTCTTCCACGCGCATCGTGATATCGGCGTTGTGTCCGGCCGAATGGACTTCGCCTCGCGCGTCCGCGGCTTCGCCACCCGATTCCGCCGCCAGTGACAAAGCAGTGGCGGTACGCTCGGCCTGGCTTTCCGCTCCGGGGAGCGCTGCGCCTGTCGCATAGTCGAAGTGCAGGGCGGTCGTGGGAATCTGGCGCACTCCGGCCAGCAGTCCCACGAGGCGCGAGGCCAGTTGGCCGCTGTAGCTGGAATCCACGGCCACGAGCAGCCGTTCGAGGTTCGATACGAAACCCCGCGCCTCGAGGTCTTCGCGCTCGAGCCGGTCGTTTTCCTCCGGGCTCAACGGTAATCGCCCCACCGCCCAGCGCAGCATGGGCGGCATTGCCATCGTCGTCACTATGGCCATGGTGACGATCGCCGTGAAGAGGTTCTGGCTGAGCGCCCCCATCGACAGTCCGATCGAGGCAATGATGACCTCGGTCGAACCGCGCGCATTCATGCCGCAGCCGACGGCGAGAGATTCCGCGAACGTCAGTCCGCCTATGCGGCCGCCCAGCACTGCGCCGGAGAACTTTCCGACACTCGCGATGACAATCATTCCGATCGTGAGCAGCAATAGATCCGGCTCGGTCAGGGCCCTCAGGTTCGCGGACAGGCCGGCCATACCGAAGAAAACCGGCATGAACAATGCGACGATCAGGCCGCGCAACTGTCCTTCGATGTGCCGGGTGAGGATGGGCGACTGGCCGACGAGAATTCCCGCCACGAACGCGCCGAGCACCGTATGCACGCCGATCGCATTGGTCACAAGCGCCATGGCTCCGGTCACTACCAGAATCATGGTGATCACCGGCAGTTCGCTGACGAGGTGGTCGTTCGCCCAGCGGATCAGCTGAAAAATGACATGGCGGCCAATGGTGAAGCTGAGGACGAGAAAGAGGGCGGTCCCGACTACGCTGCGTGTGACGCTGGCGACATCGATGCCGCCATGAAGCGCTAGTCCAAACGTCACCGACATGATGATCCAGCCGATCGTATCGTCAATGATCGCGGAGGCGACGATGACCTGGCCGACGGTGCGGCGCAGAAAGCCCAGCTCCCGTACCAGGAGCGCAACGATCTTGACGGACGAGATCGAGAGCGCGGTGCCGAGAAACAACGCCGTGATGAAGCGTTTGTTCGGGTCGGGGAGCATTGTGGCCGGCAGCAACTCGCCAACGGTGAGGCCGCAAATGAAGGGTATGACGATTCCCGCGATGGAGACGCTGAACGCCGTCCGGCGCGAGCGGCGAATCACCGAGAGGTCGGTTTCCATTCCGGTCAACAGCAGCAGCAACAGGATGCCGAGCTCCGAGACGGCGCTCAGCATCGCCTTCTGGTCCGGAGCGTCCGGAAAAAGCGAGTGTTGCAGGCGGGGGGAGAGTGCGCCGAACACGGAAGGACCCAGCAGCATGCCGGCAATGAGCTGACCCATCACGGCCGACTGTCCGATGCGTTGCATCAGCTCGCCGAGGAGTCGCGCGCAGACGATCAGGGCGATGATCTGACCGAGGAAGATGGCTACTGAAGGGCCGTGTGACGCTCCGGCTTGCGCGGCGAACAGGCTCGTAGGTAGGCACCAGCCCGGGAGCACAGCGAAGAGCGTTCGGACGACATGCTTCGATGCTTTCATTGCGGGATATTATTGGAAGCGGACTCGAAGCGGGGTCGCTCGCAACCGCAAGCGGCCGGCGGCGTCGGCTTCGCAACGACGTTGCCGATCTGCCGCCGCACGGTCTGAACAACCTTCAGGGCCGGGCGGTGCTCGCGGCCTTCCTGCCGCGGCGGTGTGCGTGCAGGATGGGCTCGGTATAGCCGTTGGGTTGCGCCCGACCTTCGAATACCAGCGCACAGGCGGCATCGAAGGCGGTACTGTGGCCGAGGTTGCCGGTCATGGGCTGATAGGCTGGATCGTGCGCATTCTGCTGATCCACGACCTTCGCCATGCGCTGCAACGCCTGCAGCACCTGGTTCTTGCTGCAGATCCCGTGGTGCAGCCAGTTCGCCACGTGCTGGCTCGAGATGCGCAGGGTGGCGCGGTCTTCCATGAGGCCCACGTTATGAATGTCGGGCACCTTCGAGCAGCCGACGCCGGAATCGATCCAGCGAACGACATAACCCAGGATGCCTTGCACGTTGTTGTTGAGCTCTTCGTCGATCTCGGCGGATGGCCAGGACGGCGGTACCGCCAGAGGCGGCGTCAGAATGTCGTCGATGGCGGCCCTTTGACGGTGGGATAGCTCGGTCTGAACCCCAGTCACATCCACCACATGGTAATGCAGGACATGCAGCGTGGCGGCGGTCGGCGAGGGAACCCACGCCGTGTTGGCGCCAGCGCGCGGATGCCCGATCTTCACCTTCAGCATCTCGGCCATCTGGTCCGGAATCGCCCACATGCCCTTGCCGATCTGGGCCTTGCCGCGCAGCCCGCACGCCAGGCCGACATCGACGTTGTTGCGTTCGTAGGCGTCCAGCCACTTCGCCTTCTTCATGTCCTGCTTGCGCACCATCGCCCCGGCTTCCATCGAGGTATGAATCTCATCGCCCGTTCGATCGAGAAAGCCGGTGTTGATGAACACGACCCGCTGCCGTGCGGCGCGCAGGCATTGCTGCAAGTTGACGGTGGTCCGGCGCTCTTCATCCATGATGCCCATCTTGAGCGTGTGGCGCGGCACGTTGATGAGGTCTTCGACGCGGCCGAAGAGCTGGTCGGCAAAAGCCACTTCCTCCGGGCCGTGCATCTTGGGCTTGACGATGTAGATGGATCCGCTGCGCGAGTTGCGGAGGGCGCCGCCGCCCTGCAGATCGTGGAGTGCGATCAGGGACGTAATGGCGCAATCGATGAACGTCTCGGGCACCGGCTGGCCGTCGAGCGTGATGGCATCGGTCATCATGTGGTGGCCGACATTGCGTACCAGCAGCAGGCTGCGTCCGGGCAACGTCAGCGTGCCGCCCGCGGGCGTGGTGTAGGCCCGGTCGGGATTGAGGGTGCGTACCCATTCGCGGCCACCCTTCGGGAAGCTCGCCTGGAGGGTGCCTTTCATCAGGCCGAGCCAATTGCGGTAGATGCGCACCTTGTCGCCGGCATCCACCGCCGCGACCGAATCCTCGCAGTCCTGAATGGTCGTGATGGCCGACTCGATCACAACATCGGCAATTCCGGCCGCATCGGTCTTGCCGATGGGATGCGAGCGGTCGAAGCGGATCTCTACGTGCAGTCCGTGATGCTTCAGGAGCAGGGCGGTCGGCGCGCTCGCGTCGCCCTGATAGCCGGCCAGGGCTGCATCGGTGGACAGCGTGGTCTGCACGCCATTCGGGAATCCCACCAGAAGCTTGCCGTCGTTGACGGCATAGGTCAGCGCCTCGGCATGCGAGCCCTGCGCAAGTTTGAAGTGGACATCCAGGAAAGCGCGCACATAAGCGATCACTCTGGCGCCGCGTGCCGCGTCATAGCCACCCAAGGGGGGAGGGCCCTCGCTGATGGCGTCCGTGCCATACAGGGCGTCGTACAGACTTCCCCAGCGCGCATTCGCGGCATTCAATGCATAGCGAGCGTTGTCCACCGGCACGACCAGTTGCGGGCCGGCGAGGTGCGCGATTTCGTTATCGACTCCGGCCGTCATCACTTCGAACGCGGCGCCCGCCTCCGTGAGGTAGCCGATCTCCACCAAAAATTGCTTGTAGGCGGTTGCATCGAAGGGCGCGCCGCGTTGCTGCCGATGCCAGCTATCGATCTGGTCCTGCAGCCTGTCGCGCCTGTTCAGCAGCGCCGCGTTCGTCGGCAGCAGGTCGCGGATCAGGTCCGACAGTCCCTGCCAGAACAGGCCGGCAGCCACGCCGGTGCCGGGTAGGACTTCCTCGCTCACGAAATCGTAGAGCGCGGGAGCAACGCCGAGGGCAGCGATCTTCACGGGTTCGTGCGCGGTGCGGATCGGATGATTCATGTCGTGACAGAACCGTCTATCAAAAAGCCCGAAAGGACAGGACTTGCGGACGCGGCCGGCGCCGAGCGCCCGTTCATCATACCGCTGGCCGGGAGGCGGTGCACGCAGCACGTCTGCTGGAGCGGCTGCTGCCGGGTCCTGCATAATCCGACAGGTCGGCCGGGTCATTTTCAAAGTCGAATCGAAGGCAGGAGAGGTCCAGGTGAAGTCAAGAGTTGCACTCGAAGCAGATGATGTCCAGGCAGCGCTGGACGCGGCCCGGGCGGAGGCCATGAAGAACGGCTGGGTCGTATCGATTGCGCTGGTGGACGATGGCGGCCATCTGCTTGGTTTCATCCGGCTCACGGATGCCGCGCCCCTGTCTGCGCGGATTTCGGTCGGGAAGGCGCGCACCGCCGCACTCTCACGGCGCGAATCGAAAACCTACGAGGATGTGGTAAAGAACGGCCGCACCGCTTTTCTATCGGTGTCGGATCTCACGATGCTCGAAGGCGGCGTGCCGATCGTCGTTGGCGAACAGTGCGTGGGAGCGCTGGGCGTCTCCGGCGTCAAATCGGATCAGGATGCACAGATTGCCAACGCCGGCGTCAAGGCGATAGTCGAACGGACATAAAGCAGGCGCGCGTATAGTGGCGCGCACCGTAGGGGGCAGGATCGGCAATCAGTCACAATGAGCTGGCGTGTAGGGATGGCTTTCGCGGCGCTGTGCGTGATCTGGGGCTTCCCGTATTTCTTCATCAAGCTCGCCCTGGTAGAGATTCCGCCGGTCGGCGTCGCCTGGGCACGCATCGCGCTTGGTGCGGCGGTCCTGCTGCCTGTGGCCTGGAAGCGAGGCGCGCTGCGTGCTGCGCGTCTGCATAAGGGCGCGGTCTGCGCGTTTGCGTTTGCCGAGCTCGTGGGTCCGTTCCTTCTGATCTCCCTCGGCGAGCGCTGGGTGAGCTCCTCGCTTGCCGCAATTCTGATCGCGACGGTGCCGCTCGCCGTGCTCGTGTTGTCGCCGCTCTTCGGACTGCGTGAGCCGCTGGGCGCACGTCGGCTGGCCGGTCTCATTGTTGGATTCGTCGGCGTGGTGACGCTGCTTGGGCTCGACTCTGTCGGCGGACCGCTCGGGTGGGTAGGTGTGGCCTGCCTGATGGTCGCGACGGTGGGCTATGCCCTGGGTTCGCTGATTATTCAGCGCCATCTCTCCAGCATCGATGAGCTCGGCGCGGTCGCGGCCAGTCTCGGCGTTGCCACCGTCGTCCTGCTGCCCGCCGCTGCCTGGTCGGCCCCGGGCAGCCCACCGTCGCTGCTGGTGTTGGCTTCACTGGTCGTGTTGGGCGTCATGTGCACGGCCCTGGCACTGATGCTTTACTTCTTTTTGATCGCGCAGATCGGAGCTGCGCGCGCGGCGGTCGTCACGTATGTCAACCCCGCCGTTGCGGCGCTGCTTGGAGTCATGGTGCTGCACGAGTCGTTTGGCCCGGGTTCGGCGCTGGGGCTCGCGCTGATTCTGCTCGGCTCATGGCTGGCAACCCATCGAGCCCGGAATGCGTAGGTCGGGCACTCCGGCACGTGTACACGGACGAGCCCTTCAGCCGGACAGACGGACGCTTTTGACCAGCAGCTGCGACCGGTCCGCGCAGGGGCCGACCAGGAGCTCAACCTCGCCGGGCTCGAACACTCGTTTCAGCTCCAATCCCAGGAACCGCAACTCGGCGGCCGGCAGTTGCAGGGTCACGGTCCCCGTTGCGCCAGGCTCGAGAGCGATCTTGCCGAAGCCTTTGAGCTCCAACAGCGGCCGCGTCACGCTCGCCACCGGATCGCGCGTGAAAAGGAAAACCGTCTCCTGCGCCCCCCTGGCTCCTGCATTGCTGACATCCACGCAAATCTCGATGATGCCACTCTCCGTCACGCAGTCCGGAGTCACCCGCAGGTTCGACAGAACGAAACGTCCGTATGTGAGGCCGTGGCCGAAGGGAAACAGGGGCTCATTCGGCGTGTCCAGATATTTGCTCGTGAAGTGGTCTTGCGGATTGGCGGGCCGACCGCTCGGGCGTTGGCCGAAGAAGATTGGAATCTGGCCCGTGTCCCGGGGCCAGGTGATCGGCGTGCGGCCACTGGGCGACACACGCCCCGTGACGACATCGGCAATTGCGTTACCGGCCTCACTGCCGAGAAACCAGGCTGCAAGGACAGCGTCCGCTTTCTCGAACAGCCACGGTACGACGAGCGGCCGACCCGAGAAGACAACGACGATGACCCGCTTGCCGAGCGCCTTCGCGTGTTCTAACACGGCTTCGGCGAAGCCGCGCTGCTCGCCCGGAAGCCCCAGATGCGCGCGGCTCGCGGCTTCCCCGCTCATGTTGGCGGCTTCGCCGACGCACAAGAGAATTTCGTCTGCCTGCGTGCAAAGCTCGAGTGCCTTGCTGATGCCGTGCTGGTCCCCACTTTGGATGCCAACGCCGGCTGTGTGAAGAATCTCCACCTGTGGCAAGGCTGCGCGCACCCCGGCGACGACACTTACGTGGTCCTCGGCGTTCTGAGCAGCCCCCCAAGCACCGCCCATCTCAGCGGGCGCATCCGCGAGCGGACCGATCACGGCGAGGCAACGCATTGGCCGGGCTAGCGGCAGCGTGTCTTTCTCATTCTTCAGCATCACGATCGCCCGTGCCCCGACCGAGCGCGCCACCTGGCGGCGGTTGGCGATGGCTGCCGGGGCTTCCGCCGTGCCGCCACGCCGATAAGGATCCTCAAAAAGCCCAAGCTTTTCCTTCAGGGTGAGCACTCGCCGCACTGCCGTGTCGATCTGTGCCATCGTCACCAGCCCTCGCTCGAGAGCCTTGGGCAGGCCGCGGCGGTACGCATCGGACATCATGTCGATGTCGACGCCGGCTTTGAGTGCGAGCGTCGCGGCATCGACCAGATCAGCTGCGATGCCATGGTTGATGAGCTCTGCGATGGCGTTGTAGTCGCTCACGATCACGCCGTCGAAGGCGTGTTCTTCTCGCAACCAGCCGCGCAGCAGGGCAACGTGGGCCGTCATCGGTACGGCGGCAAGATCGGTAAACGACGGCATGACGGTGGCGACGCCCGAAGCGATCGCCGCGGCAAATGGTGGCAGGTGCACTTCGTGCAGAGCGCGTTCGGAGATATCGACTGCGGCGTACTCGCGCCCCGCGGTCACCGCGCCGTAGGCGCAGAAATGCTTCGCGCAGGCCGCAAGCGAGTTCCCGGCGCTCAGGTCGGAACCCTGGAAACCCCGAACTTTGGCCTCCGCCATGCGGGCGCCCAGCCAGGGATCTTCTCCAAAGCCCTCCACCCCCCGTCCCCAGCGCGGATCGCGCGACACATCCAGCATGGGAGCAAAGGTCATCGCCAGTCCGTCGGCGGCCGCCTCAGTGGCGGCCTCCCGCGCCGTCAGCGTCCAAGCTTGCGGGTCGAACAGGGCCGCTTCGGCCAAAGGCACCGGAAACAGCGTGCGATGTCCATGGATGATATCGAGCCCGATGAGCAGCGGAATTCGCAGCCGCGAGCCCTCCACGGCCAACCGTTGCATCTCGAATACGTGATCCGCCCCGACCATATTGAGCAGATTGCCCAGTGTCCCATCCTTGATAGACTCGGTCGAATCGCCTGCGATGACGGGTCCCGTCACCGCATAGCTCGAGGCCGTCATGGTGAGCTGGCCGAGCTTTTCCGCGAGCGTCATGTCGCGGATCAGTGTTTCGACCCGGCTCACGCCAGCCGCTCGCTGGCGCGCGCCGCACCGCCGGGAAGCAACGCTCCCGGTGCGCACTGTGATCCGACTGGTTTCGACCGCGTGTCCCCGAATGGCAAAATGACGCTCCCGATAAGGCCAGGCATGATGATAGAACGGCCGCGAAAAGAAATCGCCAACGCCAGCGAAGATGAGCAGCAGCGCCGCGCTTTTGCGCGCCTGGTGCTACACGCTCCGCCCCGCCGGCTGCCCCGCGTCGCGGTCGCCGTAGCGCAGGCCGCGACGGCCCTGGCCTGACGCCTGTAACCCCTTTGCCGAAGGATAGCCCGTGCCCAAAGCCGACAGACAGCCCCAAACGCGATTCCCCAACACCGGCGCGCACCCGGCGCCCGCGGACCCCATAGAAAAAGAAACCAACCCGCGCAATCTCGCGGGGCTCCCCGATGACGAGTTGCTCGAGCGCGTGCAGCGACAGACGTTCCGCTTCTTCTGGGAAGGCTCGCATCCCGAGAGCGGCCTGGCACGCGATCGGATTCCGCCGCGCTCGCCGGCGCACGCCGACCTCGTGGCCACGGGCGGTTCGGGCTTCGGCGTGATGGCGATCATCGTTGCCGTGGAGCGTGGCTGGGTGTCACGTGACGAGGCGATCGAGCGCCTGGGTTGCATGCTCGACCTCCTTGGCAGCGCGACGTGTTATCACGGCGTGTTCCCGCATTTCATGAACGGTCGCAGCGGCGCTACCATCCCTTTCACCCGTAAGGACGACGGCGGCGATCTGGTCGAAACGTCGTTTCTGATCATGGGGCTGTTGTGCGCGCGGCAGTATTTCGACCGCGACACGCTGGCCGAAAGGGATCTGCGGGGCCGGATCACCGGCCTGTGGGAAGAAGTGGAGTGGAACTGGCACACGCAGGACGGGCGCAAGGTTCTGTACTGGCACTGGAGTCCCAACAATGGGTGGTCGATGGATCACGAGATCCACGGCTGGAACGAATGCCTCGTCACCTACGTGCTGGCGGCCGGTTCGCCGCGCCATGCGATCGACCCGGCCGTTTATCACCGCGGGTTCGCGGCAGGGCGCGCTTTTCTCAATGGCAAGTCCTACTACAACATCGAGTTACCCCTGGGAATGCCCTTCGGTGGGCCGCTGTTCTTCGCTCATTACTCCTTCTGTGGTCTGGATCCACGCGGCCTCGAGGATGGCTACGCAGACTACTGGGAGCAGAATCTTCGTCACGTGCGCATCAACCACGCGTACTGTGTCGCGAACCCTCATCACTTCAAGGGCTATGACGCCTCCTGCTGGGGTTTGACCGCCAGCGATGACTGGGAAGGTTATTCGGCGCACGCCCCCGACCTCGATAATGGAACAATCTCGCCCACCGCGGCGTTGTCGAGCATGCCGTATGCCCCGCGCATGGTGACTGACACGCTACGTCATTTTCTCGCCCGCCACGGCGAGAAGATCTGGGGCGACTACGGTTTCGTCGATGCGTTCAATGAGCAGCGCGACTGGGTGGCGCACTCCGTCCTGGCCATCGACCAGGGGCCGATCATCGTCATGATCGAGAACCATCGCACCGGGCTGTTGTGGAAGCTGTTCATGAGCGTCCCCGAGGTCCAGGCAGGTTTGCGCAAACTCGACTTCACCAGCCCGCACCTGGATCCGGCGGTGCGCCCCTGATGGAGTCGCTCGATCGGTGGATCGACCGGCAGTACCGGCACGCGGTCGCCGCCATGCTGCCGAGCATCTCGCCGGTCGGAATCGTGAAACAGCGGCCCGGCTTCGGCCAGACGGTGGTGCCGAAGAAGGGCTCGATCGTGGCCTCGCCCGTGCTGGCGGCCTATGACCCGGACCCGGATTATTTCTTCCACTGGTACCGGGATTCGGCGGTCGTCATCGACGCGCTGCGTGTGTTGTTTGAAGAGGGCCGCGTCGGATCTCACGAGGCGCTCGAGCACTTCCGCGACTTCGTCGGTTTCAGCCTGTCGCTGCAGGAGCTGGACGGACGGCCACTCGTTGCGGCACCCGCCTGGCGTACGCAGGTCACGGCGGATTTCGAAAAGTTCGTGCGCACCGTC
This sequence comes from Gammaproteobacteria bacterium, assembly GCA_028293805.1. GTDB lineage: Bacteria > Pseudomonadota > Gammaproteobacteria > Steroidobacterales > Steroidobacteraceae > 13-2-20CM-66-19. The sequence goes on from JAQGOC010000278.1 coordinate 54,285, forward strand.
GCGGACCTCGAGTCGATTTGGGGCGAGGGGGTCGCCGCGGAGGCACGGGTGAATCCGGACGGGACGCTCGACATCTCGAATTGGGCACGGCCGCAGCACGACGGCCCGCCGCTGAGGGCACTCGCCGTACTGAGATGGGCGCGCACTACTTCTTTCGACGCTGAGCTGGATGCCGCGGCAGCAGCCCTCCTCCGGGCCGATCTCGCCTTCACGCGCCAGCGCTGGCGCACCCCTTCCATTGATATCTGGGAGGAGGAAAAGGGGCTGCACTACTACACACTGCGCATCAGTGCCGCGGCACTGAAGGAGGGCGCCGGCTGGCTGGACCAGCACGGCGATACCCGGGAAGCGCAGCTTTGCCGCGCGGATGCGGAAAGCCTGCTGCGAATGCTCGACGGGTACTGGCTTCCCGAGGAGGGACATTACCGCTCGCGTGTTCTGGAAAGCGGAGCGCGCTCCCCGAAGGAGCTCGACATTGCCGTCATTTTTGCGGCGCTACACGGGGCGGGGGACGAGAGGACACATTCCGTACACGACGCACGGATGCATGCGACACTCGCCCGGCTGGAAGCTCTGTTTGATGTGCAATACGCGATCAACCGGGATCGGGACGCTGGGAGGGGACCCGCCATGGGGCGTTATGCGGGCGACGTGTACTATTCGGGGGGCGCCTATTATTTCTCGACGCTGGCGGCCGCCGAATTCTGTTTCCGCGCGGCCGTTGGGCGGGATGATCGGGCGCACTTCATCCAACGCGGGGATGCCTTCCTGGAAACCGTGCGCGCCTTTACGCCTCCGAGCGGCGACATGTCGGAACAGTTCGATCAAAAGACCGGCGCGCAGACCTCCGCGAAACATCTCGCGTGGAGTTATGCCGCTTTCATTACTTGCGTCGCTGCGCGTCGCGGCCTCCTGAACCGTTAGCGGCTACGCTGGATATGCCCGGCACGCTGACAGAAGAGCCAGAAGAAGTCGTCGACGCCGCGGCACAGAGGGAGGAGGCCGCCCAGTCGGGCCTCGTGCGGCAGATGGGTCAGATGATCCGGGCCATCGCCGCCTCCGGAGTGGGAAGGGCCCTCGTTCTGCTCATGACCGCGGTCTTTCTGATCATCGTCCTCACGGCGTACGGCCAGATTCGCCTCAACCGCTGGAACAAGCCGTTCTATGACGCGCTGTCGCGCCGCGACTTCCACGACTTTCTCGTCCAGCTAGGGGTGTTCTTCGTGATCGCCGCGGCGCTGCTCATCCTGAACGTGGCGCAGAAATGGCTGGGCGAGATGTTGAAACTCAAGCTCCGCGAGGGCCTCGTCCACGATCTCGTCCGGGACTGGATGCTGCCGCGCCGGGCTTTCTGGCTCGCCAATGCCGGCCCGATGGGTGTCAACCCGGACCAGCGCATGCACGAGGATGCGCGCAAGCTGTGTGAGCTGTCAGCCGATCTGGGTATGGGCCTGTTGCAGGCGTCGATTCTGTTCGCCACCTTCGCGGGCATCCTGTGGAATCTGTCCCAGGGCTTCATTTTTCGCATTGCGGACCGGGACTATGCGGTGCCGGGCTTCATGGTGTGGGCCGCCGTGATCTACGCGGGCGCCGGATCTCTCATGAGCTATTGGGTGGGACGCAGCCTCATCAACCGGAACTCGGAGCGTTATGCGCGCGAAGCGGATCTGCGTTTTTCGCTCGTGCGCGTCAACGAGCATCTCGACGGCATT
>JAQGOC010000279.1 GCA_028293805.1 Gammaproteobacteria bacterium
ACGAGCGGCAACTGCATACGCAATGTCACGGCGGATCATATGGCCGGGGTCGCCAAGGACGAGATCGATGATCCTCGCCCCTATTGCGAGATCATCCGGCAGTGGTCGACGCATCACCCTGAATTCACCTATCTGCCGCGCAAGTTCAAGTTCGCCGTCACGGGCTCGCCGGAGGACCGTGCCGCCTCCGAGGTGCATGACATCGGTCTGCATTTGAAGCGCGACGAGCAGGGTAATCTCGGCTTCCAGGTGCACGTTGGGGGCGGCCTGGGCCGCCAGCCAATCATCGGACAGGTCATTCGCGAGTTCCTGCCCGTGCCGGATCTGCTGTCCTATTGCGAGGCCATTCTGCGCGTCTACAACCGCTACGGCCGGCGCGACAACATCCACAAGGCGCGCATCAAGGTGCTCGTCAAGTCACTGGGCATCGACCGTTTCCGGGAGCAGGTCGATGCGGAGTGGCACGCCTCGCGCAATAACGCGCCCCGGCTCGAAGCCGCGGAAGTCGATCGTGTGCGTTCGCACTTCGTGCCGCCGGCTTACCGGGACCTGCCGAACGTCGATGCGGCAGCCGGGCGTGAGCCGGAGTTCCAGGCCTGGTATCGATACAACACCCGGGAGCACAAGGTTTCCGGATATCGGGCGGTGTTCGTTTCCCTAAAACGCCACGGCGAGGCACCTGGCGACATGACATCGGACCAGATGGAGGCCGTTGCTGGCCTTGCCGATCGCGTGAGCTTCGGCATGGTCCGCGTGACCCACACTCAAAACCTGCTGCTGGCCGACGTGCCGCAAGGGGAGCTGTACGGCATTTGGCAGGAATTGAAGCAGCTGGGGCTCGCGACGCCAAACGTCGGCACGCTGACGGACATGATCGTGTGCCCGGGGCTCGACTTCTGCAGCCTCGCGAACGCGGGCACCATCGGCGTCGCGAAGCAGATTCAGGCACGCTTCGATGATCTCGACTATCTATACGATCTCGGTGACATCGAGATCAAGATGTCGGGGTGTATGAATGCCTGCGGACATCATCACGTCGGGCACATCGGCATCCTGGGCGTCGATAAGCATGGCGAGGAGTGGTACCAGATTACGCTCGGCGGCTCCGTAAATGGGTTCACCGCGCTTGGCGAGGTCATCGGGCCCTCTGTGCCGCAAAGCGAAGTCGCTGCCACCATTGAGCGCATCGTCGAGGTCTATCGTACCGATCGCGAAGATGGCGAGCGTTTCGTGGACATGGTCCATCGTGTTGGCATTAAGCCTTTCAAGGAGCGGGCCTATGCGTCGCATTCTGCGGCGGCATGAGGTCGTTGCGGACGAGTGGCGTCATCTCGGTGAAGACGCTTCGGACGCTGACGCGCTGATCGTTCCTCTTGCCGAGTTGCGCAAGGATCCGGCCGTATGGCACGGGCGCAGCGGACGGATGGGGGTGCGGATAGCGCCTGCGGAGAATGTCGAGAGTCTGGCCGATCTGTTGCCCCAGCTCGCCTTGGTGGCGGTGGAGTTTCCGAACGTCGGGGACGGGCGGGGGTTCTCTTACGGGCGGTTGCTGCGTGATCGGCTGCACTTCAAAGGTGAGCTGCGCGCCGTGGGACAGGGCGTCAAGCAGGACAAGATTTTTCTGCTGGCGCGCTGTGGATTTGAGTCGTTCGAGCTGCCGCCGGAAGAGAAGGCTGACGAGGCACTGCGTGCGTTGAAGAGGTACGACGTGGTGTATCAGCCGGCCGAGCCTGTTGACGGAATCCGCAGGCAGCGTTTTTTCGCTTAGGTTTATGGGCCGAAAGCGCCTGACGGCGCTTTCGGCGAGCCCAACTACTGGTCGTCTCGGGCTCGCCGGCAAAAGGCGCGGCTTTTGCCCGGGGCGCGTAGCCGGCTAAGAAACGGGCCGGCTGCAGCCGCTTGAATCGGTTGAATCGGTTCGGGTTTGGTGTTTGGTCTGGAGCGGACGCTGGCTCCTGATCATCGTTCCGGCAATTTGATGTCCGTGAACAACTTTTCCGCTTCTTCGGCATTTGCCGCACGATGAGCCCGATCGACCAGGCGGCGGTCGAGATGCGGTGCCAGCAGTTGCGCGAAGTCGTACATGTATTTGCGTAACAGTGTGCCGCGGCGGAAGCCGATCCAGGTGGTGTGCGCTGCGAACAGGTGGCGGGCCTCGACCGCGACCAGGTCCGGGTCGCGTTCGTCGACGGCCATGTGGGCGACAATGCCGACGCCCAGGCCGAGGCGGACGTAGGTCTGAATGACGTCGGCGTCGCGGGCGGTGATGGCGATGTTGGGCGTTAGACCGGCTTTTGCGAAGGCATCATGCAACGAGCTGGGGCCGGTGAAGCTGAATGTGTAGGTGATCAGCGGATAGGCGGCCAGTGCCCGGAAGCTGAGCCGGCCGCCGCTGGCCAGGGGATGGTCCCTGGGGACGATCACGGTTCGGTGCCAGCGGTAGCACGGCATCAGAGTCAGGTCCGAGTAGAGGTTGTCGGACCCGGTGGCGATGGCGCAATCGATGCGGTCGTGGGCCACCATTTCGGCTATCTGTTCCGACGTGCCCTGGTGAAGATTGAGGCGCACGTTGGGGTAGCGGTCGCGGAACTGGCGGATGACGTCCGGCAATACGTAGCGCGCCTGCGTGTGCGTGGTGCCGATCGAGAGGCTGCCTCTGCCCTCATCGCGGAGCTCGGTCGACAGGTCGCGGATGCTTTGGGCTTCCTGCAGGATTCGCAACGCGCGGTCGATGACTTGCTGGCCGGCGGGCGTGATGCGGGTGAGATTACGGCCTTCGCGCACGAAGATCTGGAACCCCAGCTCGTCCTCGAGCAGCTTGATCTGTTTGCTCACGCCGGGCTGCGAGGTGTGCAGTTTCTGCGCGGCTGCCGTGATATTGAGACCGCTTTGTGCCACGGCGGCCAGGTAGCGCAACTGATGCAACTTCATGCGTGAGATGCCTTGGAAATCGGGCCGGAGCCCTTGATGGGGTGCGCAAGACTAGCGCAAGCCGCCAGCGTCAGGTGAGCCCCAAAAACCCACCCACTGGCCGCGCCCGGAATGTCATGGCCGTGTAACCGGTCTATAACCGGCGCG
>JAQGOC010000303.1 GCA_028293805.1 Gammaproteobacteria bacterium
CCGCTGCGCACGCCGCTGCGCACGCCACTGCGCACGCCACCATATGCAGCTTGCCGCCGGGCGCGCGCGCTTCTAAAGTGGGGAAAACAACAATCCTCGAATATTGGAAGAGCCCAGTCATGCCCGAGCCCGAATCGAAGGTAGTGCTGCTCGCGGGAGCGAGCGGTTTGGTGGGGAAAAGTGCCCTCGACGCGCTACTCGACGCACCGGACATCGGCCGGGTGTTCGCGGTGACGCGCCGGCCGCTCGGACGTGAGCACCCGCGCCTCGCAAACCGCATTGTGCAGTTCGATAAGCTCGAAACGCAGCTCAAAGGAGTGACTTGCCACGTCGCGGTGTGCTGCCTCGGCACGACCATGCGGCAGGCCGGCTCGCAGGCGGCCTTCCGCGACGTGGACATCGACTACGTGCTGGCTTTTGCGCGCACGGCCAAAGCGGCGCAGGCGCAGCGCTTCGTGGTCGTGTCTTCGGTTGGCGCCGACGTCGGAGCAAAGAACTTCTATCTGCGGACCAAGGGTGAGATGGAGCAGGCAGTGGCGAATCTAGGCTTTGCCTCGCTCGACATCCTTCAGCCCAGCATGCTGCTCGCCTTGAGGAGCCAAATGCGTCCCCTCGAGCTCGGTGGGCTGTTGCTCATGCCGCTGGTGAATCCGCTCCTGCGTGGTGCGCGCGAAATGTATCGCGGCATTCCGGCCAAGACGGTGGCCGCCGCAATAGTCGGTGCCACACGCTCGGGCAGGCGCGGCGTACAGCGTTACACGCACTCTGGAATACAGGCGCTGGCGAAGTTGAAGCCCGTACATACTGTTCCACTCGTGACGCCCAAGACATCATCCGGCTAGCCGAGGGCTGGCCTTTCGTCTGCTTCCGTATCGCCTGTCACGCAGCACTGCGCGTTCACAATCGCCCAAGGCAACGCCCCGGGCGACCGATGTGACGCACGCCTCGCACCCTGGCCGGCACAACGTGACCTGGTTAACATTCCAACGGGTGCCGGACTCGCAGAATCTCTCATTGGTTTGACGCTGCGCTCACTGACGGTCGCGCGCCGCGTGTCGATAGAGTGCGCCTGAAGGAAAATCTTTTTGCAGGAAGCTTCTGAATGGACTGGACGCCCGTGACGAGCCGCATGGGAAGACGTATCGCGTTTGTGGCGGCTCTGTGCGCCGCCATTCCCCTTCTGTTGTTTGCAGTCCTCTGCGCGCGCGACGCGGATTCCACGGGCTCCGGAAACCTCGAACGGCATCTGTCCGGCATCAGCCAGCTCTACTCGGAGGTCATCAAGTCGCGTCTCGGCGCGGCCGAGACCCTGGTGCTGACGCTCACCGCCGGAGACGTCGGCTACGATGGCGCCGTTCTCAAGCAGCAGGTCACGAATTCGCGCGCGTTCAAGTCCGTAGCCGTCGTCGACCGCGACGGCGTGTTGGCGGGCGGTGACACGACCTTGCGCCCGAGCCAGGCACAGCTCCTGGCTATCGGAGCGGGCCAGACGGTGCTGATGTCGGTGACCCTCGAGGGTCAGCTGACGTCGGCATTCCTGGTGCAAGCCGTGAATGCCGCCGGTGTGCCCCGTCTGGCCTATTTCGAGCTTGCACCCGACTGGCTGTGGAAGCGAGTCGACACGTTGCCGGTGCAAATGGCGTTCGCCGTATTGGATGCCGACGGAAAGGCTCTCTACAGCATCGGCCCGCTGTCGCCCGATGCCACCCGTATGTTCGCTGAGCACATCACCCTTTCCGGTGAGCGGACCGGAGCGCTTCGCGTGCTCTCCTGGCAGGATGGCGGTGAAGGGTGGCACGGAGTTCTCAAACCGGTGCAACTCACCAACGAGCGCGTGACCTCGGTACCCTGGGCCGTAGTCAGCTTCAGCCGCGAGCAGACATTCTTCGCACGCTCGCGACATATCTGGCAGATGCTGCCCTTCATATTCATTGCGATACTTGGCTGTGCCGTAATCGGGAGCCTGTACCTGGCTCGCCGCTATCTTCCCGCGTTGCATGCGTTGCAGCGCGGATTGGTTGCGCTGCAGACACGAGGCTACGAATCGCTGACCGCGTCGGGGGCCGATGAGACACGGCCGCTGATCGAAACTTTCAACCGAAGTGCGGCGGCTCTCCACGAGCAGTTTCACGCTCTGGAGACACTCGGAGAAATCGACAAACTGCTGCTCGCGTCGGCCGAGCTCGAGCAAATGCTCGATGCCATACTCTCCCGCGTGCAAGCCGTAACGCGCTGCCACTGCGTGGGCATTACGTTGCGCGATGCCGATGCTCCGGGACGCGGACGAGTCTATCTTGCGGGCGCCGGCCTCGCCGACCTGCCGGTAAGACGGGTGGAGCTCGATGACGACATGCTCACGACACTCTCCACTGAAAGCCTCGGACTCACCGTGGCGCGCTGTGAAGACATACGCCACAGCTTCCTCAGGCCGCTGAAGGAAATCGGCGCGGAGTTCTTCTGGGTGTGGCCCGTGAACGTGTCCGACCGTGTGGAGGCCATCCTTTCGGTCGGTTATCGCGAGGCGCCGGCGGCGGAGCCATACCTGGCCCGCTCGGGGACGCAGTTTGCCGAGCGCCTTGCCGTGGCGCTGTCGAAAAGTGCGCGGGACGAGCGCCTGTACCGCCAGGCTCACTTCGATCCTCTCACCGCCCTGCCGAACCGCGTTCTGTTCCGGGACCGGCTGGCGCAGGAGCTGGCCAACTCCACGGCGGGCCTGAGCCGTGGCGCTTTGTTGTATATCGACCTCGATCATTTCAAACGGGTCAACGACTCCGTCGGGCACGGCGCTGGTGACCAGCTTCTCACGATCGTGGCGCAGCGCCTGCGCTCCTGTACGAAGGAGGGCGACACGGTGGCGCGGCTGGGCGGTGACGAATTCACGGTGATCCTGCGTAATGTCGTCGATCCCGATTCCGCCCGCGCGGTGGGCGACCGCATCATTCAGCTGCTGCAGCTGCCGGTCAACATCGGCGGCCGCGATCATTTCGTGTGCGCGAGTATCGGCATCACCCTGTTCCCGGATGACGGTTCCACGATAGATGACCTCATGCGCAACGCAGACACCGCCATGTACCGGGCCAAGGATTGCGGCCGCGGTTGCACGATGTTCTTCGATCCCCATCTGTCTGGTAGTTCCTCGGCGGCAACGGAAACCGGGCTGCAGCGGGCGCTGCGGCGCCGCGAGTTCTCGCTCTTTTATCAACCGCAATTTTCAGTAGCGACTGGTGCGCTGTCGGGTGTGGAAGCGTTGCTTCGCTGGCAGACACCTCGCGACGGCATGCGGCAGCCTGGTGAGTTCGTGCCTGCAGCCGAAGAGAGCGGCCTCATCGTCGATATCGGTGGATGGGTGCTCGACGCGGCATGTGCGCAGCTGGCGATCTGGCGCGAACAGAACATCGCACCGCCGCGCCTGGCGCTCAACGTGTCCGCGCAGCAGCTGAAGCACATCGAATTTCCGAAGCTCGTTCAACGAGCCCTCGATAGACACAGCATCCCACCCGATCTGCTCGAGCTCGAGCTCACCGAAAGCGTCTTTGCGGACGAAGCCGCCGGCGCGACGCTCGGTCGCCTGGCGCAGCTCGGCGTGCATCTGTCGCTCGATGACTTCGGTACCGGGTATTCATCGCTCTCGTATCTGCGCCAGTATCCGATCGGCACCGTGAAAATCGATCGCACGTTCCTCGAGGAGGTCCCGCAGAGCGCGGCGTCTTCGACATTGGTGGAGACGATCATCGTGATGGCACACGCGCTGGGTAAACGGGTCGTCGCGGAAGGCATCGAAACGAGCGAGCAGCTCGATTTCCTGCGCGACCGCCGTTGCGATATTGCGCAGGGCTTTTTTCTGGCGAAGCCTCTTTCCGTGCAAGTGGTGACAGAGCTTCTGCAGGCCCGCACAATGACTGCGAACCCGGAAGTCAGCGACATCCGCGCCGCCGGCTGAGCCCAAGGCCGAGGCTCAGACCGGGCGAGCCTCAAATGACGGTCAGAATCGGGAAGAAGCTTAGGCCTGGCCTTGGCCCGCGCGGGTTTGCTCAGCCGCAGCCTCAGCTCGATCGCGCCGACAAGCCACACCAAAGGGCTTAAGGCTAAGGCCAAGTCAAGGCGAGCCGAGCTGAAGCTGACTTCGCGAACGTGCGCGAGGTTTGAGTGTATGAGCTTGAGGAATACGTTGGCCGTCCTTGCGATGGTGCTCTTTGCGGCGTGCAGTGCCGTCTCCCGTACACCGGAATCGCAGGGAGAAGGCGGCGCCGTAATCGCCCGCACCGCTACTCAGCTTGTTGGAGCGCCCTATCACTTCGGCGGCGCGGATCTGCAGGGATTCGATTGCAGTGGACTTGCGCTCTTCGTGCACGAGCGCGCCGGGCTGGAAATCCCACGTACCGCTGAAGCCCAGCGGCGCGCCGCACGCCCTGTTTCGCTGGACGCATTGTCGCCCGGCGATCTGGTCTTCTTTCGCATCAAGAGTCGCCACGTGAATCACGTAGGCATCTACGCCGGCGATGGCCGATTCATTCACGCACCTCGTTCCGGAGCGGTCGTCTCCTACGGAGATCTCCATGCGACTTATTATCGGAAACACCTCGTAAGCGCCGGGCGCTTCTGGAACAGCAAAGCATCAGGGACTTATGTCGTGTCGCCGCATTGAGACAATCCCGCCGAGCTTATGTGCAGTTGCTGGTTGAGAGCCGCGGCACATTTAAAGACTTGACTGTCATTCGCGACGCTTCGACACTGGTACTCAGTGAAAAGGGCAAACCCGTCGAAAGACGGGGACGCAAAGCCACCGGTCTAAAGGAAGAGGTTCCTATGACGGCGGGGCTGCCACGATCGCGCCACGGCGCGGCCGCTCGCACTCCCTTCCTCGTCACGACCTCTTCCCGCGTAGCGGGGCTTCCATGATGGATCGGTCCGGGGAAGTTATGACATCACCAACGCCAAATCTGGCATCCAGCGCCATGGAGCGCGCGGAAGTACGGGACTCGGCGGCGTCCGCCGCGGATGCGGGCCCGTTCGTTCTCAATTTGTGTTCTTCGACGACACCGATGGCGCTCGCACAGACGGATCTGGCCGAGCTCAAGCGGTTCACTTTTTTCGTGAGTCGCCGGTTCGAAGAAGGTCGTGAGCGCTTTCGCCTCCACATGGGATATTTCACGACGCTCGCCGAAGCTGAAGAATGGCTGAACGTCGTGCGGGAAATCTATCCAGGCGCCTGGGCGGGCGAGGCCCCGGGCAAAAAGCTGCGCGCGCGGGCGGCCGCTGCGGCGGCGGCTCAAGCCCAACACGCTCTCGGACCGCAACCGCGGGTCTCTGCGCCTCCTCTCATGGCTCCCGCACCGACACGGACCCCTGTTGGCAACTCTGCGCCAGCACGTTCCGCTGCACCCGACTCGGCTCCAAATCCCGCATCCCCAGCGCGTGCTCTCGAGCCGATGCCGACACGGCCTCTGCCGGCACCCGCGCCCGCGCCGCAATCCCAGGCGCCAGAAGTGAAACCAACAGCGGCCCGTGCGTCGGTCGCGGCAGCCCCGATTTCGTTTGAGTCCACTGGCGTTACCGTTCCGACTGTGCACGCGGCGACTCCTGTAGGGTCGCCGTCGCTTGCGTCACCGCGTGTTGTGGCCCCGCCTGTGGCTAAGGCAGCCCCTATTCAGACTGCGGTACCCGGTGCGAGAACAGGTGGTCCGGTAGCACCCGCCGCGATCGCGCGTGCGCCCAGCGCTGGTCAAGTCGGAGCAGCAGTATCTAATGCTCCGGTAAGAATGCCGTCTGCGGCTCCTAACGCAGTTCCACCGCAGGGTGGCGCTCCCCGCGGCCAGGTTGTGGGGACACCTGGTTTGCAGAGTAAGAGTAACACTGCTCCAATCGTGCAAACCCCGTCCAAACAGCGTCCCGCAGTTGGCGCGAAGCCCGTATCGAAAGGAGCGTTCGCCAACTCGAATGTGCGAGAGGTGCTGGCCGCGCTCGACGAAACGGGCGAAACCGGGCAGACCCGGATGATGCCTGCGGTGGTAATTCCGCGCGTGGACTCGTCCGAGGAGAGCACTCTTAGCGACACACAAGTGTTGCGGTATCTCGAAGCCCGGCGGAGCGACAGCGACGAACGCAGCGGCGGACGCGGGGGCGAGGAGCCCACCGATGCCAGCATCTCGTTGCTCAAACCAGATGACACGGGAACGCGCCGCGCTCTCAAGGACGCGGTGGCCCAGAACGCACCGGTGTCGTTTGCCGTGCAACTGCAGTGGGCTGTGCAGCCGGTGGAGCTTGAGAAAGTGCCGCCGCTCGCGATCTTCAGCGCCTACACGCTCTATACGGTGGAAGGTAGCCGCGAGGGGCGCAAGTGGTATGGCTTGCGGCTCGGCTTCTTCAGCGACGCGATCTCTGCGAAGCAGGTGGCCTACTACGTACGATCGGAGTTTGCCTCCGTCGCGGTCGTGCCCGTGAGCCCGCAGGAAAAGACGCGTGCGACGGACGAAGACAAAAAGTCAGGCGCGGCTCTCGCATTTCCGAAGCGGCCGCGTTCGGAGCCGGTGGACGAGTTCAAGCTCATCGACTCGGATGACGGGCCGGCCAGCCAGCCGATCAGCCGCCCCCAGCAGCAGCGCGCAGCAGCCAAGCCGGCCCCGATGGCGGCCCGCTCCGCGCCGCAGGCCGCGGTAGCGAAGCGCAACCCACCTTCAAGGGGTAGGGTTGGCGCTCGCGAGCGGCGAGGACCGCAGACTCTCGAGGAGACGCTCGAGATCCTGGGCGCCGGCGAGCTCGAGGTCGACAACGGCAGCGGCCAGACGCTCAACGACACGGGCGTGCGGCACCTGCGAGTCGAAGTACAGAAGAACACTCCATTCTCGAGACTGCTCGAGCGTCTGAGCGAGCGGACCAAGAAGAACTGAGCGCGGGTCGCGGGGGCGTGGGTTCAAATCACGCCTCCGCTACCATTTGCAACGCTTTGCGCCCATCTGCAACGGCATGCAACGTTCGCATGTCGTCGTCAGTCGACTACGATTTGGTCTGCGCAGCCGCGTTCTGCAATTGACGCTCGAGATTGGGCAGCGATAACTGAACCGTGTCCCACACGATGTTCGGATCGATGTCAAAGTAACCGTGAGCCATCCGGTTACGCATGCCTCGCATCTGCGCCCAGGGCACTTCCGGATGAGTAGTTGCGAACCCCTTGCACTCATTCACGATGCGCGCGGCGGCCTCGCCAATGGTGATGAGGTTAAGTACAACCGCTTGCTGCGTGCGGCGGTCCTGAAGAAAGTCGGGTTCAGCGACGCCCTGCACATATTCGCGGGCCAACCGTGTCGCTTCCAGCATGTGAGACAGGTAGTCGTCGACGCGTAGACGGGATTCGCCCTCGCTTATACGGGAACTGCTTCGCGCAGCACCACGTCCCGTGACCGCCGAGGCAGCTCACCGGGCGTTAATAGATCAACCGGGACACCCAGTAGTTCTTGGAGAGCGACCTGCAGCCCGCCCAGATCGAAGAGCGTAGTGCCAGGCAACGGATCCACGAGGATATCGAGATCGCTCCGCTCGGTATCTCGACCGTGCAACACCGAGCCGAACACTGCGCGCGCGGCTATGCAGAACGAGCCGTCGAATTTCATCGCGGTGAAGTACGAGAGCCTTGGACGGTTTCACGCGGGCCACCTGGAAAGCGATCGGTATTGGGCTGCCGAACAATTTTACCTTGAGATCACCATTGTCCGCCCAATCTGGCCATTGCCAAGATGCGTTTAGAAACAAATGGTTGCATGCCAGCTTGGGTGGCGGGCATACGCTATTTGCGCGTCGAATGTTTCCAGGAAGTGACGCTTACTCCCGTTCACTCGCCCAACGCACGGCCCGTCTGATGCGTGCGACCAGTACTTGCCACGTGCATCGGTCGCGCGCCGCCGGGGAGCCGGCGGGGCGCGATCGCCACAGCGCCGCGACGAAGTAGAGAGAAAAGAACGTCCCAAGAACGAGGAAAGCGGGAGGGATATTGCTCATGATATGCGGAACGCTATCGCTTCGGTCTGTGGCCAACGTACTCCGCGCCCTGTTATCGCGGTGTGAAGAAACCCTTTGAACACCACCAGGGCGGCATTTCGCCTCTCCTGAGCGTCACGTAGAAACCTTCACACCGTGATGTCTGCCCAGAGCCGCTTCCCCAGCCCATCATTTCGCACCAAGGAGCGGTTATGTACATCAACAAAATCTATGTGGATCAAGTCGCGTTCGCGCGATCACTGACTGCCTCGGTCACGACGCGGCGAGACGTCCTTGCGCGGCTGCCGCAACGACCCCTGGACCGAAAGGGCTCGACCAGTCGTAACCGGCTGTTGCGATTCATGAGGAAGTTGCAGAGCCGGGCACCCCTCGACCGCGGCGTCATCGAGACTCAGCTCAAAACGAAGTACCGCCAATGCGCCAGGCCGCCGGCGGTTAGTCGCTGGCGGCTCCGGTGTACGCACGCCGCGGCCGCCCCCGTCCCCGTTACCCACTTTACCCTGTGTTCGCCGAAAATCGCGGTCGTGATGAGGGTCTTGCTGGTTGGGCAGATGTTGCCATAGCGCCAACCTCACCGCAGAGGAGGGTTGATCACTTGTTCGCGGGCACGCCGTAATCGGACTCCGTGAACTGCAGGGTCTGCTTTTCCTCTGGCAGCCCCTGGACCGTCCATCCGCCGCCCAGCGCGCGAATCAGCGACACGGCCGCCTGGCTCTTGCGGATCCGTATCTGGACCTCGGTGAGTTGCGCGGCCAGCGCCTGCACCTGCGCAACGGAGACGCTCAGATAGTTGTCGAGGCCGTCTTTGTACAGCATCGTCGAGATCGACAAGGCCTGTCCGGCCTGATCGCTGGCCTCGTGTTCGTGCGTGTCCTCGGTCGCCAGACGTTGGGTCTGGCTCAGCCCGTCTTCCACTTCCTGGAAGGCAGCCAGCACGGTCGCCCGATAGTTGTCGCGCGTCTGCGCGTATTGCGCCCATGAGTGCCGCAGCTGCGCCCGTCGCAGGCCTCCATCGAACAACGGCATCGCGGCTCCCGCCCCAACCGACCAGAGGCTGTTCGGAAGGCTCAGCAGGTTGAAACCGCTATCCTCGAATCCTCCCGCCAGGCTGAAAGTCACATTGGGATAAAACGCCGCCCGCGACACGCCGATTGAGACGTTCGCGGCCGCCATCTGACGTTCGGCGCTCGCGATGTCGGGTCGGCGTTGCAGCAGCGCCGAAGGCACGCCTGCGGGAAGCTGTGGTGGAGTCAACTTGAACTCGCTGATCGGCGCGATCGAGAAGGTGCTCGGCATCGCACCGATAAGGACCGCCACGGCATGCTGCATCAGATCGCGTTGCAACCGGGTCTCAGTCTCTTGAGCTTGCGCAGAATCGAGTTGGCTCAACGCCCGCGCCAGATCGAGGCCGGAAGCAATCTTTCCACGCGCGCGCAGCCGCGCCACCTCGACCGCCGCCTGATAAGAGGCGATCGACTGGCGCAGCACATCAAGTTCGGCGTCCAGGCCACGCACGGCGATATAGTCGTTGGCCAACTCCGCCTGCAGACTCAACCGCGCAGTCGCAAGGTCCGCGGCGCTGGCCTGCGCCAGCCGCTTCTGTGCGTGCGCGCTATTGCGTAGCGCATGCCAGAAATCCGGCTCCCATGATGCCGCCACTCCGATCTGGTTCGAAGCCTCCCGAATCGGCGCGCTGCTGGTAGGGCTGCGGAAAAGACGATGCACAGACGTCTTGTTCTCCGACACTCCTGCGTCTGCGCTCACCTGCGGAGACAGTGACGACTGCGCCTCGGCAGCCAAGCTGCGTGCCTGAGCGTAGGCGTCCGCTGCAGCCTGCAGCGTCGGGTTCGCATTCTCCAGTTGATCCTCGAGCTGATTCAACTGTTGGTCGCCGAACAGCGTCCACCAGTCCCCGCGCGGTGATAGCGCCTCGTCCGGATTGGCGACCCCGAAGGGGCCGCTGCCCTGATAGGACGCCGGTAGTATGAAATGCGGCGGCTCATAGACAGGCGCGAGATCGCAGCCCGAGAGCCCGACGCCGAGCAATACGACCAGCGCTATGGCATACCGCCTCATGGCTTGTGTGCCTGCCCATCGCCCTTCGGGGAACCCGCGGTGGGCGTCGGCTGCGGCTGCGCCGTCTGGCTCGCCGCGGCATATCCCGTAGCGGGCGTCACGGGTTGGACCGACTGCCCCTCGAGCAGGCCTGCGGACGGATTGTTCACCAGCTTGTCGCTGGGCAGCAGCCCGCTCGTGACCTGCACCGTTTGTCCCAGATTCTGGCCGAGTGTCACGTTGCGCAGATGGACGCGGTTCTGCGCATCGACGATCGCCACCTGCGCCCCGTCCGCACGAAAGATCAGAGCCGCTTCGGGCATTGTGAGCACCGCTTGGTCGGTTGGTACGTGGAACTCCACGTCCACGTACGTACCCGGCCACAGTGCGTGGTTGGAATTGTCCACCGTCAGCTCCGTCTCCGCCGTCCGCGTGCTTGGGTCGAAGGCCCGTGCCGTCGTCAGGAACTTCGCCTCAATGGATTTCCCCGGCTGCGAGGGCTGATGGAGCGTCGCCGTTGTTTGCGGGCCTAACAGGTCCGCATAGTCCTGCGGCACCGACACGAACACCCGCATCTCATGCACGTCGGCGACCGTAAAAAGTTCCGCCGAACTCCCACGGACCGAAACATCGCCTCCGGCTGCGTTGACGTAACTACCGACATCGGTGAGACGCGCCGTGACCACGCCGTCGAACGGGGCCACCACGCGTTTGAATGCCTCGAGCGCTGCATAGCGCGCAACATTCTGTTCCGCAGCTTCCATCTCTGCCTTGCGCGCCGCCGCACCGGCCGCCTGCACATCAACCTCCTGCTTCGAGACGGCCGGCGTTCCGGCCAGGGCCTGCCAGCGCGCGGCGGTGGAGACCGCGAGTCGATAGTTCGCTTGTGCCACACTGAGATTTGCCTTTGCCGCTGCGTCCTGGGCGTCCAGACTCGGCGCGTCGATCGTCGCCAGCAATTGCCCCGCCTTCACGGTCGCTCCGTAGTCCTCGTTCCAGTTGTGCACGTAACCGGCCACCTGCGCGAAGATGGGCGCCTCGTACCAGGCGCGCAGCGTACCCGGCAGCACAAGCGGGCGCGTGGAGGGTCCCTTCTGAGGGCTGATGATCTGGACCGGAATGTTCGCCTGTTCGTTAACGACACGCGTCAGAGCTGCAACCGACCGTTCACGTTCCACCACGCCGTACACCACCAGTCCCGCTGCGAGCACGGCCGGCAACCCGAACATTAGCAACGCGCGACGTTTCATCGTACTTCTCCTACAGTTGAGCGCTTCTGGTGCAGCAGGGCAAAGACGCAGGGCACGAACATCAATGTCGCGAATGTTGCCACGAGCAGCCCGCCTATCACCGCGCGCCCCCGTGGCGCATTCTCCGTGTTGGACATCGACATCGGCAGCATGCCGATCACCATTGCTGCCGCCGTCATCAGCACCGGACGCAAGCGCGCATACCCGGCTGTCACGGCCGCGCGGATCGGATCGCCATGCGCGGCCAGCTCGTCGCGGGCAAAGGCCACCACCAGGATCGAGTTCGCCGTCGCGGTGCCCATGCACATGATCGCGCCGGTCAGAGCCGGTACTGACAGCGTCGTGTCGGTCAGGAACAGCGACCAGACGATCCCGGTCATGGCGCCCGGCAGCGCCGTGATGATGATGAAGGGGTCGAGCCAGGACTGGAAGTTAACGACAATCACCAGGTAGACGAGCAGGATCGAGAACGCGAGCCCACCCAGAAGCTGCACGTACGCCGCGTTCATCGTCACTCCCTGACCCTGCACTTGCACCGTTGCGCCGTGCGGCACGTCGCCTTTCATCCGCTGCAGCACACCCGCGACCGCGTCGCTCACTGCGCCCAGATCCCGTCCCGCGTTGCTCGCGTAAATATCGACGACGGGCATGATGTCGTGATGCGAGAC
This sequence comes from Gammaproteobacteria bacterium, assembly GCA_028293805.1. Lineage (GTDB taxonomy): Bacteria > Pseudomonadota > Gammaproteobacteria > Steroidobacterales > Steroidobacteraceae > 13-2-20CM-66-19. The sequence continues at coordinate 11,966 of JAQGOC010000303.1, forward strand.
CTCGAGCGGCTTTCCGACCTGTGTGATCTGGCTCGAACTGCCGAGGATTTGCGCCCCCTTGCCGTTCGGATCACCGTTGCCCTGGTCGATGGGGATGGCTTCAAGATCGTTCATCGAGGTCAGCTGCGTCTGCGGTGTCTGCAGGTTCACGAGATGCGAGACCCCTGTCTTGTAATCAAGCCAGTAGGTTGGCGACACCTGTCCGGAGCCCGACAGCGTCGCCAGCGTGTTGTTGGCTATGTCGGATTCCGTGAGCCCTGCGCCGAGCGCGAAGGCTCGATGTGAGGAGACCAGCAACGCCGGCTGTGCCAGCGTCTGTTGGACTGTCGCGTCCACGATGCCAGGGATGCGGCGCATCTCGGCGACCACTCGCTGGGCGTACGCCGTGTTCGCCGCGAGGTCGCGTCCGACGATCTGAACATCGAGTGGCGCAGGTAGGCCGAAGTCCAGGATCTTTGCCGTGATATCGCCGGCTGGGAAGGTGAAGTCCGTGCCGGGGAACAGCTTCGGCAGTTTGTCGCGCAGAATCGCCCGGTACGCGTCGACCGGTGAGGCCTGGTCGTTGAGGCTGATGGTGACGTCGCAGTCCTGCGGCCCGATTGTGGCGCTCGCGCTATAGGCCTGGTTGATACCGCTGGTCGGCAGCCCGCAGTTGTCGATGACGTTGCTGACATGGCCCGGCAGCAAGCGGCCAAGGGCAGTGTCCACCAGCGAGGCGACTTTGCCGGCCTCTTCCAGGCGTAGCCCGAGCGGCGCACGGACATGCAGGGCGAGCTCCCCGGACTTGAGACCCGGGAAGAAAGCGCGCCCCAGCCAGGGCACCAGCAGGCCGATCGAGGCGACTGCTGCCGCCAGAAACCCGACGATGAATCGGCCGCGCCGCGCAACCACCTTGGCCAGCAGCTCTCTATAGC
>JAQGOC010000322.1 GCA_028293805.1 Gammaproteobacteria bacterium
CGCAGCGCTGAAAGCACGCGTGATTCTGCGGGAGCTATTTGGCGGAGAAATCCGGCTTGTACCGGACGAGAGCGGCGGTCTCACCGCTCATTGGAATCTGCATACAGCCGCGTTGTTACGCGGTGTAGGGACAGATGGTAGCGGGGGCAGGATTTGAACCTGCGACCTTCGGGTTATGAGCCCGACGAGCTGCCAGACTGCTCCACCCCGCACCAGGAAGCCGTGCATTGTACAAGGGGAGTGCAGGGCCAGCAACCCTAAATGGAAATAAAGTCAGTCGGCTTGGCCGCGGCAGCGCAGACGAAGCGCCGGAGCGCGCGTTCGAGCATTTTGGGCAGCCTGGTGAGCGGCCTCTTAACCCAAGTCTAGGCATGGACTGGCAGGGACACCAAGATCCCACCGCCTGCGATATCCGTGCTGTTCGCTTACCGGACCACGACGTCACTAGGTCGCAAGAGCTCCCGCAGCGTATCGGGATTCACCGGCTTGATCAGGTGATGATCGAACCCAGCCTGCCGCGAGCGCTCGCGTGCCTCCGGTGTGCCATAGCCCGTCAACGCGACCAACATCACGCCATCGCCGCCGCACTCGGTGCGGAAGCGGCGGGCTATCTCGTAGCCGTTGAGGCCGGGCAATCCAACATCGATGACCGCGATATCGGGACGCGCCGCTTTCAACAGCTCGAGTCCGCTCAGGCCTTCTTCAGCCTCCAGCACCTCGTGCCCGGCGAGCTCGAGCATGACCTTGAACATCTCCCGCGCATCGCGGTTATCTTCGATTACGAGTATTCGACGTGCGACCATGTCGCAGTGGGCAGTCGTGAGCGAGGGCTGGACGCTTCGAGGAACGGACACTTTCGGCAGGCGTACTGTGAACACGCTTCCGCGGCCGGGGCCTTCGCTGAAGGCGGAAACTGTGCCCCGGTGCAACTCCACCAAGCGGCGTACCAGCGTCAGGCCGATGCCAAGCCCTCCTTGAGCGCGGTCCAGGGTCTGCTCGCCTTGCACGAACAGATCGAAAACGCGCGGCAACAGCTCGGGCGCGATGCCATAGCCATCGTCTTCGACGCGTAGCACCGCATCGGCGCCGTCGATGGCTAGCTTCACTCGAATGGTACCGCCGGAAGGTGTGTACTTCACCGCGTTCCCGACGATGTTGTTCACAATCTGCTCCATCCGGACGAGGTCGCCCTCGATCCAGACCGGTTGCGCCATGACTTCGAGTCGCTGGTCGGGCTGCCGTTCGCCGCAGACCGCAACGGCTCGGTGCACGAGATCGGCAAAGTCGATGGGGCGCCGGTCCAGCACAATCTTGCCCGTAACGACACGGCCGACGTCCAGAAGATCGTCGACGAGCCGCGCGAGATGGTGCACCTGTCTTGCGATAATGGATCGCGCGCGCAGGGCCGGCTTCTCCTGTCCGTTGCTGGCCTCGAGGACCTCCACGGCGGCGCTGATCGCGCTCAGCGGGTTACGCAGCTCATGCGCCAGCATCGCCATGAACTCATCCTTCGCCTGGTTTTCCTGCTCCGCGCGGTCGCGGCCGCTCTGCGCGTCGAGCAGCGCACTGAGGTCGGTGACGAGGAGATTCAGTCGCTCGGCATCGTCCTCGGACGTCGAGGTGGATAACGAGAGATAGACCTCGATGATGCGGCCGCTCGCGGAAATCAAGCGCGCGCGGCGCTTCCCGACCCCCGCCTTGACGAGTGCGGTAAATGCGCGGCGATCGCTGCTGCTGATGAAACGGTCCAGGGAGCAGCCGATCACATGCTCGAGAGGCACTCCCAACAGCGTGGAGAACTGGCGGTTGCAGTACATGATGTCGCCCGCGGCCGTCAGAATGGCCGCACCTTCCTGCATCTCCTCGACGAGATTGCGATAGGGCTGTTCAGCGCTGCGCAGGGTGAAGACTTGCTCACCGTCGGGGCCCTGCACGATGAATGCATCGATCTCCCCCGCGCGCACGGCACGCAATGTCTCTTCGGCTTCCTCGAGCCGTGCAGTGAGCTCCGCGATTCTCTCTTGAGGATTGCGGTCGTCCGGCACGTGCGCGTCTCCTTCCGCTTTCATTCGCGCGGGAGAATATTGAGGCCGACGAGGACACGCTCCTCGTCGGACATGTCGCCGATAAGTCGGCGCAACGGCAACGGCAACTCCTTGATCAGCGTCGGTACGGCGATGATCTGCTCGGTTCGCGCCAGCTCAGGCTGCTGATACACGTCGATCACCTGCAAATCGTAGCGGCCGTGCAGATGTTTCTTGCAAAAGGTCTGCAGATTCTCGATCGCGCGTGCCGACCGCGATGTGAGCCCCGTAACGTAAAGCCTGAGGATGTATTGCTCGGTCAGTTGGGCGGGAGCGGCTCCGATTGCGCCCAGCGGCTTTTCGTCCGACGCCGTCATAAAGCTTGCCGCCGCAAAGCCGGACGCAGGTCGAGCCCGACCAGGACGCGCTCGGTATTCGACAAGTCGCCGATGATCTTCTTCATCGGCTCGGGGAGACGCCTGACTAGCGTGGGCACTGCGAGGATCTGGTCGCCGCGAGCGAGTTGCGGGTTCTCCAGCAGGTCCACCATCTCAATGTGGTACCGGCCGGCGAGGTGTTCCTCGCAGATCCGCTTGAGATTCGCGAACGCACGGATGCACTTCGGCGTCTGCCCGGCGACATACAAGCGCAACAGGAACGTGTCGGTATCCTGACTCCGTTCCAATAAGGTGGTCTCTTCCAAGTTCTATCCTCCGTTCGCCCGGCCTTCGCGGGTGGATTCGGCATCGAGCACCTGAAAGCCCCGGTCCGTTAGTCTGTACTCATTCACGGTGTTGGAGTGGGCCATGCCGCGGGATTTCAGTATGGAGACCCAGCGCCGCCGCTGTCGCTGCTCTTCGTTGATCGTGAGAACGATCCACGTATCCATCAGGGATGAGATCGCGGCATCGGTCTGTTCGAGCTCCGTTTTGCCGGGGCTCAGGCTCGTGAACACGCCCGTAATGGATTCCAACTTGAGATAGTCGATCACGCGGGTCAGCATAGAGCGGACGTCGCTTTGCGTGCCAACCGTCAGCAGGTTCGTCACGGGGTCCGTTACCGTCACGAGCGGCTTGAATTCACGCACTGCGCGGTACATCGAAGCCAGATGGGTCTCCAGACCGAAGCGCGATGGGCGGTCGGCGTGGAATTGCAGCAAGCCGCGCTCCACCCACTGCTGCAGGTCGATGCCGATCGAGCGCATGTTGCGCATGAGCTGCAGCGGCGATTCCTCGAAGAGGAAATACAGAGAACGTTCGCCGCGCCGGCACGCGGCATCGACGAAGTGCGCCGCGAGGCTGGTTTTCCCGGTTCCGGCCGTGCCGGACAGCAGTATCGTGCTGCCACGGTAGTAGCCTTTGCCACTGAGCATGTCATCCAGGCGGTCAACGCCGGTGGAGAGCCGCTCCTCGAGCGCCGGGTGAGTCAGTCCGAGCGAGGTCACGGGCAACACACTCAAGCCGTTGCGATCGATGAGGAACGGGTATTCGTTGGTGCCGTGGTGGGAGCCGCGGTACTTCACGATCCGCAGGCGACGCGTGGACACCTGTTCCTGCACCCGATGGTCGAGCAGGATGACGGCATCGGATACGTACTCTTCCAGTCCTTGGCGCGTGAGGCCGCCTTCGCCGCGTTCTCCCGTAATCACTGCTGTCAGTCGCTTGTCCTTCAGCCAGCGGAACAGGCGGCGCAATTCCGCACGCAGGATTCCGGGATCTGACAACCCCGCGAACAACGACTCGATCGTGTCGAGCACGATGCGTTTGGCTCCGATCGAGCGCACGGCGTGCTCGAGCCTGACGAACAGGCCCTCGAGATCGTATTCCCCGGTCTCCTCGATCTCGCTCCGCTCGACGCGTACGTAATCGACGATGAGCTGACCCTCCGCGACGAGTTTCGGGAGATCCAAGCCGAGGGAGGCCAGATCGCTGGCCAACTCCTCGCTCGTCTCCTCGAAGGTCATGAGAACGCCGGGCTCGCCGAATTGCTCCACTCCATTCACTAGAAAGCTGGCGGCGAGCAGCGTCTTGCCGGAGCCGGCGCCACCGCAGATGAGAGTGGGACGGCCTCTCGGCAGGCCGCCGTTCGTAATTTCGTCCAGGCCCTGAACGCCTGTAGGGGCTTTGAGAAGCTCTTGATCTAAGGGCACAATCTTGCCGTTGGTAGCCGCGACCGACCGCCGCTTAGCAAGCAACGTTCCCGGCTGCCAGGACCCGGCTCGAGCTTTGGCGCGATTGCGTGGGCTAGGGCAGGCCCGTGAGAGCGCCGGCGAATGACTTGAGCACACCGATCCAGCCGCCCTCGGAATCGACCATTTCGCGGATCCGCACGCCTTTGTCGCCAAACCTCTCGAGATTGCGGTGCTCGAGGTCGACCCGTGTCTGCCTGGCCCCGAGCGCGGTGAATGTCACCTCAACCTCCGTCACCAGCGCCGGGTCGTACTTCCAGTCGCCGTTGATCTGCCACGCCAGGATCAGCCGCGCCGGCGGCTCCCAGACAAGCACCTTGCCCCATTCGGATTCCGCGCCGTCGATGCCACGCTCGTACCAACGCCCGCCGGGACGGCCCTCCAGTACGACATCGGCCTGCACCGAGGAGCCAATCGACTTGGAGCGCGGCCACCAACGCCCGATGCTCCCGGTGAAGGTCGAAAACACGTGCGCGACATCCGCCGGCACGACGATGCTTTTCCTGACGGGCGCGGGATCAATGGCGTGCGTGCTCATCAATTTTCCTTTCCGGCCGGGTCCTTATCGAGGTCCGCTGCGAAATTCTGCAGGGCGCCGCCCCACATGTCATCGAGCCAGGCGCGGATCGCCGCCAGTCCCTTGGGATCGATCTCGTACACCCGCCGCGTGCCCGTTGCTGTGTCCCTGACCAGGCCGGCAGCCTTGAGAACGGCCAGATGTTGCGACACCGCTGGGCGGGATACGGTCACGCCGCGCGCCAGCTCGCCTACCGCGCGTGGCCCTGAGCGCAGGCGCTCGAAGAGCTGCCGGCGGGTTGGATCCGCCAGGGCGGCGAGGGCGGCGGCAGCCGGAGCGCTTTTCTTGCTCATGCAATCATTCTAAGACGCTCCGCCTCCGTCGCGTGCATGCTCGCGCGAGCGCTCATCCGAGTGAGCCAGGCCTCGAGGGAGGTACCCTTTAACAGCGTCATCCCTTCGGGCGTCCGGCGAAAGAACTCGATGTGCGGCACGAGCATGAGGTCCGCTATGGAAAGCGTATCGCCCGCCATGAATTCCGCCGAACCTTTCAGCCGCTCGAGCTCCCGGACGCAAATGCGGGCCATTGGCAAGGCCGTGGCGACATTCGCCTCCTCCGCCGGCCGGCCCCAAAAGATCTGCGACATGAGCCGCTCGGCGCACACGCCGACCGTAATGGAGGGGAACACATACCAGTCGACGATTCCTATCACCTGGTTCATCCGCGCGGCCGCGCGAGCGTCCTTCGGTTGCAATGAAGGGCCGGTGCCCACCGCATCGATGTAGCGCAGCATCGCCTGCGTCTCGTAGAGACGAAAGTCGCCGTGCTCCATCGTGGGGATGCGCCCGAAGGGCTGGCGTTGCAAATACTCCTCAGTGCGGCCGGCCCCCATGCTCAACACGGCGAGCCGATAGGGAGCGCGCTTCTCCTCGAGGCCGAGGAGGGCGCTGCGCAGGTACGGGCTACCCGGAATGCCATAGATGACGATGTCGCTCATGAGGTCCTCCTGCCTTGCGGCTCAATGGCTGACCAACGGTCAGCTGTGGCTTACAGTAAGCAACTACTTACCGAAGGTCAAGCCGCTACCGCTGCGCGCACCGTCGCGAAAATTGTCTCAAATAGCAGCGCGGATCTTCGTGGCGAGCTCCGCGCCCGCCTGATGATCGAAGGCTCGTTGCGGCCAGCTGATGCCCAGTCCCTCGGTTCGATTCGGCTTGGGGATAATGTGAAAGTGCACGTGATCGATCGCCTGATGAGCGCCGGGGCCGTTGTTCTCCAGCACGTTATATTCTTTTACGCCGGTCGCCGCGATCACGGCCCTGCAGATGCGCGGCAACACGCGGCCCAGTGCCGCCGCAGAGTCGTCCGACAACTGATCGAGCGTTTCAGCCGGCTCTTTGGGAATCACCAGGGTGTGCCCGGTGCTCAGCGGATTGATGTCCAGAAACGCCAGAACGCGCTCGTCCTCATACACCTTGTGGCAGGGAATCCGGCCGTCGAGGATTTTTCCGAAGATCGTATCGGCCATGGCGAAGCTCCTTACGGGGTGTGGCACGGATGGGCCATTGTGCTCAATGTTGCCGGCTGGCGACAGGGCTTTGCCCCGCTTTGGAGCGGCGGTAACCGGCCGTTTCCCGGCGGGAACATGTGCGATTCCCGAACGTCTATTGGCTGATGGATTCCAACCAACGCACAGTGCCCTGACGCGCAAACGGTGAACATGGGCCTTACGCGACCGTATAGGTGAGGGCGCAAGTGTTACAGGTGCTCTGGCGATTTTTTTCGCCGTTCCGGATGATGAAGGACGTAAGCCGCGGCACGTTCGAGGAACGTATGGCCGCCTATCGCCACAATCGCAGGATGCGCGGCCATCTTTCGGCTTGCATGGGGCGCTGGGCGCTCAGCTGCAGTGTTGCAATCGTCCTGACTGCCTACTTCGATGCGCTGGGCTCGGGCGGCAGCGGCGCACTCAGCATCTTCGTACTGCTCGCGGCTGCGTGCGGAACGTTCATCGCATGCGCAATCTGCGTGCTGTTCGTCATGGCTTACGCTTACGTCTATCTGACCCACAACGACTGGTAGGCCGCTGCACCCCGTGGCCGCTCCGCGCCCGCGCCGGCCAACACTGAGCTGATGGCGTACGCTAGCGTCGCGCCGATTGCCTGGCCGGGAAAGCGATGTCCAGCCGGCGCATCTTGCGGTAAAGCGTATTGCGGCCTATGCCGAGCTTGTGGGCAACCCGGCTGATATTGCCGTGGTGGAGATCGATTTCCCGTAGCAGCGCGCCTCGCTCCGCCTTCTCCAGCGGATTCAAGGACTGCGCCTCGCTGGAAGTCTCGTGCGCTTCCTTCTCGTCCACCGGCTGGCCGATGCCGTAGTCGGCCGGGAGGCTAGTGCTGTCGAGCCGGTCGCTCGTACGCAGCGCGATCATTCCACGCAGCACGTTGCGCAGTTGACGGATGTTGCCCGGCCACGAATAGGCGCAGAGCGCATCGATCAGGTCTTCGCTCAGGCTGACCGCCGGCGTCGCGGCACTTTCCTGCGAGAACAGATGGCGGATCAGAGCCTGCTTGTCTCTTCGGTCGCGCAGCGGCGGCAGCGTGAGCACCAGGCTCTGCAGGCGATAAAACAGATCCTCACGGAACTCCCCGCGCCGGATCTTTTCCTGCAACCCGGTACGCGCCGCGCTCACGAAGCGGATGTCGACTTTGACCGGTGTTTCGGAGCCACGCGGCGAGACTTCGCGCTCTTCGAGCACATGCAGGAGCTGCGCTTGCAGCTCGAGCGGCAAGTCACCGATATCGTCGAGAAACAGCGTGCCCCCATTCGCCTGCACGATGCGTCCGCGTTCGTCCTCCGTCGGCGTGCTGACGCCGTTGACGCGGCCGAACAGCTCGTTCTGCATCAGCATCTCGGGGAGCGAGCCGCAATTCACGGCAACGAAGGGCTTATCCGCCCGCTCGCTCGCTGAGTGCAGCGCGCGTGCAAAGAATTCCTTCCCGGTTCCGGACTCGCCGAGCAACAGGATGGGAATGTCGCGCGACTCCAGGCGCTTGGCGGCCTGGATGTTGCGTGCCAGTACCGGATCGCCGAGATCGAGCTCATCCAGAACGCTGCGTCCGGTGTCGGGAACCGAGCGCCCCTCGGCAGGCGCGACCCGCTGTTTGCTCGCCGGCGTGCGCTTCGACTGCGGCGCCTGGGCGACCGCGAAAAAGCGGCCGCCGTGGCGCGTTTCGTAGATCGGCAGAGGATGAAACGACTTCTTCTGGCTGCGGCCCACGAGGGCGGGCAGCGAGATGTTGAATACACGTTCGAGCGGCGCGCCCACCAGCTCGCTGGCGCTTTTGAACCCGAGTTGGAACAGGGCATTGCGATCGAGTGCGGCGATGGCGCCCGACGGATCCATCGCGATGATGCCTTCGCTCCAGGTGCCGACGAGCTCCGGCCGGCTGTGAAAGCGGACGACGAACCCGTCGCGAAAGCGATTCAGGAAGAGCCGGTTCTCGATCATCTGCGCCGACATGTTCACCAGCACGAGCGTGTGCTGCTGGGCGCGATCGGATTCCCCGGAGGCGTCCAGCACGGCGACCAGATCGCCGCGGTAATCGAAGATGGGCGCCGCGCAGCAGGTGAGGCCGGTATTGCGCGAGAAGAAGTGCTGGTCGCGGTGGATGATGAGCGGCGCACGTTCGAACAGGCATGTACCCATGCCGTTCGTCCCGCCGTGCTCCTCGCTCCAGACGGCGCCAAGCACCAGTCCGGTGCGGAAGGCCGCATTTCTGAAGCTCAGATCGCCATAGTAGTCGAGCAGGACGCCGTCTAGATCGGTGAGAATGATCGAATACCCGGAGCCCGCCAGCTGGTGGTACAGGTGCGCCATCTCGGCGTCGGCGAAAGAGACGAGCTCGAGATTCTGCTCCTTGCGCGCCAGGCGCTCGTCGCGGGGCAAAACAAAGGGCTCCCGCTGCGACTGTGGGTCAAGGTGATACTGGCCGAGACAACGCAGCCAGGAGCGCTTCACGGAATCCGGCGTGCTGGCGCTGTCCTCGCGTGCCGTGC
>JAQGOC010000376.1 GCA_028293805.1 Gammaproteobacteria bacterium
CCGGGCGCTGGCATTGCTGCTGATCTTACCGTCAGCCGCGTTTGCCCTCGGTCTTGGAGACATCCGTCTCCTTTCTCCGCTCAACTCGCCGCTCGATGCCGAAATCGAGCTGCAGGACGCTACGCCCGAGGAGTTGCAAACCCTCCAGGCGCAGATCGCCTCGCGCGACACGTTCGCTCGATACGGGCTCGAATGGCCCGTGTTCCTGAGCAGCGTGCAAGTGAAGACGACCCGCACGAGCGATGGCCACCAGGTCATCAAGCTCAAATCCACGGACGCGATCACTGAGCCGTTCATCACACTTCTCATTGAGGTGAATTGGGCCCGTGGCCGACTCGTACGCGAGTACACGATGCTGCTCGATCCCCCGGTGTTTACCCCGGGACAGAGCGCCGCAGGCACCCCTCCGGTAGCGGCGCCTTCGGTCGGCACTGGTACTCGCGAAGGCGCTATCACCCGTGGATCGGATCCGGCCGCACCAGCAGCGCCCGATGTTGCCGCTCCCGCAGCCTCGTCGGCGCAGCCGTCCGGTATGGGGGCTCCTGCGCCGTCAGGCGCGAAGTCGGCGTCCCCTGCTGGCGCAGACGGTCCTGGCTCGACTCATGTGGTCCGGCGCGGCGAAACGCTGTCGCAGATCGCCACGGGCATCACCGGAACGAAAGACAATTCGGCTCAAGCCCATAGTGCGATGTTGGCTATTTTCCAGGCCAATCCGCGTGCTTTCGACAAGAACATGAACGTGCTGCGCTCCGGCGCAGTACTGCGTATTCCGGGGAGTTCCGAGGTTTCCGCAGTGTCGCCCACGGCTGCCGCGACGGAGATCCGACGGCAGTACGCGGCGTGGCGTGGCGGGGCCGCTCCTGATGGCGCATCGCCCGGCAAAGAGCCCGGACAATTACGCCTTGTCACACCTTCTGACCCCGCATCCGCGGGCGCCTCTGGAGCGTCCAGCGGTGAAGTGAAAGCCTTACAAGGTCGCGTCCACGACCTCGAAGGCCAGCTCAGCGAGTCCAAGCGCCTCCTCCAGATGCGCAATGCCGAGCTTGCGGACATGCAGTCCAAGCTTGCTGGAGCCAAGGCCCAGCCGCCTGCGCGGCCGCCGGCCGCTCCGGAACCGCAGGCCGCGCCGCCGCCCGCCGCACAACCTCCCGTCGCACAGGCGGAGCAGCAAGTCGCTCCGGCTCCGGCCCCTGCCGAGGAGCCGCCGGCACAGACGGCCGAGTCCGCGCAGACACCTCCGCCGTCGACTCCCCCTGCCGTGACCCACCGGCCGACACCTGCGTCCGAAGCGCAGAGCGGCTCGATGCTGGACACGGTGATGGACTACTGGTGGGCGCTCGCGCTACTCGTCGTCGCCCTGCTGGGCTTTGCCGGGTTCAAGTTCTGGCGTTCGCGCCGGCAGTCGGATTTCGACGATTCATTGAGCCGGCTGGCGGTAGCTGGGGCAAATTCGACCGAGCGTGGATTCGCAGCGGGCGACACCACCCCAATGCGCCCGATGTCGGCAGAGGGCCCGGATGGTGCATTCCTCGTCGAGGAGTCCGCCACGCACCAGCGCCCCCGCTTCTCGGGTGGACCCACTCCGGTTGCGACCGCGCCTCGGCACGTGGCGACCTCCGACGAGACGATCAGCACCGAGTCCGCCATCAACCTCGACCAGGGCGATCCGCTTGCCGAGGCCGACTTCCACATGGCCTACGGTCTGTACGACCAGGCCGCCGACCTCATTCGCATCGCGATCAATCGCGAGCCGGACCGCCGCGACCTGAAATTGAAGCTCCTCGAAGTATTCTTCGTCTGGGGCAACAAGGAGCAGTTCCTGCACGCCGCCCGCGAGCTGGCCGGCACACGGGCCGACGCCGCGCCGGGCGAATGGGAAAAAATCGTCATCATGGGCAAGCAGCTCGCTCCCGAGGACTCGCTGTTCTCAGGTGGCGGGACCATGAGCGGTGCGACGGCCGGTGGTGTGGACCTCGACCTCGAGGGTGGGCAGAGCCGCGTGGACTTCGATCTGCTGGGTGAGCCGGTTCCGGGCGAGCACGGCAGCGACATCGATCTCGACATCGGCTCGGTGCTTGGCGATGGCGCGCACGATTCGCCGTTGAACGCGACAGATCGCAATGCCGCGCTCCCCGAAGACAGCTATGTGAACAACAACTCCACGGGCACCACGCGGCAGATGACCGCCAGAATCCCGCGCGAGTCCGATGACGACATGCTGCCCGAGTTCGGTCCCGATCCCGAGGGTCCGACGCTGGAGCAGCCGGCGCTCACCTCGGCGGATAACCCCACGATCCGCCAGAAAGTGGCGATGGCGCTCAGGCAGGCACCCGGCGCCGACCAGACGGCGGAGCTCGCGATCGACGATCTGGGTCTGGATATCGGTGGTGGGCTCGACACTGTGGACCAGCCCGGACTGGGGGGATCCTCCGACGCTCCGACGCTGGTCGCGGGCATGGACGATCGCTCGCGCAAAATCATGGAAGAAGCGCAACGACGGGCGGTCGCCGACGACACATCGCTTTCCACCGGTGCGTGGCAGCTCGATGAGAGCGAGCTCGACGCGGCGCTCGGGGATCACGGCGGCAACGGGCACGACACCGGCCGTGACACTGAGCAGGATGGGTCGGTCACGTCGCGCTTGTCGGCGTTGACGGGGCGCGATGTTGATTTCGACCTCGGCGAGACTCACGCCGAACATGCCACGAACGGCTCGGGCCTGGACCTGGATCTTGGTACGACGACGATGCCCGACGCCGCGTTTACGGCCACGCAGAAGTTGTCCTCCGATGATCTCGCGCTGCCGGACCTCGAGCCGGTCACGATGAGTGAGGTCGGTACGAAGCTCGACTTGGCCCGCGCTTACATGGACATGGGTGACCCGGACGGTGCGAAGAACATCCTCGATGAGGTGATGCACGAGGGCTCCACGACGCAGAAGCAGGAAGCGCAGCGGCTGCTGGAATCATTGCCTGGTTGATTGGCGGAAAACGCCTGCGGCGTTTTCCGCGAGCGCGCCTCATAGAGGTGCGTGCCCGCGAGCAAAAAGCGTGGTTTTTGCTCGCGAAAAGCCTGCCAGTTGGGGGCTGGGGTGGTTAGGGGCGGAAATCGCCTGCGGCGTTTTCCGCGAGCGCGGCTCCCGATGAATTTGCAGCTCGCGAGCAAAAAGCGTGACTTTTGCTCGCGAAAAGCGGGCCGGTTTGGGGGCGAGGGTGGTTAATGGCGGAAAATCGCCTCCGGCGTTTTCTGCGAGCGCGGCTCCCGATAAATTTGCAGCTCGCGAGTACA
>JAQGOC010000290.1 GCA_028293805.1 Gammaproteobacteria bacterium
AGACCCCTCCACAGCTATTCGTCGCCGAATATCTGCGGGAATTCAGCGCGATCGAGCATATCCGACTGGCCGAAGAGCGGGAGCTGCAGGCGCCCCGTCAAGACATGCTGTCCACTTGTGTAAACAGTGGGAACCGATATCGGCTGGAAATCACTCAGCAAATGGCGCGGATGCGCGGCATGAGTGTGCTTCCTCCGTTGCAAACCCTACCCGCACGGCTCGTCGAGCTCTACGGCCGCAAACTCGCGCTTTATACCGAGATCGTCAAGGCTTGCACCGCACTCAAGACGGACGCGAACGCCCATGTCAGCTCCTTGGAAGTCATGTCTGCCATATCGCAATATAGTGCCAAAGTCGATGCCATAGACCGGTCGCTGTTTGAAACATCGACCCAGACTTTCTACACACTGCTGAGCGCGCCGCCGGCAGCTCACGGTGAGGCGCGCCGCCTGAGCATTACGATGGCGGAAAAGCAGAGTCTGCTGCGTCAGATCCAGCTCGAGTTCGGCGCCGAGCTAGAAGATGACCAACAAACCTACCTCGTCAATGCAGCGACAGTGATTCGCGACGACCTGCGATCTCATAAGGCTGCCGACGAGACCTAATGGCATGAGCGCGAGCACATGAACGGAAATCTTCAGGAGCGCATCCCGACGCTCGGCGTCAGACCTGTCAGACGCTCGCGCTCGCCTCAGGCATGCATTCGGGTCGCTGAGCTCTGCAACGCACCCAGAAGCGAAGCGGCATCCCACGGTCCCTCATGCTTCACGTCGTTGATGAAGAATGAGGGCGTGCCGTTCACACCGCTGTTCACGCCGCTGATGAAGTCCTCACTGACCCTCGGTCGGTAAAGGCCTGTCGCTAGATCATCCGTGAATCTCGCGAGATCGAGGCCCAGCGTCTGCGCATAGACGAGGAGGAACCGGTCCGAAAGATTCTCCTGATTCTCGAACAGCATTTGGTGCATGTCCCAGAACTTGCCTTGAGCATCCGCCGCCTCTGCGGCTTCGGCCGCGCGTTCCGCGTGAGGATGCATGTCGATGAGCGGAAAGTGGCGGAACACGAATCGCACCTGGTCACCCATCTGTGCGAGCACGCTCTCCACAATCGGGTACGCCATCCCACAGTACGGGCATTCGAAGTCTCCATACTCCAGCAAGGTCACCGGAGCATCGACCGGCCCGCGTATATGGTCCCTGTCGGGCGTAACCGGCAGTGTGAGGCGGGGCGTCCATCGGCTGGTGCCGGTGCCGCGGACGTACCGCGCGTCGCCCTGATCCGGTGTGGTCGAGGTTTCGTGAGGCATGCCGCGAGATTCCCAGATCGCATCCGGGGCCACCTTGATGGGCGTCAACTGTAGCAAGCGCCGACACAGGCGGCGCCGCACGCGCCTTGGACCTGGACGTTGCTAGGGAACTGCCGACTTCGGATCTTCGGTGCGAGGCCGGAACTCACCTGTGCTTTTCGAATCGTGCCCGGACTCGTTCACGATCCAGCGATATTTGTGGGCGGTCGTCCGGGCGATCTCATCGACTTCGCGTACGACGACCCGGAGCCCGGGGTCGACGAGCTTCCTGACGTTGTCGATGAGCCTATCCCGCTCGGCCTCGTTGAATCCGGCTTCCGGCACCACGCGGATCTCCCAGAGGCCCTCACCAATCTGTGCCACCTGCGAGTACTTGATACCGCGCAGCGCTTTGAATGCGAACGTCACGACCGACGGGCTGATGCGTTGACCCTGCGATCCGAACAGGGTGTCCTCGAACTTGCCGCTGACCGGCTCGATCATGGGATACGTGCGGCCACACGCGCAGCTGCCTGGACGCCACCTGGTTCGATCCGACATCCGATAACGCACGAGCGGCATCACACTATTGTGAAACGTAGTCCCAACTATATACCCCTCGTCATCGGTAGGGTGTCCGTCGTCATCAACTATTTCGACGTATGAGTAGTCGGTGTTGAGATGCAGGTTGCCGTACTCGCATTCGGTGGCGTATGCGATGCGCTCGGCCATGCCGTAGTGATCCATTACTCGGGTCGCGAGCCGCGTCTCGATGAGCTGGCGTTGATGGGGATAGAGCGGTTCCGAGCCGGTGAAGACATACGGAATCCGGAGGAAGGAGTTGCGTTGCTCGAGCAACAGCGCGAGCTCGTAGGCCGTCGAGGGGTAGGCCTCCATCATGAAAGGGGCAAACCGGGTAAGCGCCTCGATGATGTCGTCTACGCAGGGGTCCCGCAAATGGCGGGATGAAACGATCAACTGGTTGTTATAGCGGTTATGGAACCAATAGGGCGGACTGGCGCGATCGATCGGCACCACCAGATCGCCGCGCAGATAGGCCCGCCGCATCCCCGGCCGATAGCCGCTCCAGCGAAAGTGCCGCTCGACGATCGCGTTTTCCCATAACACGGACTCCAGACTGCGAAACATCTGCAAGGGACTTCCCGAGGTGCCGCTCGTTCGCCCGACTATCGTCCACGGCCGCGGGGCGGATTCGTATGGGAAATGATCGGCGGGCCGGACCATGAGGTCGCGCCGATCGATGATGGGAAAGTGCTCCGCGAGCGCCTCGCGCACGTTGCCGACACTCAAATGGGCTTTTAACGAGTGGTAGCGGGGAATGCGCCGCACTGCCGCCTGGAGGGTATCCAGCAGCAGCCCGTCGGCGGCTGAGTCAAGCCGCTCCCGCGGCCAGCGCTCCTGGGCCAGGAGCGCTCGAATCCGCCGCTCATAGTGCAATGTGTGGCGAACGAGAAAGCGCAGCCCGTATTTAAGTTCATTGCGCAGCGCGGCGGAGCCGGAAATCCGCGCGGGGGCGGCAGCTTCGGTCAAAGTCGTTTCTAGTTGGCGCACGCCCATGCCCGTCCCATTCGAAGCGCCGCTCAATGATGACCCCTCGGCTCCCGGCCGCCGTATGGGCGGGCCGCTGCAGGCGCGGAAACAGCAAACCGTGTGCCCAACCGAAGCAGGCACCGCGGGATGGATCGTGTCTGAGGCCTGGTGCCCTGGGTTGCGGCCGATCATGCGCGCGGGGGCCGATGGCGTCTATTTACGAACGCGGGACCCAAACCGCTATACTGCGCGGCCTCTTAATCGCACCCCCACGCGGATGACATCGTGAGCAAGCAGGACACCCACTTCTTCAACGTATTCAGCATGGTGATCGGCCTCCTCATGGCGATCGCCATCGGTATTTTTGCGCTTGCGAGGATCGTGGCGAGCCACACCCAGGACAAGCAGGTCCTGGAGGAAACCGACTACCTCAGAAACGTCGATCAGCGGGTCGCGCCCTTCGCGCAGGTAGCCGTCGCAGGACAGGACAATACCGCGCTCGCCATCAAGCCTGAGGCGGGAGCCGCCCAGGCACCTGCCGGGGCAGGGGCGATGCCCAAGACCGGCACCGAGCTCTTTCAGCAGACGTGCAGTGCCTGCCACGGCGCCGGCATAGCCGGTGCGCCGAAGGCCGGCGACAAGGCCGCGTGGGGCCCGCGCATTGCGAAGGGTAAGGACGTGCTTTACCAGCACGCCTTGCAGGGGTTCACAGGCACCGCCGGCATGATGCCCCCCAAGGGTGGCCGCACCGACGCGCCTGACGACCTGGTCAAGCAAGCCGTCGACCATATGGTGCAGATGGCGCAGTAAGGCGCCTTCCGGCAACGACGTTGACAAGGGGCCCCATGGGCCCCTTGTCTTTTCTGGAGTCCCGTTGCGAGCGGCCCGGCAGGCCGGGTTCCAATCGGTTTCGTCAGGACAACTCCCTGTCCAGGTATCTCAACATCACGGCTTGGCTCACATGTGAGGCGGTGATGACGCCGTCGCAGTCCAAATCTGCGATCGTGCGCGCGAGCTTCAGGATTCGTGCCCGGGCCCGTGCAGAGAAGCCGAGGCGTTTGATTGCGAGCTCCAGAACGCCGCGGCCTGGCTTGTCGGGCGTGCACCAACGCTCCACCTGGGCATCGCCAAGGCGCGAGTTGCACACTCCTTGGCGGGTCAGTTGGATTGCTCGCGCCCGGGTAACGCGTGCAGCGGCGTTCGCGGTGCTTTCGCCGCGTTCCAAGTCCTGGTCGAACTCGCTCATCTCTACGCGCGGCACTTCCACGTGCATGTCAATGCGATCGAGCAGCGGTCCTGAAATTCTAGAACGGTAGCGTTGCACCTCGGCGGGAGTGCAACTGCAGTTTCCGGAAGGGTCGCCCTGCCGACCGCATGGACAAGGATTCATCGCGGCGATGAGTTGGAATGCGGCCGGGTATTGAGTTTGAAACGCGGCGCGCGAGACTGCTACCACCCCGGCCTCCAATGGTTCGCGCAACGCCTCCAGGACGCGTCTTCCGAATTCCGGCAACTCGTCCAGAAACAGGACGCCATGATGGGCGAGGCTGATTTCGCCCGGCCTGGCACGCGAGCCGCCTCCCACCAGCGCGGCGCCGGACGCAGTGTGATGCGGACTCCGGAATGGCCGGTGACCGAAGTTGTTGATGTTGAATCCCCCTGTGCTGACCGATGCGATCGAGGCGACCTCGAGAGCCTCTGGTTCCGTCAGAGGCGGCAGAATATCGGGCAGACGTTGAGCGAGCATGCTCTTACCGGAGCCCGGCGGCCCGATCATCACCAGGCTATGCGCGCCCGCGGCCGCAATGACGAGGGCGCGCTTGGCGTGGTGTTGGCCTTTGACATCGCACAGATCAAGGCGGGCGCCGCCTCCCGGCGGCGCCAACGCATGACCAAATGACGCGAGAGTGGATTGCTCGCTATAACTGCATGGGGTTAACGGTTCCAGCGGCACCTTCCCTTCCACATGGGCGCAGACTTCGAGCAGATGGTCGGCAGCTCTGACTGGAGTGCGCGCAACCGCGAGGGCCTCTTGCACGCTGGCGCGAGGTACGAGCAACTCGTGCCCGTGGCGACTCGCGTGCGCTGCGGCGAGCAACAGTCCGCGAGTGGGCCTAAGCTCACCGCTCAAACCCAACTCGCCGTAGAACTCGCAGAGGCCGAAATCACTATGGCCGCTGCCGGCGGGAATTCTGATCTGCTCCGACGCGATCAGAATTCCCAGCGCGATGGGCAGATCGAAGCGACCGCCCTCCTTCGGCAGATCGGCGGGCGCGAGGTTCACAGTAATGCGGCCGGCCGGGAACTCGAAGTTGGAATTGAGCAGGGCGGAGCGTACACGCTCCTTGCTCTCCTTCACGACGGTGGCCGGAAGACCCACGATGAAGAAAGCCGGCAGGCCGCTCCCCAGGCTCACTTCGACGTGCACGAGCGGGGCGTGTAATCCGACCTGCGCGCGGCAGGGCACTCTGGCGAACGACATGGCCATCCCTGG
>JAQGOC010000012.1 GCA_028293805.1 Gammaproteobacteria bacterium
CCGACTCGGTCGCGATCCACCCCGGCTACGGCTTCCTGTCGGAGAACGCCGATTTCGCGGAGCGGGTGGAAAAGAGTGGCTTCGTATTTGTCGGACCCAAGGCGGAAACGATCCGCACCATGGGCGACAAGGTCTCGGCCATCCGCGTCATGAAATCGCACGGAGTACCCTGCGTACCGGGTTCCGACGGCCCGCTGGGTGAAGATCCCGATGAGAACCTGCGGGTCGCGCGCGACATCGGCTATCCGATCATCATCAAGGCATCCGGCGGTGGCGGCGGCCGCGGCATGCGGGTCGTGCACAGCGAAGCCTCGCTCCTGAACGCGATCGGCATCACCAAGGCCGAAGCGCGCGCGGCGTTCGGGAATGATGCGGTCTACATGGAGAAATTCCTGGAGCGGCCGCGGCACATCGAGTTCCAGGTCCTCGCCGACGGCCACGGCAACGTCATTCACCTCGGCGAGCGGGACTGCTCCATGCAGCGGCGCCACCAGAAGGTGATCGAGGAAGCCCCAGCGCCGGGCATCACCGCCCGCCAGCGGCGCATCATGGGCGATCGCTGCATCGAGGCCTGTCGCGCGGTCGGGTACCGAAGCGCCGGAACGCTCGAGTTCCTCTATCAGGACAACGAGTTCTACTTCATCGAGATGAACACGCGGATCCAGGTCGAGCACCCGGTGACCGAGCTCATCACGGGCATCGATCTGGTGAAGGCACAGCTGCTGATCGCCAGCGGCGAGCGTCTGCCTTACGTACAGAGCGATGTGCAGATCCGCGGACATGCGATCGAGTGCCGCATCAACGCCGAGGACGCCAAGACCTTCATGCCGTCGCCGGGTCCGATTCGCCTGTGGCACGCCCCCGGCGGGCCGGGCATCCGCGTGGATAGCCACGTGTATTCGGGCTACAACGTGCCGCCGAACTACGATTCGCTGATCGGCAAGATCATTGCCCACGGGGACACCCGGGAAACCGCGATCGCTCGCATGAAGAATGCGCTTGCCGAGATGGTGATCGAGGGCATCAGGACCAACGTGGCGCTCCATCAGGAAATCTGCAACCACGCGGCTTTCCAGAAGGGCGGCACGGATATTCATTATCTCGAGCGTCGCCTGGGGCTCAGATAAACCCGTAAGACTCAGGCGCGGTGGGGTGATCGTTTCGCGGGCGGTCCGCATGGTGTGATATTCCGCCTGCGCGGACGGCCCGCGGATCGATCTTCATTGCCACTGCCGTACCCCTGCCGCACCGCTAGCACGGATGCGGTCGGGCGGCGTCTCGAAAAGGCTCTTGGAATGACCTCTTTCGTCGAGCTGTCGTTTGACCTAGGTGCGCTCGAGCCAGAAGCGGCTGAAGCAGCGTGCCTCGCATGCGGTGCCGCTGCTGTGACGTTCGTCGATTCGCGGGACGACCCAGTCCTTGAGCCGCTCCCGGGGGAGTTCCGCCTGTGGCCCGCGACGCGATTGCAGGCGCTGTTCGAAGCGTGTGTGGCGCCCGAAGAGCTTGTTCGGATCTTGAGCGCGGCGCTGGGCATCCCTGCGGATCTCGTCCAAGCCCGGATCGTCGCGGACCGGATCTGGGAGCGTGAATGGCTGAAGGATTTTCATGCCATGCGCTTCGGCGAGCGACTCTGGGTGTGCCCTCATCACGAGCGGGTCGAGGACGCAGGCGCAATCGTCGTTCACATGGACCCGGGTCTCGCGTTCGGCACGGGCACCCACCCGACTACGGCGTTGTGCCTCGAATGGCTGGACCGAAATCTGGCGCCAGGTGCTCGTGTCATTGATTACGGCTGCGGCTCGGGTGTTCTGGCCGTCGCAAGCACGATGCTGGGCGCGCTGTCGGCCGACTGCTTCGACATCGATCCCCAAGCCCTCATCGCCACGCGAGACAACGCGGAGGCAAACGCCATGAGCTCCCGCGTCCGCATTCATAACTCCGCGGATTCGCTCCCGAATGGAGCGGACGTCCTTCTATCGAACATTCTTTCCGGGCCCCTGTGTGAGCTGGCGCCGCGCTTCGCCGCTCTCGTGCGCCCAGGCGGTGCCTTGGTCCTGGCTGGACTCATGGAACAGGAGGTATCAGACGTGACACGCGCTTACGGTGCGTGCTTTGATATACACCCCTTCGGACGGCGTGAGGGTTGGGTCAGCCTATCCGGACGGCGTCTTTGACGGCAGCGGTTTAGGAGCCTCCTAAGCTTTTCGATGTTTACAGTCTGCCCAAAGTGCGCCCTGACGCTCGTCGTGACCGCGGCCGATCTGCGCGTAGCGCAGGGCTACGTCCGCTGCGGGCGGTGCTCCAACGTATTCAACGCCCTCGCGCGACTCTCAGAGGATCGCCAGTCGGCGATTGCCGCGGCCCAGGCGGCACCTCCGCCGGCCCCCTCACCACCCGCTCCGCAACCCCCGCCGCCTCGGACCCCGCTGGACTCCATCGAGGCGGAGGGCGACGACGATGAGCCGATCCCGGAAGCCGCGCTGGAGTTCAATCCAGGGGCGGATGTGAACCGGGTGTTTGTCGAACCCCCGCCGAACCCGGAATGGACGGCCGCAACCGGCTCGTTCAAAGCCATCGTTCTGAAGAATGAGGCAGCAGGAGGGGGGGACACTCCGGGACAAGGGGCAGGGAGCTCCGGGACAAGGGCAGCCACACCCGGAGCGGCTGTCCGCGGGGCAGCCGTCAGCCACGCGGCCTCCGGTGCCGGCACCCAGGCCGATATCGAGCTCGACGCAGACTTCCTTTCGGCGACCTCCGCAATGCGCAAGCTCAAGATGGAGGCAGTGGGCCCCCATGGGCCGGCTCAACTCCCGAGCGAGTTCAACACCAGCGAGAAGTTGGAACCGGGCGGTCGCCAAGCCGATAGCCGCGCCGCGGATAACCGTCCTGCAGAAGGTAACATCGCCAACGAGCCCGATGGCCGTCCTACGGAAGGTCGGCCGCGGTGGTCGCCGGGACCCGTCCCGCGAATGAGCGCACCATCCGTTCCACAAACGCAATTTGCACCGCATCCGAGACCCGCTCCGCAGCCCAGGGCAGTTCCTCCAGACTCGCAAGTTACATCCCGCCCGCATGCACGCGAGAGCGCGACGCCCTTTGCGGTCGCTATGGATCCGCCGCCTAAAGCGTCGGCTGCGGTGGCGCGCGCACGGATTGCGCCCGCCGAGTTGGCACCCTCGCTTGCAGAAACGCCCTCGAGCTCAACGACGCTGTGGAGTGCAGGGACAGGCGCTCTGGTCATCCTGCTTGCAGCCCAGATCGTCAATCATTACCGCAACGATCTGGCGGCGAATGCGCAACTCAACAGGCCTGTCACGGTGCTTTACGCGGCACTCGGCGTGACACTCACACCGCGATGGGACCTCCACGCCTACGACGTGCGTCAACTCGGCGCTTCGGTGGATTCAGCGAGCTCCGGCGAGATCATGGTACGCGCCAGCGTCAAGAACGGAGCTCACCAGGCGCAGCCCATGCCGCTGCTGCGAGTCACGTTGCAAGACCGCTTCGGCAACCGGATCGCCGCTCGGGATGTCGCGCCGCAGAATTATCTGCCGCGCGCCATACCCGCGTCGTCTTTCTTGTCGGGCGGACAACGCATCGACGCCGAAATGGCCTTCGTCGACCCCGGTTCCAACGCCGTTGGATTCGAAATCGACGCCTGCCTTCCCGCCCCTGCTGGCGGAATCGCATGCGCCAACGACGCCGCCTCGCGCTGAAAGAATTCCCTATTCATGCGCATCGGACCGTACACCCTGCCCTCTTCCGTTGTGCTTGCGCCAATGGCCGGAGTCACCGACCGCCCGTTCCGCATCCTGTGCCGCAAGCTGGGTGCGGGACTGGCGGCCTCCGAGATGTTGACGTCGGATACGCGCCTGTGGAACACCCCTAAATCGCGACTCCGCATGAGTCACGAGGGCGAGCCCGAGCCGCGCGTGGTGCAACTCGCCGGTGCCGATCCGGCCGCGCTCGCGGAAGCCGCACGCCTCAACGTCGACCAGGGCGCACAGATCATCGACTTGAACATGGGCTGTCCCGCGAAAAAAGTATGCGGCAAGCTTTGTGGCTCAGCCCTGCTCAAAGACGAGTCGCTGGTGGCGCGCATACTCGATGCGGTTGTGGGCGCGGTGAGCGCGCCAGTGACGCTAAAGATCCGCACGGGTTGGGACCGTGAGCATCGCAACGGCGTAAACATCGCGCGCATCGCGGAGAGCTGCGGCATTCAGGCACTCGCAGTGCATGGCCGTACGCGCGCGGATTTTTATGACGGCGCGGCCGAGTACGAGACCATTCGCGATATCAAATCCGCGATCGGAATTCCAGTCTTCGCGAACGGCGACATCAACGCACCGGAAAAGGCTCGCGAGGTACTTGATTTCACCGGCGCCGACGGAGTAATGCTCGGCCGTGCGAGCCATGGAGCGCCATGGATCTTCCGCTCTGTCAACGCGTTTCTGAACGGCGATAGTCCGGCCCGGGGAAATACTCATGCCGCACTCTCGCGCCCGGAGGTGCGTGATATTATCCTCGCGCATCTCGACTCCCTATACGTCTTCTACGGCGAGGCAACCGGAGTCCGGATCGCGCGCAAACATCTCGGCTGGTATTGCGAACAGTGCTTTCCGGATTCGGCGCAGGTCCGCCGCGATCTCATGGGAGCTGCAAGCACGGCTGCGCAGTTCGCGCTGGCGGGCAAACATTTTGATGAGTGGGCGTGCGAGGCGGCGCAGGCGGCCTGACGCAGCGATTTTTTTTGGGGGCTTCACATGACAGCAAAAAAGAAGAGTCGAGCTCGCGAGGGTTCTGCGGGGCGGCCCGGCGCTGCCAGACTCAACGGCCGGGAGCTGCCGCTGCGCAGTCATGCCGAGCGAGCGCTGAGCGACTACTTCACCAGCTTGAACGGCCACCGGCCTGCGCATCTTTACGATCTCGTGCTGCGCGAAGTCGAAGAGCCGCTGTTCCGTGTGGTGCTCGACTATGCGGAAGGTAATCAGAGCCGCGCCGCGGGCATCCTCGGGATCAATCGCGGCACGCTGCGCAAGAAGTTGAAGCAGTTCGGCCTCGGGGGCTGAGGCTTCGGTTCAGTCATGTTGCTGCCCGTACGCCGCGCACTGCTGTCCGTTTCCGACAAGACGGGTCTCGTGGAGCTCGCGCGCTGGCTCGCCAGCCGGAATATCGAAATCCTCTCCACGGGAGGCACAGCCCGCCTGCTGGCGAGTGCCGGCCTGACCGTACGGGAAGTGGCGAACTACACGGGCTTTCCGGAGATCATGGACGGCCGCGTGAAGACGTTGCATCCGAAGATTCACGGTGGCTTGCTCGGGCGCCGCGGTGTGGACGACGCGGTCATGGCCCTCCACCAGATTGCGCCGATCGACCTCCTGGTGGTCAACCTCTATCCCTTCGCCGAAACCGTTTCGCGGCCTAACTGTGGCTATGCCGAGGCGATTGAAAATATCGACATCGGCGGCCCGGCCATGCTGCGCGCGGCGGCGAAAAATCACGAATCGGTATCGGTGGCCGTGGATCCGGCGGATTACGCTGCGCTGCTGCAGGAGTTGGCGACGCACGACGGCTGCACGACACTGGCAATGCGGTCCCGCCTCGCCGCCAAGGCATTCGCGCACACCGCACGTTACGACACGATGGTCGCGAGCTTCCTGTCCGACCGTCACCAGGTCCAGGCGGAACGCTTTCCAACGACGTTGCCGCTGGTATTCGACAAGGTCCAGGATCTGCGGTACGGCGAGAACCCGCATCAGCACGCCGCTTTCTACCGCGACCCCGTGCCCAGGGGAGCGAGCGTTGCCACTGCATCGGTCCTGCAGGGCAAGGATCTGTCGTTCAACAACATCGCCGACGCGGATACCGCCGTCGAGTGTGTGCGGCAATTCAGTGAACCCGCCTGTGTCATCGTCAAGCACGCGAACCCGTGCGGCGTGGCCGTGGCCGCCTCGCCGCTCGAAGCTTACGATCGCGCCTATCGTACGGATCCGACATCGGCTTTCGGTGGCATCATCGCTTTCAATCGCGAGCTGGATGCCATAACAGCCGCGGCCATCGTCGATCGCCAGTTCGTCGAAGTGCTTGCCGCTCCCGCGGTCAGCGCCGACGCCGCCAAAGCGCTCGCGGCAAAGCCGAACGTACGGGTGTTGGTGCTCGGCGATCTGAGCCGTGCGCCCCCGGGCGAGCTCGAATACCGCAGCGTCACCGGCGGACTGCTCACGCAGACGCGCGACACGGGCAGTATCGACGCGGCCGGCCTCAAGGTCGTTACCCGCCGCAAGCCGTCGCAGGCGGAGCTTGCCGATCTGATGTTCGCCTGGCGCGTGTGCAAATTCGTGAAGTCCAACGCCATCGTCTTCGCGCGCGATCGCTCTACGGTCGGCGTGGGCGCCGGACAGATGAGCCGCGTCTACTCGACCCGCATCGCTGCCATGAAAGCAGCGGACGAAAGGCTCGAGGTCGAGGATTCCGTGATGGCATCCGATGCCTTCTTCCCATTCCGCGATGGCCTCGATGTGGCCGCGGAATACGGTATTCGCGCCGTGATCCAACCCGGCGGCTCGAAGAAGGATGCGGAAGTCATCGCCGCCGCCGACGAGCACGACATCGCCATGGTGCTCACCAGCATGCGTCACTTCCGCCATTAGATGGAGCCATGAAAGTTCTCGTCGTCGGCTCTGGCGGACGCGAGCACGCGCTTGCGTGGAAATGCGCGGCATCGCCACGAGTGAGCGAAGTGCTCGTGGCTCCCGGGAACGCCGGTACGGCTACTGAACCGAAGGTGCGGAACGTGAACGTGCCGGCCGAGGATATCCCGGCACTCGTGGCTCTCGCGCAGGCGGAACGCATCGGCCTGACACTCATCGGCCCGGAGGGACCCCTCGTTGCCGGTATCGTGGACGAATTCACCGCTCACGGCTTGAAGTGTTTCGGCCCTACCAGGGCTCCATCGCAGCTGGAAGGCTCCAAGGCCTTCACGAAGGAATTCCTGCGTCGCCACGGTATTCCGACCGCGAGCTCCGCGACGTTCACGCGTGATACGTTCGATCCCGCCTATGTTCACCGCCAGCGCACCCCGATAGTCGTGAAGGCCAGCGGGCTTGCGGCCGGCAAAGGGGTTGTGATCGCCGAATCCGCCGGCGAGGCCATCGCCACGGTGGAAGCGATGTTTGCCGGGCGCTTCGGCGCCGCGGGCCACGAGGTGGTCATCGAAGAATTTCTGCCGGGAGAGGAAGCGAGCTTCATCGTGATGGCCGATGGGACTCACGTCATCCCCTTCGCCACTTCACAGGATCACAAGCGCCGTGACGATGGCGATCGCGGACCCAACACGGGCGGAATGGGCGCCTATTCGCCGGCGCCAGTCGTTACGCCCGAAGTGCATGCCCGCATCATGCATGAAGTGATCGAGCCGACGATCCGCGGCCTGGCCGCCGATGGCATGCCCTACACCGGCTTTCTCTATGCGGGAATCATGGTCGCTGCGGACGGCACGCCGAACGTGATCGAATTCAACTGCCGGTTCGGCGATCCGGAAGCGCAGCCGGTCATCATGCGACTGAAGTCGGACCTCACGGTGCTATGTGAGGCCGCCGTCGCGGGCCGGCTGAACACGGTCACCGCGGAGTGGGATTCGCGAGCGGCTCTGGGAATCGTCATGGCCGCCAGTGGCTATCCCGATACCGTGCGCAAAGGTGACGTCATCGAAGGGCTGGAGCGCGCGGCCCGTCTGCCAGGCAAAGTGTTCCACGCCGGCACACGGCTCGAGTCGGGCAAGGTGGTGACGAACGGTGGCCGTGTGCTGTGTGCGGTCGGGCTCGGTACGACGGTCACGGAGGCTCAACGGGAAGCGTATGCGCTGGTCGAGCCGATCAGCTGGACGGGTATGCAGTACCGCCACGACATTGGTTATCGCGCGGTAATGCGCGAGCGTTCGGTGATGGACGAGCGCTCGTCTCCCGCGCGCTAGCGACGCCCGCGCTGAAGAGAGACACCGCACTTGAGCTTTGCCACATCCGCTGCTAGCGGTTCGGTCAATACGGCGTAACAGAATGTCCCCTGTCCGTAGTCCGGCAGCTTGGGACTTCGACGCTCCACATGTCGTGACGCTCGAGGTGCTGCCCGCCGACATCGACGCATATGACCATGTCAACAACTCCATCTACCTTGCGTGGTTCGATAGAGCGGCCTGGTCGCATTCGGCGGCTTTGGGTATTACCTTGAAACAATGTCTCGCGATCCGGCGTGGCATGGCCGCACATCGGACGGAAATCGACTACCTGCGCGCGGCGGTGCTCGGCGATCGGGTGTTGGTAGGGACCTGGATCGCCACTAGCGACGGGAAATTGCGCGTCGAGCGGCGCTTCCAGGTGAGGCGTGCGCTGGACGGCGAGACACTGGCACGAGCCCGTACCGATTACGTCTGCATCAATCTCGACTCCGGCCGCGCGGCACGCATGCCGGAATCGTTCTTCCGCGCATACTCCCCAACCACAACTTGAGCGACGCTCTGCACTGAATTCCACGTAGAGCGGAACCGCTGCGCTGCCCGTGCGTTGCGCGCCCCCGGTTGGTTCACGTGGGTGTCGTGGCAATGCATTGCACCCCGGCAGTAATGCACCGTTACCGCGCGGCTGGATTGCTGAGCGCCGAGAGGTGTAATAGATACACGGCACTACGGGCTCACACTGCGGTCCTAAAAGAAGATCCGCTACTCTGATTTCAGGCACCTGCACGCGATCGATGCACCGCCGTTAGAGCAATCGCATGCCTGGCATGCCTGTTGCAGGGGTACAGCTTGATCCTGAGCAAGGGGAGAAGCAACCATGATGATGAGCGCAACGCCAGCCACCGATCGAATGTCTTCCTGGGTGGAGACACAGTACTGCGCCTCGGTCGCCGCGACGCTGTTGGCCCGTAAGGAGTATTTCGAGCTGCTCGAGGATGCGATGGTCTCGCCAGTGCGCCTCGTGCGGGCGCTGAGCATCTGGAAGCTGTACGCGAATCTGGCCCACGTACACGGCGGCATGGTCGGCTCCGCCTGAAGATCAGATTCTGATTCGAAAGAACGCTTCCGGGCCTTCGAGGCTGAGAGTGAAGCCGCCGGGGAAATTGCCGGTGTTCAGATCGAGCTTCGCCCGGATCGAGGAGTAGCCGATACCGACGGCGAAATTAGGCTTCCATCGATATTGAACGTCCTCGTGGACGTCGGCCAGCCACCCGTCGAAGTTGTGAAGTGCGGCGTGAAAATACTGCGCCCGCGCGGTC
Source organism: Gammaproteobacteria bacterium (assembly GCA_028293805.1). GTDB lineage: Bacteria > Pseudomonadota > Gammaproteobacteria > Steroidobacterales > Steroidobacteraceae > 13-2-20CM-66-19. The sequence continues at coordinate 9,271 of JAQGOC010000012.1, forward strand.
ACAGCCCAACGGCTCGAAATCCGCCACGCGAAATCGAGCGGTATCGTCGGGAACGCTCCGGCTCCGGAGACGTCCTGCCGCTGCGCAGCCGCCTCCTCCGCCCGAGCCTCGGCCTGCAGCAGATGAACGCCCAACCCTGTGCCGATCTCCAGGCGGTCGCTGCGATACAGCGAATAGGTGTACGTCAGGCCGAACATTCGCCAGTTGATCGAGCTCGAGACCAGCGAGTTGACCGGGAAACTGATGTCGCCAAAATTGATCGGCCGGGCGAGCGCGTGAGTCGCGGAACGGTCTACTTCCAGGAAATCGACGCGTAGCTTGTTGCGCTGACGCAGCCGGAACATGAGCTCCATCCGCCCCTGGTTGAGCCGGCTACTGAGGCCAAGATCCCGTTCGGCATTGAATGCCGTCCCGCTCACGCCCGGCGGCGCATTGTGCGGGTCGATGCGCATGTGCGTGCTGACGCCCGGCGCGTAGTAGATGCCCCGGACATAGAAACGATCCGTAATGGGACTCGGCGCCTCGTGCTTCTCGCTCGGAGGCAGGGGTGCGCCCGAGTTGGGGTCGCGCTCGGCCAGGGCCGGCACGGCGGGTAGTGCGAAGATCGCCACGGCGAGCGCGAGCCGGATGCGCATGCGAGTTGGACTCCTGGCCAATAGGGGCGCGCGAATCTTACTGACTCGCACCCCGAATGTACCAGCGTCGCGAGCCTGCAACTGTGAGCATGGTCATGTGCCGCGGGCGCCATGAGCAGGGGCTCGTGAAGGACACGAACCCCATCTCGCAACCGCACTGTCGGTGTCCGGCGACGTTGCACGACGCCTGCTGCACGACGCTGTTGCCAGACGCCGCCGCAGACCGCTAGCGCTTCATCGCCTCGAAGAACTCGCTGTTCGACTTGGTGTCTTTCATCTTGTCGAGCAGGAATTCGATGGCCGCGAGCTCGTCCATCGGGTGGAGGAGTTTGCGCAGGATCCACATCTTCGCGAGCTCCCCCTGGTCGGTGATGAGCTCTTCCTTACGCGTGCCGGAGCGGTTGATGTTGACCGCCGGAAAGACCCGCTTTTCGGAGATGCGCCGGTCGAGATGAATTTCGCTGTTGCCGGTGCCCTTG
>JAQGOC010000023.1 GCA_028293805.1 Gammaproteobacteria bacterium
CCCTTGCAGCGCAGGGCAAGCCCGAAGAATCGGGGAGTTAAGTCATGGCCGAATCCAAGCAGGCAACCGAAACGGCAGCGGGCGTCGAGGCGGACCAGTTCTCCGCGCTGCTGCAGAAGCAATTCAAACCCAAGACCGATCGTGCGCGCTCCGAAGTGGAACGCGCCGTACAGACGCTCGCCGAGCAGGCGCTGCGCGAGACGGCTGTCGTTTCCGACGATGTGATCGGGACGATCAAGGCGATCATCGCCGAGATCGACAAGAAGCTCTCGGATCAGGTCAACCTCATCCTGCACAGCGAGCGTTTTCAGCAGGTGGAGAGCGCCTGGCGGGGACTTCACTATCTCGTCAACAACACCGAGACGGACGAGATGCTGAAGATCCGCGTCATGAACATCTCGAAGAAGGATCTCGGCAAAACGCTCAAGAAATACAAGGGCGCCGCCTGGGACCAGAGCCCGCTCTTCAAGAAGGTGTACGAGCAGGAATACGGGCAGCTTGGCGGTGAGCCGTACGGATGCCTCGTAGGGGACTACTACTTCGACCACACGCCGGGCGACGTCGAGCTGCTGGGCCAGATGGCGCAGACCGCCGCAGCCTCGCATGCGCCCTTCATCGCGGGCGCCGGTCCCTCCCTCATGGGAATGGACTCGTGGCAGGAGCTCGCGAACCCGCGCGACCTGGCCAAGATATTCGGGGCGCCGGATTACGCGGCGTGGCGTTCCCTGCGCGAATCGGATGATGCCAAGTACGTCGGGCTTGCGGTGCCGCGCTTCCTGGCACGGCTGCCGTATGGCGCCAAGACGAATCCGGTCGAGGAATTCGACTTCGAGGAGGAGACCTCGGGCGGGGATTCGCGCAGCTACTCCTGGGCGAATTCGGCCTATGCAATGGCCGTGAACGTCAATCGCTCCTTCAAGCAATTCGGCTGGTGCACGTCCATCCGCGGCGTGGAGAACGGCGGCGCGGTCGAAGGGCTGCCGGTCCACACCTTTCCGAGCGACGACGGCGGCGTGGACATGAAATGTCCGACCGAAATCGCCATCAGCGACCGGCGCGAAGCCGAGCTCGCGAGCTGCGGCCTGATGCCCCTCATCCACCGTAAGAACACCGACACGGCCGCGTTCATCGCGGCGCAGTCGCTGCAGAAGCCTTTCGAGTACATGGATCCGGATGCGACCGCGAACGCCCGGCTGGCAGCGCGCCTGCCGTATCTCTTCGCGAGCTGCCGGTTCGCGCACTATCTCAAGTGCATGGTGCGCGACAAGGTGGGCTCCTTCAAGGAGCGCGCGGATATGGAGCGCTACCTCTCGGATTGGATCATGAGCTACGTGATCCTCAATCCCGAGAGCGCCGGAGAAACCGCACGGGCGCAAAAACCGCTCGCGGGGGCCGAAGTGAAGGTGGAAGAAGTCGAAGGCAATCCGGGATACTACTCGGCGAAGTTCCACCTGCGGCCGCACTACCAGCTCGAGGGCGTGAATGTCTCGATGAGTCTGGTGTCGCGGTTGCCTTCGCAACGGGCGGGCTGAGCGGCACTTTATTCCAGGGCAACGGACGCGGCCCACACGGGGCGCACCAATAAGCAACAACGACCCATCGTAGGTCAGGAGAGCGATTATGGCAGTAGACATGTTTCTGGAGCTGGAAGGCATCAAGGGTGAAACGGTCGACAAGAGCTACAAGAGCAAGAACGCCATCGATCTGCTCGCCTGGAGCTGGGGCATGTCCAACTCGGGCACGTTCCACCAGGGCGCGGGCGGCGGTGCGGGCAAGGCCAGCTTCCAGGATATTTCCGTCACCAAGTACATCGATCTCGCATCGCCGAACCTGATGCTGTTTTGCGCGAACGGCAAGCACATCACCAAGGGCACGATCACGGTGCGCAAGGCCGGCGAGAACCCGCTGGAATATCTGAAGATCTCCATCGACAACATCCTGGTGACCAGCTATTCGACGGGCGGCAGCGGCGGCGAGGATCGCCTCACGGAGAACGTGTCGCTCAACTTCGCCGGCGTGAAGGTCGAATACGCGCAGCAGGATGCGAAGGGCGGCAAGGCGGGCTCCAACGACTTTGGTTGGAACATCGCCCAGAACGCCACGAAGTAGCGGACCTGAGGGCCATGCGCCAACCCAACGGGGCGTGGCAGCGGGCCGATATACGGGCATGGACTGGCACCCGCCGCCGATTCATCGGCGGCGCGGTAACCGTTTTCGTGAGTGAATCATGACAGCTGCCGAGGACCGCTTCCGTCTGGGCGACTTGAAGGGTTGCCTGACGGAGCTGCAGAACGAAGTGCGCCGCCGGCCGGCCGACGCGAAGCTGCGGACTTTTCTCGCGCAGGTGCTCATTCTCACGGGCGACTGGGATCGTGCGCTGAACCAATTGACGGTGATGGGGGAGCTCGACGCCGGCGCACTGCATATGAAGCACGCCTACACCGCCGCGATCCAGTGCGAGCGGTTGCGGGCCGCGGTCTTCACGGGCGAGCGCTCGCCGCTGGTTTTCGGCGATCCGCAGCCGTGGATTGCGCTGCTCCTGCAGAGCCTTTCAGTGTCCGCCCAGGGGCGTGCGGAGCAAGCCGCCGCATTACGCGCACAGGCGCTGGAGGAAGCTCCGGTCACAGCCGGTACGCTGAACGGAGAGCCGTTCGAGTGGCTCGCCGATGCCGATTCGCGCTTGGGTCCCGTTCTCGAAGTGCTTCTGAACGGCTCGTACTACTGGGTTCCGTTTGCCCGCATCCGCCGGATCGAATTCGAGAAGCCGGCCGATGCCCGCGATCTGGTGTGGATACCGGCACAGTTCACCTGGAGCAACGCGGGCGAAGCCATGGGGTTCGTGCCCGTACGCTACCCGGGCTCCGAGCTCAGTGCCGATGATGCTGTGCGGATGTCTCGCAAGACAGAGTGGCAGGCCCTCGGAGATGAGGCCTTCGCCGGCCTCGGCCAGCGAATCCTGGCGACGAGCGCCACCGAGCTGGGTCTGCTGGAAGTGCGTGAAGTGACGCTCGACAGCGGCGGTTAGCCGCAGCCGGCGCCGCAGACTGCAGCGAACCAAGAGGCGTCAAAACCGGTCATGGCAGAGCTCAGCCTGCGCGAACGTCTGCAGCCGACACTTCTCGACCGCCTGGTCGACGACGAGCGGCTGCTGACGCTTTACGAGCTTACCGTGGCGCGCGCCGAGTTGCGCCGCCTGGGGCTGAGCGAATCGGAATTTGCCGCCATCGTCGCCGCCCAACACCTGCGTCCGGCCGGCGGGGACGGTACCCCGAAGACCACCGATACTGCCGGCGAAACGGCGTGTTGGCGTTTTGTTGCGCCCAGCGGACGCGTCAGTCTCGCGCTGCTCAAGGCGCTCGTGTTGAAACCTCCCGGAGCGCCTCAGGGCATCGCGCTGCAGAGCTTCTGCAACGTGGAAGCTCGCAACATCCTGAACGATACCGCGGAATCCGCGGACAGACGTTATGTGTCGATGCGGCGTTTGCGCGAGTGCGTGTATCGCGATCTCGCATCGTTGCTGAATTCGCTCAGCCTCGATGTCTCGGTCGATCTGACACGCTATCCGCACGTCCAGCGCTCCGTGCTCAACTATGGGATGCCGTCTCTTGCGGGCGTGTCCGCGGCAGCGGTCGATCCCGCCAAAACAGCGGCTGACATCGAGGAGGCCATCAAGCGGTTCGAACCGCGTCTCACGTCAGTGCATGTGTCCGCTGAAACGGGGCGCGCGCCCGGGGATGGACATAAGCTTTCTTTTCGCATCGACGCGGAGCTTTGGTGCCAGCCGGTGCCGCAACACCTCGTCCTGCGCACCCGCATCGACACCGAGTCGGGCGCCGTGACCCTCGCCGAAGCCGGCGCGAAGTAGCCGAGCGACCGTTCCCATGGATCCACGCATTCTCGAGTACTACAACCGCGAGCTGCAGTTCATGCGTGAGATGGGCGCGGAATTCGCCGAAGCCTATCCCCGGATCGCCGCCCGCCTGGGACTCGAGGGCCTGGAATGCGCCGATCCGTATGTCGAGCGGCTGCTGGAGGGCTTCGCCTTCCTGGCCGCCCGCGTGCAGCTGAAGCTTGACGCGCGCCATCCGGACTTCACCCAGCATCTTCTCGAGATCGTCTATCCCCACTTTCTCTGTCCGGTGCCGTCCTGCGCGATCGTCGAATTCGCTCCCGACCTGAAGGAGGAATCACTGTTGACGGGGCAGGTGATTCGCAGAGGCGCGAGCCTGCGCACGCCGCTCGCGAAAGGCGATCGCACCTCGTGTGAGTTTCGCACCGCGCACGATGTGACCCTCTGGCCGCTCGCGGTCACCGAGGCGAAGTATCTCTCGGGCTCCGGCGCACTCGCGACGCAGGGAATTCAGACAGATGGCCGCGCGCGCACGGCGATTCGCCTGCGTTTGAAGGCTGCGCCCGGTGTGAGCATCAAGGCGCTGCCGCTGGACTCCCTGACATTCTTCTTGAAGGCGACCGCCGATATTACGCATCGCCTGCACGAGCAGGTCATCGCCGACTGTGTGGGGTTCTACGTCCGGTCCACCGGCAAGGCGGCGCCCGTGCACTTCCGGCCCGCGTCCAGTGTCAGACAGGTGGGGCTCGAGGACACCGAGGCGCTGCTGCCCGTCAGCCGCCGCAGCTTTCAGGGTTATCGGCTCCTGCAGGAGTACTTTGCTTTTCCGGAGCGCCTGCTGTTTTTCGCGCTCGATGACCTGCGCGGCGCCATTCAGGCCTGCGAAGGCGACGAAGTGGAGATCTATCTGGCCATGAGCCGCGCGCAGCCGGGGCTCGAGAACGCGCTCGACGCCAGTCATTTCCGCCTGTATTGCGCGCCGGCCGTGAACTTGTTCGCACGCGCGGCCGATCGCATTCACGTCAACAGCTTCGACACGGAGCATCATCTGCTCGCCGACCGCAATCGGCCCATGGATTTCGAGATCTTCAGCCTCGAGAAGCTGCAAGCGGTGGGCATGGGCGGGGAGACGACCGCGGAAGTTCTGCCGTTCTATTCGACGGACCACCGTACCGACCCGCGCGCTGCGGCTCTTTACTACACGCTGCAACGGCGGCCGCGCATGCTTTCGGCGCGCCAACAGCAAAGCGGCGCCCGCACGGGCTACGCTGGTACGGAATGTTTCATTTCCCTGGTGGACAGCGCCCAACGGCAGGTTACAGGGGAGATCCGTCAGATCGACGCGCAGGTCTGGTGCAGCAACCGCGATCTGCCCATTCAGCTCGCCATGGGACAGGGCCGCACCGACTTCCTGATCGAAGGCGGCGTGCCTGTTGAAACGGTGAGCTGTATCGCTGGGCCCAGCTACCCGCGCAGCTCGCCCGCCTTCGGGGATACGGCGTGGAAGCTGATCAGTCATCTGTCGCTCAATTACCTGTCGCTCGTGGACCAGTCTCCGGAAGCCGGAGCGCAGATGTTGCGCGACATGCTCATGCTGTACGCCGACCCGAACGATTCCGCCGCTGCACGCCAGATCGACGGGGTGCGCAGCGTGAGCTACCAGCCCGTCGTCAGGCGCATGCCCATCGCCGGACCGATCAGCTATGGCCGCGGGCTCGAGATTTCTTTGACATTCGACGATGCCGCTTTTGCAGGCTCCGGCATCTTGTCGCTCGGCGGCGTGCTCGATCGGTTCTTCGCCCGGTACGTTTCCATCAACTCATTTGCGCAGACGCGGATCCAGTCCGCGACGCGCGGGGACATCAAGACATGGCCGGTGCGAACGGGCAGCCGCCAGATCATCTGACGGCAGCGCGCCGGCCGACTGCGCTGGAGCAGCTCGCCGCTGAGCCGCACCGGTTCACGCTGTTCGCGGCTCTGCGCCTGCTGGAACAGAGCTTCGGCGCCCGGCCGCGCCTGGGCGAGGGACGCAAGGCCGCTGACGATGCGGTGCGCCTCGGACAGGCGCCGCATCTGGCGTTCGCGCCATCCGATGTGTGTGCGTTCGATGCGACGCAGGACGAGCGTGCGCGGCTGGAACAGTATTCCTTCGGCATGTTCGGTCCGAACGGCGTGCTGCCGCAGCACCTGACCGAGTACGCGTATGAATGGCGCCGCCAGCGCGAAGACGCCACTTTCGTCGATTTTCTCAATGCATTCCAACACCGTCTAGTCTCCCTTTTCTATCGCGCCTGGGCCAATGCGGATCCCGCAACGAGCTTCGACCGGCCCGAGAGCGATCGCTTCGCCACGTATGTCGGCGCGCTGATCGGTCTTGCGCCCGAGTCGGCGCGCAACCGCGATGCCGCTCCCGACTTCGCGAAACTGAGCCGGGCGGGGCACCTCGGCCCGCAGATCCGCTCGGCGGAAGGCCTGGAGGTCATCCTCGCGGACTACTTCAGGCTGACGGTGGAGTTACGGCCGTTCGTGGGTGCATGGATGGAGGTGCCGGAGGCCCTGTACTGCCGGCTCGGCGGTCCCCGCGAGCTGGCCCTGCTGGGGAGCACGACGACCCTGGGCGGAGGCAGCTGGCAGTGCCAGCATAAATTCGAGCTCGTGCTCGGGCCGCTCACGCTCGCCAGCTTCAAGAATTTTCTTCCCGGAGCGCGCGGCCTGCAGGAGCTGCACGCGCTGGTACGGTTCTATACGAATGACGAATGGACCTGGCAGCTGCGCCTTCTGTTGCGGGACGTGGAGGTTCCGGGCGTGCAGTTGGGTAAGACCGGACAGCTTGGCTGGACCACCTGGCTAGGCGGCCGGCGCACGACGGCGGATGACGTCCTCCTCCAGGAGCCGGTGTCCGTGCCGGCGGCGCGAGCAGCATGACGGCAACCGCCGGTCAAACGGCAAACACCTGACAACTAGAGATACTGGGGCAAATTTTATGGGAGACATCAGCCGCGTCGCGCTGTTCGGCAAGCTCAACAGCCTGGCGTACCGGGCCATCGAGAGCGCCACCGTCTTTTGCAAGCTGCGCGGCAACCCGTATGTCGAGCTCGTTCACTGGATTCATCAGATCCTGCAGCAGCAGAGCTCCGACCTGCACCTGATCGTGCGGGCTTTCGAAATCGATGCGGGCCGGCTGGCCGGCGATCTCACGGCTGCGCTGGACCGGCTGCCGCGGGGCGCGAGCTCCATTTCGGATCTTTCCGCGCATATCGAGGATGTGACCGAGCGCGCCTGGGTGTGGGCGACGCTCAAATTCGGCGCCGCGCAGATTCGCACGGGTCATGTGCTCGTCGCGATGTTGAAGACGCCCGGACTGAGAAATGCGCTGCTCGCGATGTCACGCGAGTTCGACAAGATCAAGGCCGAGCAGCTCACCGAGGATTTCGAGAAGATCGTGGGAGGCTCGCCGGAGGGAGCACTGACGGCCAACGACGGCACGCAGCTGGCGCAGCAGGGAACACCAGGCGAATTCAGCGGAAGCATGCCCCCCGCGCAGCTGGGTAAGCAAGAAGCCTTGAAGCGCTTTACCGTGGATCTGACGGAACAGGCGCGGCTCGGCAAGATCGACCCGGTGGTCGGGCGCGATGAGGAAATCCGGCAGATCGTGGACATCCTCATGCGGCGGCGGCAGAACAATCCCATCCTGACAGGAGAGGCCGGAGTCGGTAAAACCGCGGTGGTCGAGGGATTTGCCCGTCGGATCGCATCCGGCGATGTACCGCCGGCGCTCAAGGACGTCGCGCTGCGCACTCTCGATGTGGGTCTTCTGCAGGCCGGCGCCAGTATGAAGGGGGAGTTCGAGCAGCGGCTGCGGCAGGTGATCGACGAAGTGCAGGCGTCACCGAAGCCGATCGTTCTGTTCATCGACGAGGTGCACACGCTGGTCGGTGCGGGCGGAGCGGCTGGTACCGGTGATGCTGCCAACCTGCTGAAACCGGCACTGGCCCGCGGCACTCTGCGCACCATCGGCGCGACGACGTGGGCGGAATACAAGAAGTACATCGAGAAGGACCCGGCGCTCACGCGCCGCTTCCAGACCGTCAAGATCGCTGAGCCCAGCGAGGCCAAGGCGCTGTTGATGATGCGCGGCATCGTGTCGGCGATGGAAAAGCACCATCGGGTGCAGGTGCTCGACGCCGCACTCGAGGCGGCCGTGAAGCTTGCCCATCGCTATATTCCGGACCGGCAGCTGCCCGACAAGTCCGTGAGCCTGCTCGATACGTCGTGCGCTCGTGTGGCCGTCAGCCATCACGCAACACCGGCGGAGGTGGAGGATTGTCAGCGTCGCATCGAAGCGTTGCAGACGGAGCTGCAGATCATCGGGCGCGAGGCGGCGATCGGCATCGACGTCTCGGATCGGGAGAGGAAGGTCAACGAAGCCTTGCGCTCCGAAGGGCAACGTCTGATCACACTGCAGGGTGCTTGGGCGCGTGAGAAAACCCTGGTGGATGAGATTCTTGCGATACGCGCGCGCTTGCGTGAGGCGACGGGTAAGGCGGATGTCCTGGACGAGCCGGCCAACACGGCGGCCCCGAAGGCCAACCCCGGGACGGCCATTAACGGGACCCCCGGGTCGGCCAACGTCAAGCTGGGTGGCGTGGAAGCGCCTCGTCTCGCGATGGCCAACTCTGCGACTGGCAGCGCTGAGAAGGCGGCCGCGGCTCCAATGACGGAGCCTGAGAGGCTGGCTGCCGTCGAGCGCCTGCGGCAGCTACAACAGGAGCTTGCCACTGCGCAGGGCGAGAGTCCGCTCGTGCTGCCGAGTGTGGACGAGCAGGCTGTCGCGTCCGTGGTTGCGGACTGGACCGGGATTCCCGTTGGGCGCATGGTGAAGGACGAAGTCACGACTGTATTGACGCTTGCGACGACGCTCGGGTTACGCGTAATCGGGCAGGACCATGCCCTGGAGATGATCGCAAAGCGCGTCCAGACTGCGCGTGCGAGCCTCGAGAATCCCAACAAGCCCATCGGCGTGTTCATGCTCGCCGGCCCGTCCGGTGTCGGCAAGACCGAGACGGCCCTCACGCTCGCCGAGACTCTCTACGGCGGCGAGCAGAACCTCATTACGATCAACATGAGCGAATTCCAGGAGGCGCACACGGTCTCGACGCTGAAAGGCGCGCCACCCGGCTATGTGGGCTACGGCGAAGGCGGCGTGCTTACCGAAGCCGTGCGTCGCAAGCCTTACAGTGTCGTGTTGCTCGATGAGGTGGAGAAAGCGCACCCCGATGTGCACGAGATCTTCTTCCAGGTCTTCGACAAGGGAGTGATGGAGGATGGGGAAGGGCGCCTGATCGATTTCCGCAATACGCTGATCATTCTGACTTCCAACGTGGGCACGGACCTGATCATGGGCATGTGCAAGGATCCGGAGCTGCTGCCCGATCCGCAAGGCGTGGCGAAGGCGCTGCGCGCCCCGCTTCTGAAGGTTTTCCCGGCCGCGCTGCTCGGGCGCATCGTGGTGATTCCGTATTACCCGCTCGCGGACACGGTGCTGGGCCAGATCATTCGCCTGCAGCTCGGGCGCATCGTCGCGCGCATCCGGCAGAATCACGCCGTCGAGCTGAGCTACAGCGAGGAGGTCGTGAAGCTGATCGCCTCGCGCTGTACCGAGCCCGAGAGCGGCGGCCGGATGATCGATGCCATCCTGACCAACACCGTGCTGCCGCAGATCAGCCACGAGTTCCTCACCCGCATGTCCACCGGTACGGCGACGGGCGCGGTGGCGATTTCAGTCCGGGACGGAGAGTTCGGCTACCATTTCCAGTAAAGCCACTGCAACGCAGCGGCAAGGGCGTCGGCACAGGATGGAGTTGCTTGGCACGTGAGCGTTGAGGATCGGCTGCTGCGGCACGCAATTGAAGCCCACAAGGCAGGCCGCCTCATCGAAGCGGAAGCCGCGTATCGCCGCATCCTTCGCAAGCGACCGGCCGACGCCGACGCGCTCAACTTTCTGGGCATGCTGACGTGTCAAACAGGAAGTGCGGCCGCCGCGGCCGGACTGTTGCGCAAGTCGGTTGACGCGGACCCGACCAATGCCCACGCCTGGCTCAATCTAGGCAACGTGCTGGTGGCGACGGGTGACGCGCACGAGGCGCGGGCGGCATTCGTCAAGGCGACCGAGCTGGCGCCGCAGTTGCCGATGGCGTGGTTCAATCTCGGAGTTTGCCTCGGCCGATGCAGTTTGCCCCGGGAGGCGGCTGCGGCGTTGCATCGGGCACTGAAGCTCGAGCCCGGTTATATCCCGGCCTACGAGTCCCTTGCCCTGCTGCTGAATCGGCTGGGTAGCCACGCGGAAGCGGCCGAAGTGTATCGAGACTGGCTGGCGCAGGAGCCGCACAATCCGATCGCGAAGCACATGTTGGCCGCGACGGCAGGACAGGGGGCGCCCGTGCGAGCCGACGACGGATTCGTCAGGCAAACGTTCGACAATTTCGCCAGCAGCTTCGACGAGAATCTCAAGGCGCTGGACTATCGCGCGCCGCAGTGGGTTGCCGAGCGTCTCGCCAGGGAAGTCGCGTCGCATGCCAGCATGGAAGTTCTCGATGCCGGCTGCGGTACGGGCCTGTGCGGCGTCCTGCTAAAACCTCTGGCACGTCGACTTGTCGGGGTGGATCTCTCGTCGGGTATGGTCGATAAGGCGCGCGCCCGCGAACTCTACGATGAGCTCGCCGTGCAGGAATTGTGCGAATTCATGCGTTCTCGGCCGGGGACATTCGACGTTGTCGTGTCCGCCGATACGCTGTGCTATTTCGGTGCCCTCGAGGAACCGCTTGCGGCCGCTCGGGGATGTTTGCGCAAGGGCGGAATTTTGACAGTGACCCTGGAGCGGTTGGACCCCGGCGCATCCGGCGATCCCTATCGTCTCGAGACTCACGGGCGTTACAGTCACGCCGAGGCCTATGTGCGCAGCGCCGTGGCCCAGGCGGGGTTCGGCGAGATTCAGCTCGAGGAGCGCGTATTGCGGTCGGAGCGGGGGCAGAACGTCCTGGGCCACCTCGTTCTCGCGCGAGTCAGTCAGCTCCCCGGGGGCAGCGGACAAGCCTGACCCGCTTGCCGGGTCGGCCGGGTGGGCGGTCCGGGCAGTCGGTCGCATGCAAGCTGCAGCACAGTGCTCAACCTGATACAGTGGTTCTTGAAAAGTCTAGCCTTTTCCTGCTATTAGTACCCAAAGTTTAGGCGAGGTTTGAAGACTATGGCCCGCGCCAAGGTAGTCGAGTTCGACTACTACCAATTCATCAGCCTCATGCGCCGCGCCACGGATGCCGGGACGCGCATCGACAAATCCGACAGCGCGCGCTGGGCCGATTACGTCAAGACCAACGGGATCAACGAGGTGGCCGCCACCGCCATCGCCCGCCAGAAGTTCGAAAGCGCCGTGCCCGTGATAATCGCGGAGGGGCTGGATACGGACGGCCTATACTTCTACTCGAAGAACGACGAGGGCTGCCTGAGACTGCAAGCCATCGAGTAAGCCGGGGAACCGGTCCTGAATAAGCACCGGCGAGGGCACCCGCGCGGTCGGCCCGGGCCGTGAGGGAGCGAAAACAAGAAGGGCATATGGTCGCGAAATACCAGGACAACCGCTCGGTCAAGATCACGAGCCCGTTCGGTCCGAACGCCTTGCTGTTCGCCCGGATGTCGAGCCTCGAGCAGCTGAGCCAGCCTTTTCACTGCGAGCTCGCGCTCCTCAGCGAGGATGAGTACCTCGATGCGGACAAGATCCTCGGCAAGCCTCTCAGTATCGCCCTCACGACCACTCCGAACCGGACACCGCGCCATTTCCACGGGTTCGTCACAGAGTTCGCGCAGACGGGACTGAACGGGAAGTTTTACGAGTACCGGGCCGTCATCCGGCCGTGGTCTTGGTTTCTGACGCGCAAGGCGGACTGCCGGATCTTCCAGGGCAAGACCGTGCCGGAGATTTTCGAGGAGGTCTGCCACAAAGCGGGCTTCAAGGATCTGGAGAAGCGCCTCGGCAGCTACGAACGGCGGGAGTACTGCGTCCAGTATCGCGAGACGGATTTCAACTTTCTGAGCCGCCTGCTGGAACAGGAGGGCATCTTTTATTTCTTCGAACACTCGCAGAACAAGCACGTCCTCGTTCTGGCGGACGACGTGCGCGGCTGCAAGACCGCGCCGGGCTACGACTCCGTGCCGCTCTATCCGGCGACCGAGTCGGAAACGCTTCGGGAGCGTGATCATCTGCACTCCTGGTCGCTGCAGAAATCGTTCCAAGCCGGCTCGTTCGCCACGCGCGACTACAGTTTCCACGCGCCTACGCCCGTTCCCGCCGGCACCGCAACGATTTCCCGCAAGCACGACGCGGCGCGGTTCGAGATTTTCGACTATCCGGCTGACGTGACCAAGATCAAGGCGACGGACGGGGAGCGCGGCGGGAAGCTGCACACGGGGATCGAGCGAGTCGCGAAAATGCGCGTGCAGGAGATGCAAGTCTCCCAGATGGTGGCGCGCGGCAGCGGCGATGCTGCGGGGCTCGCGGCGGGCTGGCTTTTCACGCTCACCCGCCCTCCCAGCCGCGTTCCACACCCCGCCGCGGACATCCAGTATCTGATCACCTCGACTTCCATCGACCTGAGCTCGAATGATTACCATTCGGGCGGCAGTTCGGCGGGAACCCAGTTCAACATCTCGGTGGAGGCGGTCGATGCACGCGAGCCTTACAGGCCCGCGCGAACCACGCCGAAGCCGGTGGTGCAAGGCACTCAGACAGCGGTTGTGGTCGGCCCGAAGGGCGAAGAGATCTACACCGATGAATTCGGACGCATCAAGGTCCAGTTCCACTGGGATCGCTACGGCAAGCTCGATGAGAACAGCTCCTGCTTCGTGCGCGTCGGCCAGGTGTGGGCCGGCAAGAACTGGGGGGCGCTGCACATTCCGCGCATCGGACAGGAAGTGATCGTTTCGTTCCTCGAGGGTGATCCGGATCATCCGCTCGTGATCGGCAGCGTCTACAACGGCTCGCAGAAACCTCCTTACGACCTGCCTGACAATATGACCCAGAGCGGCATCAAGTCGCGCAGCTCCAAGGGCGGCACTCGCGAGAACTACAGCGAGCTGCGCTTCGAGGATAAGAAGGGCTCGGAACTGGTCTATCTGCACGCCGAGAAGGACCAGACCATCGAGGTGGAGAATGACGAGTCCCACTCGGTCGGCCACGATCGCAAAAAAGATGTGAAGAACGACGAGACCACCTCGATCGGCAAGAACCGCAAGGAGTCGGTGGGCGAGAGTGAATCGATCACGATCGCCAAGAACCGCACCGAGAGCGTTGGCGGCAACGAAAACATCGACATCAGCAAGGACTACACCCAGAGCATCGGCGGCACGCGTTCGCTGAGTGTCGCCAAGGACGAGTCGGTGTCGATCGGCGGCGGCCGTTCCGAGCAGGTCACCAAGGACGAGGAAGTCAGCATCGGCAAGAACCGCACGCACGACATTGCCGAAAAAGACTCACTGTCCGTCGGCAAGCAGCTCCTGATCGATGTAGGGGATCAGATCACGATCCAGACCGGCGAGGCGAGCATCACGATGAAGAAGGATGGCACGATCACCATCAGGGGCAAGGACATCACCCTCGAGGGCAGCGGCAAGATCAACGTCAAGGCCTCCGGCGACGTGATTCTCAAGGGCAGCAAGGTCACGCAGAATTAATCGCCGAGCCAGGCTCTGCGCAGGCCGGCGGCTCCAGAGGAGTGCAGCGAAACATCATGAACGCGACAGTGTTGGATCAGATTGCGGCCGCGACCGTCACCGCCGAGACCGGCGAGCTCGACTGTCTGCTACGGGCACCGTCCTCGCGCAAGCCGCCTCAGCCGGCGGCAGCGTGCCTGGGTCGGGTCGTGTCGCTGGGGACGGGAGGGGTGGTGAATGTGGAATTTCCGGGCTCGGGAGGCACGGTCGCCGCGCGCATGGCCCTCCCGGCAGAGGCCAGCCAGCTGCTGGCTGCGGTGAAATCCAACCAGCCGGCCGTCCTCGTATTCGAGAACGGCGATCCCGCACTGCCGATCATCACCGGCTTCATACAGCCGCCGCCGACCGCGGACCCGGCAGCGTCCGGGTCCCGGCCCGAGGTGCGGGACGCCGCCATTGAACCAGCGGCGCTCGCGGCCGAGTTGAATGCACCTCAGGTGATCGAAGCCGACGTGGACGGCAAGCGTATCAGGATCGTCGCGCAGGACGAAATCGTGTTGGAGTGCGGAAACGCGTCCATTACTTTACGCCGCAACGGCCGTGTGGTTATTCGCGGCACTTATGTCGAGACTTATTCGGAGGGTACGAACCGCATCAAGGGGGGCCAGGTTCGTATCAACTGAAGCGCACGCTTCATGACCGCCTCACCCATGACCCCGGAGCCGCTTTGGGACCTCGTCGAGGAAAGTCTCGATGAAGCGACGTTTCTTTGGAAACGTTGGGAAGCCGAGCTGTCCAGCCTCCGACGCAACTTACAAGAGGTTGGATCGTGGACGGAAGACCGGCTGCACGGCGCGCTCGACGGCGTGCGGGTGGCGGGCGAGGGCATGGTGCGCCTCGTCGAACCTTTGCTCGCCAGTGACGATCCCGCGATGCTAACCGTATGCGCGCACGTGTTGGCAGCCGGCTCTCCGAGCAATGCGCGTGCGCTGCTGGCCACCGCCATCGGCGCAGCGACCGGGCCGCGGTTGTGGTCGATGATTCGCGGTATCGAGGTCGCGGATCTGGATGGCACTTTTGCGCCGGTCACCACTGTTCTGGCGACAAAGGGTCCGGAGCATAGCGCCGCGCTGTGCCGGCTCAGGGCATTTCGTCGTTCCACACCGGCACGCGAACTGGCGGACGCGTTTGCATCCAATATACCGGCGCTGCAGGTGGAGGCGCTGCGCGCGTCAGGTTATGTCGCGGACGATTCCTTCGGCAGGTATATCGCCGCCGCATTGAAGAGCGATGATTCCGCTGTGCGGGGTGCGGCCATCGCGTGCGGGGTGCGTCGCCGTCTGCCGAACGCTTGGGCAGAGGCGGTTAGGCTTGCGCACGAACGGCGTCCCGAAGCGGGGCCATTACTTGCCGTGGTGGCGATCCTTGGCGAGGCAGATGAGCATCGGGCAATCATAGCCGCCCTTCGAGAGCCGGCATTGCAGCGCGAGGCGTTGTTTGCCCTGGGTTACATCGGGACGCCGGAGGCTGTAGAGATTTGCCTGGCGGGGATGCGGGATGCGAAATTCGCACGCTCCGCGGCAGAGACGTACTGCGCGATCACGGGCGCCGATCTGCAGCGGGATCATCTCGCCGCTTCCGATCCGCCCGATGCCGCCGCTGCGCCTGCAACGCACACTGATGACCTCGATGCCGATCTGGTTCCTGCCGCTCACGATCTGTGGCCGTTGCCTGACGTCGAGGCGGTTCGCCGGCACTGGACGAGCCGGAGTGCGAGTTATTCGGCTGGCGTACGCTACTTTGGCGGCCGGCCGGTCGACCTGTCCGTGCTGGTCGCCGCGATCGAGACCGGTCCGATGCTGCGCCGGCCGAATCTGATTCTGGAGGCCACGGTGAGAACCGCGGGCCAATATGACGTAGAGCCGCGTGCTTTCGCTCATATACAGCACCGCATGATGGTTGCCGGACGCGCTGCGCTCGCAGGCCGCGCCTCCCGCTGACACATGCTACAGCTCGACAATCAGACGCCCTTCTATCCCCTCATGGCGATTCTGCCGAATTGCGATGCGATCGATACGCTGTACGTGATTCTCAAGGCCACGTTAGCTCTGCGTCCGCAGCTGGCACTTGCGCCGGTGCAGATCCCGATCACACTCGCGGACGAATATTACGGTGACCCGACGACCTCTAGCCTCAAACAGGTGTCGGAGATGCACATCGGCAAGCCCGGGACGGATGTGTTGCTCGTTGGCCGGTGTTGGGCGCCAAACTCCCAGGCCGCCCCGGAGGCCTGGGTGAGAGTCTCGGTGGCCGAGCGGCAGAAGACGCTGCGCGTGTCCGGCGACAGGACTTGGATGCGTGACGGCACCCCCTCACCGCCGCAGCCGTTCGAGGCGATGCCGCTCATCTGGGAGCGTGCGTTCGGCGGCATTCAGAAGTTGCCCGGCCGGGTGCTCGCCGACGAGCGCAACCCGGTAGGCGTTGGCTTCGTCGCGGGTCGGCGCGCCGAGGAACTCGTCGGACTGCCGGTTCCCAATCTCGAGGATCCAACGACGCCGCTCGAGCGGCATGGCCAAAGCCTCGCGCCGGCGTGCTTTGCGCCGACGGCGCCGCATTGGATGCCGCGCCGTGCTTTTGCCGGCACGTATGACGAAAAGTGGCAGCGCAAGCGTGCGCCATATCTTCCAGCGGACTTCGACAGGCGTTTTCTGCAGTGTGCGGCCCCCGAGCTGACATTCAACCGGTATCTGCAGGGTACCGAGCCGATAGAGATTCGCGGCGCGACGCCGGACGGTCCTATCTCATTCAACTTGCCGGTGGCCGGCCTGCAGATCGAGGTGAAGATCGGCGGCTCGGTCGAACATCCGACAGCGAATCTCGAGACCGTGCTCATCGAGCCGGACGACAACCGGCTGTGCCTGACCTGGCGGGCGGCGTTGCCTTGCGATCGCAGGATACTCAAGGTTGAGAAGGTAACTGTGACGCGCAAACGTCCAGGGGCGCGCACATGACATCCGGCGTAATCATCGCCAGCAATGTGTTGTGTTCGTCGGGCCGCGGGACGGAGCAGTTGTGGGCCGCGGTTCGTGCCGGTATTTCCCGCATCGGCAACTCGCACATCATGGGTCGTGATCGCGAGCCGATCAGGATGGGACTCGCGCCGGAGGACGCGCTGGAGCCGCGGTTGCCGCCGGAGATCGAGCTGCTTCCGCTGCCGTCTCGCGCGCGCCGCATGCTGCGGCTGGCTGCGCCAGTGCTGCGGTCGGTACTGCAGCACGCGGGAGACTCGCCGGTGCGGCTTTTTCTGGGCTTGCCCCAACTCCCGGTATCGGAAGCGCACTGGCTCAAGGGATTCGCCTTGCACCTGGGCAAGATCGCCGGAGTAGCCCTCGACGCCCCGAACAGTCGGGTGGTCCCCGCGGGGCGCGCGGCCGCACTGATGGCGCTCGAGCTTGCGCTAAGTGCGCTCGACAGCGATCCAACGCGCCCTGTGATTGTCGGCGGGGTCGACTCGTTCCTGGATTTGAAGCTCCTGGCGGCGCTGGATGCCGAGGGGCGCATCCTGGGTTCGAACGTGATGGATGGCTTCCTCCCGGGCGAGGGTGCAGCGTTTCTGGTGCTCTCCCATCCCTCACGGGCTGGTGAGACCGGCGTGGCGTCGATCTGCGCGCAAGCCGCCGCATCGTGCTCGGATCCCGGACACCGTGCGGGTCTGGAACCGGCGCGCGGTGAGGGGCTTGCGGAGGCGCTGGAAGCGCTTCGCGGCAGGTTGGCGGGCGCGCTTGCGCCGGTAGCGACGACTTTCGCCGGACTGAATGGCGAGAGCTTCGATGCCAAGCTGTGGGGTGTCGCGCGCCTGCGCCACGGTGATTTTTTCGCACCGGGCATGGTGCTGGAGCATCCGGCCGACTGTTTCGGGGATGCCGGTGCGGCGCTGGGTGCAATCCTGCTCGCACTCGCAGCCCAGGCGCTCCAGAATCGCCAGCGCGCAGGTCCGGCGCTGGTGTGGGCCGCCTCCGATGGCGAATCACGCGCGTGTGCTTTATTGTCGGCTGCGGCTGCTTGAGCTTGCCGGGGGAGGTCTGAAGTGTCGGGTACGGTGTTCGCCAACAGTCGCGGGATCGCGCATAAGGGCAGCGGTGGCCAGAGTCCGGTTTTCCCTGACGTGTGCAAGACGCCTACGCCCGCGGGACCCGTCCCCATTCCCTACCCGAATCTGGGCAAGGCGGCCGACACTTCCGCCGGTCCCACGGCCGTCACCTGCGACGGTCAGATGCCCATGACTCAGGGTGCGAAATATCTGATGACCAGCGGCGATGAGGCTGGCTCGGCCGGCGGGGTGATCAGCGGCAAGATCAAAGGACCCTGCGAGTTCATGCTGTATTCCTTCGATGTGAAGTTCGAAGGCAAGAATGTCTGCCGGCTCGGGGATCCGCTGTTTCACAATGACAAGAACGCAATGGGGTGAGCTCGTCGTGGGGAGTGGAGCATGACCGAGGTGGGCGAGGGCGTGGCGGTACTCGTCGCAGCCCTGGACAAGAAGGAGAAGTGCGCTTTCGAGCCCGACAAGACCGACTGGGCTTGCAATCTGTCCGGCAGCGGTACGGCACTCGGCGGCCACCTCGGCGCGAAGCCGCACGCGGCGCGCGAGAGCGAGTTGAGTTCGGGAAAGTGGCCCTCCCAGGCGCATCATCTGATACCGCACCAGCAGCTGGCCAGTCACAAGCTCGCGAAATGGCTCAAGCAGGGCAACATCCTCTACGGGGATACCCGGTACAACGTGGATCATGCGAACAACGGCAAATGGATGCCCTATGGCGCGGGACTGGCGGAATGGGCGCCCGCGGGCCAGAAAAAAAAGCGCGAGCTGATGTTCAAGCTCATGGCGCTGTCCGGGATTCAACTGCACCAGGGCCGCCACAGCAGATCGAATGCCTATGGGGTGGGCGCCCTGGGGTACAAGGACCGGGTGGACCAGTACCTGGACAAGATCGTCAACAATGCCTTGTCGCATTATGTCGGCCCGCCCCCGTGCGAGGACTGCAAGGGCAAGCAGCAGGCGAAGAAGTATCCGCCGCGTGACAATACCGTGCGCTACGTCGATCGTGCGTCGAGTCTCCTTGAGAAGGATATCGACGCCTGTCTGATCT
Organism: Gammaproteobacteria bacterium; assembly: GCA_028293805.1. Classification (GTDB taxonomy): domain Bacteria; phylum Pseudomonadota; class Gammaproteobacteria; order Steroidobacterales; family Steroidobacteraceae; genus 13-2-20CM-66-19. The sequence continues at coordinate 18,703 of JAQGOC010000023.1, forward strand.
TCGTCTCGCGCATCGCCGCGGAATTCGCTGAGGCCGGAGGGTTCGATGGTTAGGAAAGTGTTCTGGATGGACCGCCGGCTCAGCGCCGCGGGTGCGCGGATCTTTATGACGAGCCACGACCTGTATGCCTTCAAGTCGGGCCAGCCCTTCGCGGCCGATTTCGAGGTTCCCGTGCGCTTCAACCTCGATGAGGAGCTGCGCGCAGGTGAGTTGCCCACTTTCTTTGCAAGGCCCGCATTCGTCGCCACGCCGCGCATGCAGGCCGATCTGCGCAGGTTGGGGATCGACAACCTGCAGACTTATCCGGCTGTCATCGAGGATCCGGTGGACGGCCGCGTGATCGAGGATTACGCGCTCTTGAACGTGATCGGCAGTGTTGCGTGCGCGAATATGCGGCGCTCGCAATTCGCGACGCTCGGGCCCGACATGAACGTCATCGACGAGCCCGTGCTCGACTCGCAGCGCGTCCCCGACCTGGACCTGTTTCTGCTGGCCGAGGACACCGACAAAATGCTCATCTCGGAGCGGGTGTACGCGTACTTCAAGGACCAGGCGTATCCGGACGTGCTTCTCCAGGAAGTACGCCAGGTCTGAGCAGCACAACATGGATCTCACTCTCGAAGTCGTCAGCCCGAACGGCCAGGCCCTGGGTCCCGGGCGCCGCAAGGTGTTCGGTCCCGAAGGCGGCCGCATCGGACGGGCGCCCGAATGCGACTGGGTGCTCGCGAATCCCTACATCTCGCGGCACCACGCGACCGTCCGCTGGATCAGCGGAACGTATTACATCGAGAGCACCGGCGACAATGGCGTTGCCATCAACGATCCGCACGCGATGCTGCCGCAGCTCGAGCGCCGGGCGCTCAAGAACGGCGACCGCCTGTTCATCGATGAATACGAGATCGTGGTGGGACTTGCCGCCGCCATGCCCGAGTTGGTCCGCCCGCTGTCGGCGGGCAGCGCGCCGGTGGCATTCGCCCTGGACGACGATCCGTTCGCCGCTCTCGGGCCGGCGCCTGCGTCGCGCCCGCTCGTGGATCCGCTGGAGCCCTCTCACGACGAGCTCGATCCGCTGAAGCAGCTTTCGGGCCGCAGGCCCGCGACCACGACTCCCTCGGCCCCCCAGGCCTCGAGCTGGAACCATTCACCCGGCGTGAGCGATCACTTCAGCCCGCCGCCGGTGCCCCCTTCAGGACAGGCCATCCCCGATGACTGGGACAGGACAACGTTCGGGCGTGCGAAGCCAACGGCTCCCAGTGCCCCGGCATCCGCCGCGGCTCCGAGTGGCGCCCCCGGAGCCATCCCGGACGATTGGGACAAGACGAGCTTCAGCCGCGGAAAAGTCCCGAGCACGCCATCCACCCCGGAACCCGCTCCCCGCCGTACAGGCGGCGACCTGGCCGGTGCTGGGGCCGGCCCCATGCAGCGAACGGGTGCACCGGTCTCCGCAACTGCCGCCCCGCCGGCGCCTTTGGCGGCAACTTCACAGCCGACTGCCGCCGCGGCGCCGCCGGCGCAAACAGGAGTTCGCGCAGCGGGTTTCGATGCCGCGGCATTACTGCGCGCGGCGGGTGTGGACCCGGCGACAATCCCGCCCGAGACAGCGGGGTCGCTTGGGCTTATTCTGCGCTCCGTGGTGCAGGGAGTGATCGAAGTATTGCAGGCGCGAACGGAGATCAAGAATCAGTTCCGTATGCCGCTCACTCGCGTCAAGATGGGGGAGAACAACCCGCTCAAGTTTGCGGTGAACGCCGAGGACGCGTTGAACTCCTTGCTGGGCCGGCGTAATCCGGCCTACCTGGGGCCGGTCGAGGCATTCGATGACGCCTTCGATGACATCCGTTGCCACCAACTGGCGATGCTGGCGGGAATGAGAGCGGGATTCGAGCAGGTGTTGAGCCGGTTCGACCCGGAGCGGCTGCAGGAGTTGTTCGACAAACGCGGCAAGCGGGGTGGACTGCTCGCGATGACGGCCAAGTCGCGCTATTGGGAGCTCTATGCCGAGGAGTTCCGGGAACGGACGGCGGATCCGGACGAGGCCTTTCGGCGCCTATTCGGCGAGCCGTTCTCGATCGCGTACGAGAAACAGCTCGAGGGACTGAAGCTCAGCCGCAACAAACCGCGTCGCTGAATAATGAGTCTACCGGTCTGGCGACGGTAGCAGCCGCCGCACACCGGGAAGGACGGGGGAGAGATCATGTCGTCGTGTCGACCATTCGGTGCTGCCCTGGCGTGCCTGGGGCTGGTCCTTGCCGGCTGCGCGGCCAAACCGCCGAAGCCGGTGGAAGCGAAGGCCGTCGTATCCGCCAGCGGCGATGTGAATCCGGAGGACAGCGGGCGACCGTCGCCGGTCGTCGTGCGCATTTACGAATTGCGCGGGGATGCCGAATTCAACGGTGCCGACTTCTTCGCCTTGTTCGATAAGGAGAAGGAAACGCTGGGCGCGAGTCTCATCCTGCGTGAAGAGCGGACGATGCTTCCCGGGCAACAGGTGGAATTCGACCTGCCGGTAGCGCAGGAAGCGCGCTTCGTCGGCGCGGTCGCGGCATTTCGGGATATCCGCACGACTCACTGGCGAGCCGTGGCCGGAGCGCCGGAAAAGTCGCTGTTCAAGCCCCTTGCCAAGAATCGGGTCACGGTGCGCGTGGACAAGAGCGCGATCGCCGTGTCGACCCACGACTGAATCGAAGGCGCATTCATAAGATGTCGGACAAGAACCGTGTCGTCTGGTCCGAGGGATTGTTCCTCAGGCCGCAGCACTTCCAGCAGCAGGAACGCTACCTCGAGGCCTTCATCGAAGGCCGCGCGGGCGTGTTGCGCCAGCATTCGTGGGGTTTTACGGAGCTCGAAATCGAACGTGACCTGCTGGCCATCGGCAAGCTCGGATTGCGCCGCGCGCGGGGCATTTTCCCGGACGGCACGCCGTTCGCGATGCCCGACAGCGATCCACTGCCCGCGCCGCTGGAAATCGGCCCGCAAGTTCGCGACCAGGTGGTCTACCTCGCCGTGCCTCTCAGAAAGTCCGGCGCCACACAGACAACGCGCGGCACCAGCACCCAGGACGTCACTCGCTTTCGCAGCCGCGACTTCGAAACTCGCGACGTCACGTCGGATTCGACGACAGCCGCCGAGCTCGAAGTGGCCGCCCTCAATGCGCGTCTGATGCCGCAAAGCGAGCCCGCGGAGGACTTCGCGCAGATCCCGGTCGCGCATGTAGTTGAGTGCCGTGCTGACAAGCAGGTCGTCCTCGATGCGTCGTTCATTCCCACGGTCTTGACGTGCCGGGCGGCGCCCCGGCTCGCCACTTTCCTGGCGGAGCTGCAGGGAATGTTGCATCAAAGAGGCGAAGAGCTCGCCGCGCGGGCCGTGGCGAGCGGTCGGGGAGGCGCGGCAGAGATCGCCGATTTCCTGTTCCTTCAGGCGATCAATCGCTACGAGCCCGTGGTCGCTCATCTCGCGGCGACCGCCGGCTGTCATCCAGAAGATTTGTACCGCTTCGCACTAGAGGTCAGCGGCGATCTGTCGACGCTCACGGCTACGTCGCGTCGCGCCCCACAGTTTCCCGGCTATCGGCACCATGCTCTGCGAGAGAGTTTCGAGCCGGTCATTCAGGCGCTGCGCGCCTGCCTGAGCATCGTACTGGCGCAGGGTGCCATCGCACTGCCGATCGCGCAGAAGAAGTTCGGTATCAGCGTGGCCACGGTGTCCGACCGTACGCTGTTCGATTCGGCCGTATTCGTGCTCGCGGCGCGCGCCGATCTGCCGATGGAGGAATTCCGGCGGCGCTTCCCGCAGCAGCTGAAGATCGGGCCGGTGGAGAAGATCCGGGACCTGGTCAATCTGCAGCTCCCGGGCATCCCCATAGAGCCGATGGCCGTGGCTCCGCGGCAAATTCCCTATCACGCCGGATTCGCCTACTTCGAGCTCGATCGCACGACCGAGATGTGGCGGGCGCTCAAATCCTCCGGTGGCATCGCCATGCATCAGTCCGGCGACTTCGCGGGGCTTGCCATGGAGTTCTGGGCCATACGGAGCTGATCCACGGAGCTGATCCATGAACAGTCCTCCTCCAGACGACCCGTTCGCGCCCAGTGACGCCACCATTCTGCGGCCCAGGCCGGGACGTCGGCCGGCCGGCGCGCCGCAGCCCGCAGCGCCGGTGCCGCCGTCCGGGCTGGCGGCTCGACAGTCCATGCCGCCCGCCGGTCAAGCCGGCGCTGGCGCGAGTCTCGAGGAGTTCATCTCGGCCGGCGGCCTCAACCCACTCGTCCAGGCTGCCGTGCCTCTGTTGGTTCTGGCAGGCCGTCTGCGCGGCCAGATCGCAAACGCCGATGTCGAGAGTCTGCGGCGCCAGTGCGTGCAGGAAGTTCGCGCGTTCGAAGATCGCGCCCGCAACGCGGGCATCGCCGCGGAGGACGTGTTGGCGGCTCGGTACGCGCTGTGTACTGTCATCGACGAAGCCGTACTCAATACCCCTTGGGGCGCCCAAAGCGGCTGGGCAGGACAGTCGCTGCTGGTCACCTTTCACCGCGAAGCCGCTGGCGGCGAGAAGTTCTTCCAGATTCTGGATCGGCTGCTGGGGGAGCCGCAGCGTTATGTCGCGCTGATAGAATTGTTGTACGTGTGTCTGGCATTGGGGTTCGAGGGCCGCTATCGGCTGGATCCGCGCGGCGCGGCGGGCCTTGCCGAGGTCCGTCAGAATCTCTATCGGCGCATCGAGACCCTGCGCGGCCGCTTCGAGCCGGGGCTGTCGCCGCAATGGAAGGGTGTGGAGGACCGGCGGAACGCCGTGCTGCGTCTGCTTCCCCTGTGGGTGGTTGCCGCGGCTTGCGCCGTCCTGCTGGCAGGCGCCTATATCTTTTTCAACGCGCGCCTCAGCGAACGCTCCCGCGTGCTCAATGCGACTCTGGCCGGAGTTGGTATTGAAAGGCTCGAGGCGGCGACGCCGGCACGGATTGGCGCTCCCCCGAGCGGGCTTGCGACGTTACTCGCGCCTCAGATCAATCAGGGCCTGGTCAGCGTGGAAGAGCAGGGCGAGCGGAGCGTCATTACGATCACCACTCCCGACCTGTTCGCTTCCGGCAGCGCGCGCATCAATTCGCGTTATGAGAGCCTCGTACATGAGATCGGGGCGGCCGCGAATCGCGTACCCGGCCGCATCATCGTCACGGGGCATACGGACGACCAGCCGGTCCGCTCTTTTCAGTATCACGACAACTATGAGCTGTCGCGCGCACGCGCCGTGCAGGTTGCGAGTCTTCTCAAATACGACATTCCGGACGCGAGCCGGATCGAGTCGGCCGGCAGGGGTGACTCGGACCCCCGCTACAAACCCGCCGATCTGCCGGAGAACCGGGCGCGCAACCGGCGCGTCGAGATCGTCCACCGCCGGGATAACTGATCGCCATGCTCGCCCTGCTCAAAAATCGTGCTTTGCTGGTGGCTCTCGGGCTGCTGCTGCTCGCAGCCCTGCTTTGGTTCGTCGGCCCGTATTTCGCGTTTGCGGAATACAAGCCTCTCGAGAGCGTTGTCGGTCGTCTGCTCGCGATTCTGGTCCTTGCGGTCGCCTATGCGGCATATGTGCAGCTGCGTCACCTGCGCAGCGCGCGCGCCAGCCGGCAGCTTGCGGATGAAGTAACCAAACAGGACGAACCGGGCAGCGACGCCGGAGCCGCGCGCGGCTCGTCCGGGGACGCTGCACAGCTGCGCAAGCGGTTCGAGGAGGCCATCGAGGCGCTGAAGAAGACGAAGAAGAAAGGCGCCGCCAATCTGTACGAGCTGCCGTGGTACATCATCATCGGACCCCCGGGATCCGGCAAGACCACTGTCCTGGTGAACTCCGGTCTGAATTTCCCGCTGGCGCAGAAATTCGGCAAGGAAGCGCTCCGCGGTGTCGGCGGCACGCGCAACTGCGACTGGTGGTTCACGGATGAGGCGATTCTCCTCGACACCGCCGGCCGCTACACGACGCAGGATTCGAACGCTCGGGCGGATGCCGCGGGGTGGGGCGAGTTCCTGCAGCTGCTCTGCAAATTTCGGAGCCACCAGCCGATCAATGGAGTCATCGTCGCTATCAGCGCTACGGATCTTCTCACGCTGCGGGAAGCCGAGCGCGAGCAGCATGTCGCGGCTATTCGCGCGCGCCTCGACGAGCTCAGCCGCAATCTGAAGATCAACGTCCCCGTGTACTTCCTGGTGACGAAGTGCGATCTCGTCGCGGGCTTTTCCGAGTTCTTCGACGACCTGGGCCAGGATGGCCGCGCGCAGGTCTGGGGCGTTACTTTCCCGATCGAAGCGACGGAGTCCGGGCGCGCCGCGGATTCGTTCGCGAAGGAGCTCGAGCGGTTGCTCGAACGGCTGCAACAGCGGTTGTTGTCACGGATGGAGAGCGAGCGCGATCCGCGCCGGCGCGTGGGAATTCTCGCCTTTCCGCAGCAGCTTGCCACACTGCAGCCTCTGTTGAACGACCTGCTGAAGCGTGTCTTTACCGCCTCCGACTTCGACAACCAGGTGTTGTTGCGTGGAGTCTATTTCACCAGCGGTACCCAGGAAGGCACACCGATCGATCGCATGCTGGGCACGATCGCGCGTACGTTCGGATTCACCAGCGCCGTGGTGGCACCGGCGGCGGGGCGGGGCAAGGCCTACTTCATCGAGCGACTGCTGCGGGAGGTCATCTTCCGGGAGTCCGGTCTCGCCGGCATCAATCGCCGCGCGCAGGTGCAGAAGATCGCCTTGCAGTCCGCGGCCTACATCGCTTGTGTCGCGGCACTGGTGATCGGGGCGGTTCTGCTGTTCGTCAGCTATAGCGCCAATGCCAGCTATATCGATGAGGTCACGACCGCCGCCAAAGCCCTCGGGTCGACCGGGCCGGCCGGCGCCGGCGCGTCCGCCGAGGCATTTCTCCCCGAGCTCGATACATTGCGCGACATCACGGCTGCGGCGGACAAGCACCGGCACAACGTGCCGTGGGCCATGCGAATGGGCCTGTATCGAGGCAACTCCATCGGTTCGGCTGCGCGCGACGCCTATTCCCGTGAGCTCAATGCGCTCGTCCTGCCCCTTTTGCGGACCCGCTTCGAGCAGCAGCTGCAGGGTAGTGCCGGCTCGCCGGAGCGGCTGTATCAGTACCTCAAGGGCTACCTCATGCTGGGCGATGCGAAGCACCGCAACGTCGAGCAGCTTCGTACCCTGACCCAGGGTGAGTGGGCTCAGATGTACCCACGGGACGGTGTGACGGCGCAGCGTTTCGCGGAGCATTTCGAGCAGCTGCTCGAGGGCGACCGGCTGCAATCCGTGACCGTCAACCCGCAGATCGTCGAGCAGGCACGCTCTGCCTTGCGTAACGCCTCGCTTCCGGTGCTGATGTACAGCCGTCTGAAGTCCGAGTATCCCGACGATCATAAGGGCGCGGTGCGCCTCGACATTGCGGCAGGCTCCGGGGCCTCGCGAGTCCTCGTCCGCCGTAGCGGCAAGCCCCTGTCGCAAGCGGTACCGGCTCTCTACACGCGCGCGGTATTCGATGAAATCAACAGAACCGGGAAATACCAGCTCCTGCAGCAGTTCGCCGCGGACGCCTGGGTGTTCGGCGACAACGCTTTTGACTTGAGAAAGGGCGGGGCGCTGGTGTACGACGTGCTCGGTGTTTACGAAGCCGATTACATTCGCGCGTGGGATGAGACCGTCAAGGACGTCACGCTCAAGTCCGCGAGCGACGCGCGTGACTTTGCCGATATTCTCGGCATCGTGTCGAGTCCGTCATCGCCCTTGAAAGGTTTTCTCAGTGTGGTGGCGACCAACACCGACCTGGGCAAGCCGGACGATTCCGCAGCGGCGAAGGCCACTGGCGCCCTCGATGCCAAGCTGGGCGCGCTGACAAAAATGATGGGCGGTCCGCCCGCCGGCGCAAGCCAGCCGGGTGAGCGGGTCGCGGCGCATTTCGAGCCGATCCGCCGCCTCGTCGAAGGCCCCCCGGGACAGGCTCCAATCGACCAGATGCTCGCCAAGCTCGACCAGCAACACCAACTGCTGCAGACGACGGGTTCGGGCGTAGGCCAGCGCAGTGCCGGGGATCCGGCCGTGCAGGCAGCGGTCAGTGACGCGAAGCGTACTCTGGATCAGATCTCGAAAGAGCTGCCTGCGCCCGTCGGCAGTCTTGTATCGGAAGTTGCCACGCGCAGCGAGTCGATCGTCACGACGGAGGCGCGGGGCGAACTTGCGCGCCGCTATGCGGAGCAGGTCGTCCGTGAATGCCACGATCTCGTCGAGGGCCGCTATCCCGTGAACCCGGCAGGCAGCACCGACGTAGCGCTCGGGGACTTTGGGCGGGTTTTCGGTTCCGGAGGGGTCTTTGACGCGTTTTTTCGCGACAACCTCGCGCCCCTCGTCGATACCTCGCGTCCCCAATGGCGGTGGCGCGAGGGCGCGGCGTCAGGGCCCGCTTCAATGCTGCAGCAGTTCCAGCGCGTGCAGCGCATTCGCGATCTCTACTTCAAACCGGGTGGACAGACTCCCGAGGCGCGTTTCACGCTCCTGCCCGACTCGCTCGACGCCTCCGTCACGCGCTTTACGCTCGATCTGGACGGGCAGCCTTTCGAATATCGTCACGGCCCGGCTCAGACGCGCGCGATGAGTTGGCCCGGGAGCACCGGCCAGGCCGCGTTCGGCTTCGAGGATCACAACGGTCCCATCCCCGGCATGGCGAAGCAGGGGCCGTGGTCGTGGTTCCGGCTGCTGGATCAGGCACAGATCGAACGCGATTCCGATACCCGTTACCGCATCACGTTCGGTGCGGGCGGGAAGACGATGCGCGTCATTCTCGAGGCAACGTCGATCCGTAACCCGTTCGGCCACAATGAGCTGAGCGGCTTCCGCTGTGGAATGTAACCGGTGATGCAGACCGCAACCGCAGTCGGCTTCTACGGCAAGCTCCCCTGCAACGGTGACTTTCTGCAGCGGCGGGTTCCACAGGAATTCATCGACGTGTGGGATCCGTGGCTGCAGGAGTGTCTGCACGCCAGCCGGGAGGTCCTGCGTGAGGCGTGGCTCAACGCTTATTTGACGAGCCCGGTATGGCGGTTCGTGCTCGCCGAGGGCGTTTGCGGCAGTGGGGCCTACGCCGGGGTCATGTTGCCCAGCGTGGACCGCGTCGGGCGTTATTTTCCACTGACGCTCGTCGCGCAACTGAACGTCGACGACTGTGTGCTCGAAATTGCCTGCGATGCCGCCCAGAAGTGGTTCGCCTCCGCCGAAGCGCTCGCGCTCGGCGCGCTCGAGGCGGTGGATCTCGACCTTGCGACGTTCGATACGGAGGTGGCTTCGCTGGCGGACCAGATGGGCCCCTACAACACAGCAGAGGCCGCATACCTGCGTGGCCTCATGCAGAAATCCGAGTTTGGCCGCCATGCGGCGCAGTGGCACACGCCGCTCGGCTCTGCGCAGTCTCTGCAGCGTGCAGTCAATGTATTTGCCTCCCGGGAGTTGGAGCGGACGCTGCGCCCGCTGGCGCTCTGGTGGACGGACGGCTCCAATGCCATCGCTCCGGGTTTGCTCTGTAATCGCGGGCTGCCGCCCGCGGCGAGTTTCGTTGCGATGATTGCGGCGGATTGGGCGCGCGCCGGGTGGGTCAGTCTGGATCCGAGTCCCGAGAGGGATCGCGGTGGCGGCCATGTCGCGCCACCGTTCGTGCCGACCGAAGCGGCGCTAGCGACGGTCCCCGAAGCCGCACTCGCGCTGGCGCCCGAGTCATTTTTGTCGCCGGCGTTAGAGCCGATAACATCCCCGGCTGCGCCTCTTGCGCCAACGCTCGCGCCCGATACGGCGGAGTTTCGTCCCATCGAGCTTCTGGCATGGCACGAGCCCGTCTCGCGCACCTGGGGCTCGGGGGCGTCGCGCGCTCATTTCGTTGCGCGCCCGGACCTCGGTCTGTGGGGAGTTACCTGTTCCCAACCGGCGGATGATCAGGCGATCGCGGCACAGGCAGTCATGGACGTATTGCAGAGCGTGCCCCAGGCAGCCACGTTGAGCTCGCTCGTCGAAGACGTGCGCCGCGCGCTCGAGCGCGTTCAGCAACAACTCGAACGTCCCGCCGCAACCCTGGCCGCGCCAGCCCCCAGGATCATCCTCTTTCTGGCACGCGACGCGGAGTGTGCACTCGTTTATGCCGGTGAAGTGCAGGCGATTCGCTATCGATGCACGGACGTCACACAGATGGTTGGGGCGGCGAGCGGCACGGACTACGGGTCCATCCCTGCCGCTGCGGACCCGGGCGCCAGTCTCATGGATCTGATTGCAACACCTGCGGTGCTGCAGGCATCGATCCGCGTTCAGTACGAGTCATTGCACAGCGGCGACACCTGGGTGCTCGCCGGTGCCCCGTTACTCGAGCAACCCAGCCTGTCTGGAATTGCTCCGGCGCTCACGGCGGAAGACATCCTGCCCGAGGCGGCATTCGCAGCTCTGCGCGGCATCTCCCGGCTCGCCCGGAGCGGGACGGACGGTGCGTTTCCCGTGTTGTTGCTGGCGGCGCGGCCGGCCCCACAGGATTGAGGGAGCTCCATGTTGCTTGCACTAAGTGTGATCAGCGACCAGGGCGCAGCCCTGGGACCCACGGCTTACAAAGTGTTCGATGAGCGCGGCGGCTCGATCGGCCGCCTCGATAACAACGACTGGACCCTGCCGGATCCCGACAAATTCGTGTCGAGCCGCCATGCCGTGCTCGAATTCAGGGACGGCGCGTTCTATCTCGAGGACACGAGCACCAACGGCACCTTCATCAATGCGCGGGCACAGCCGGCGTCGAAGACCGAACCGACGCTGATGAAAGATGGCGACCGGATCTTCATCGGTGACTATGAGATTCTCGTACAGATTATCGATTACGGTGCGTCTGCGCCTGAGTTGACGGCGGTGCCTGCAACGGCGGGGCTACGGCCGCCGCCGCGTGCGGTGCCGCAGCCGACGCTGCCTTTACCCCAACTCTCCATGCCGCACACCGGACTCACTGCCGATGCGGCGCTCGAAACGGACCGTGAAACTGTCGAACTTCCGGCCGTGATCGGTGGCGACTACTCCAAGCCACAGACCGGTCTCCATGCAGTGTTCGATGAGCCCGCCGTGTTCGACGTGGAGGCGCCGGCGCCCGTAGCACCGGTAAGCTCCGCTCCGGGTGCTTTTCCGCAGACGTATCCGTCAGCGACTGCGATTCCGGTTGATTGGCAGCTCACGGGATCGCGCACGTTGCGGCCCGCGGCACCGCCGTTGGTGCGGGTGCCCCCCGCCGGGGAACCTGTTGCGAGCGCCGTCGCATCGATCGCCTCGACACTCGATGCCTCAGCACCCGCGCCCACTGCGAGGGCACCGGGCGGCGGTGAGCACGAGCTGCTCGCCGAGCTGGGGCTCGAGCCGACCCGCGTCGATCCGTCCATTTATCGGCAGCTCGCCGGCATCATCCGCATCGTCGTACAAGGCATGCTGGGTGTGCTGCAGGCGCGTGCCGAAGTGAAGAACAACTTCCGGATGTCCATGACGAGCATCCGGCCCGTCGAGAACAATCCGCTCAAATTCTCGCTGAATACGGATGACGCATTGCATAACCTGTTCGTCAAGCGCAATCCGGGCTATCTGGGACCCCCGGAAGCCTTCTATGAAGGGTTTCAGGACATCGCCTTCCATCAGATAGCGATGCTCGCCGGTATCCGCGCGGCCTACGACTCGATGCTCGGGAAGTTTCATCCCGGGCACCTGGAAGAGGTCTATACGCGCAGACTGCGGCGCACGGCGCGGCTCAATCTCGGCAACCGGCTGAAGTACTGGGAGATGTACTGCGAGCAATTCGAGGATCTGGAGAAGGACGGCGAAGCCAACTTCCAGCTTCTGTTCGGTGAGGAGTTTGCCAAGGCCTACAACGAGCAGTTGCAGAAACTTGCGGCGGCCGCGCGTCTGCCGCAGCGGTGAGCTGACGATGTCCGCCGTCGCAAATTCAACATTGACCTTTACCTGGCGCTCGGCCGCCGCTACCTCGCGGGGTAACGTCCGCTCGCATAACGAAGACGCGGTGTTGGAGCTGCCTGCGATCGGGCTGTGGGTCGTGGCCGACGGAATGGGCGGCCACAACGCCGGCGATGTCGCGAGCCGCATGATCGTGGAAGCCCTATGCGGAATGCCGCGGCGGCAGCGGCCGAGCGAGTTGCTCGACGAGGTCGAGGACCGCCTGCAGGCGGTAAACGAGCGGCTCTATAAATCTGCGCTCGAAGGCACCGGCGGGATGAGCGGCAGTACCGTCGCCGCCTTGCTCGCGTTCGAGCGCCACTGCGTGAGCATCTGGGCGGGCGACAGCCGCGTGTATTGCGCCCGGGCGGAATCCTTCACGTGCGTCACTCGCGATCACAGCGAGGTTCAGGCGATGCTCGACGAGGGGATGCTGGATGCCCAATCCGCCGAGCGGCACAACGCACAGAATGTCATTACCCGTGCGGTGGGGGGTGCGCGGGAGCTGCACCTCGATCTGGAGCTGCGGCGACTGCGCCATCAGGATCGTTACCTACTGTGCAGCGATGGCCTGTACAAAGAGCTCAGCGACGCCGACCTGTCGAGGCATCTCACGGATGCCGATCCGGACGACGCCTGCAAGGCGCTCATGCGACACGCACTCGCCGGAACTTGCAGCGATAACGTCTCAGCCGTGGTCGTGCAGTTCTCGGAGCCATGAACGAGTTCCGCAGAGCGTTGGATGAGTATCTCGCCGGCAGGCACGAGATGAAGGCGGTCGAACGCGAGCTCAATCTCAGTCTCGCACGTCACCCGCCATTTGCCGCGGCCCACGGTGCCTACGTCGAGGCGCTTTTCCGCGGCGGGCATATCGGCGGGGAAATCTATCTCGCGCTCGTTCAGACGATCCGCACGTTCCAACAGTCGCAATTGCCGGGCAGCACGGCAGCCGGCGTGGAGACGGATAAGACGCAGTTGCGGGCGCTTCGCCCGCCGGAAATGGCGCCAGGCGATGCTCGCCGCGGCACCGACTCAGACACCGGCCGCGACGCTGCGACAGCCGCTGACGACGCCGACAAAACGAGGTTCCGGGCGCCCCAGCCCTTCGCGTCCCGGGGCGGCGCGGCTCAGGGCAGTGCGGCTGTGGGCGCGGCGCAGGATGGCGTGAATGAGCACGGCATGGCCGAGGGCGGTTGGGCCCAGGCTGGGCTGGCCCAAATCGGGCCCGTGCCGACCTGGAGCGATCCGAATGCGCGCGGCGCCATCAAGGGGCGTTTCGTACTCGACAGTGAGCTCGGCAGCGGCAGCCTGGGTGTCGTCTTCAGGGCCTGCGACTTGCGCAAGGAGGAGGCGCAGGACCGCAGTCCTTACGTAGCCATCAAGATTCTGAACGACACAATCAGGCACGATCCCGCAGCGCTCCAGGTCTTGCAGAGCGAGGCACGCAAAGCGCAGAGCCTCGCACATCCCAACGTCGTGGCCATCCATAACTTCCATCGTGACGAGACGATCGCGTTCCTGGTCATGGAGTTACTCGAGGGCGAGAGACTCGACCGGCTCATTCAGCGCGTTGCGGGTCGCGGTCTCGCAACGACGCAGGCGCTGCGTTTCACGCGCGACATTTGCGGAGCAATGGCCTACGCGCACGGGCAAGGTGTCGTCCATACGGACTTCAAGCCATCCAACGCCTTCCTCACGCGTGAGGGGGTGGTCAAGGTGTTCGATTTTGCTATAGCGCGCGCTCGGCGAACGGGTGCAGTCGAGGGCTCGACCACGCCCGCCGTTACGGCGCTCCGGGGGAACTCCCAGTCAGGCTATGCCAGCTGTGAGTTGCTGCAAGGACTCGAGCCCGATCCGCGGGACGACGTGTACGCCGTCGCGTGTGTCACTTACGAGTTGCTGACCGGAAAGCATCCGTTTGACGAAAAGTCCGCTATCCAGGCGCGCGCGGCCCAACTGGTTGCAGCTCCGGCGCCGGGCTTGTCGCGGGGGCAGTGGCGGACCCTGCAGAAAGGACTGGCGTTCCAGCGAGCACAGCGCCCCGCATCGGCGCTCGAATTCCTGAATGGGATCCGGCCGCCGCAGCGGGCGCCGACTCTGTACCTCGGAATGGGGGCCGCCGCGGTGGCGGTCGTTGTCATCGCCGCCGTGGTCATTCCCGGTCAGGTGGGCCGGTATCGCGAACAGAGTCGGATCGCGGCACTCGCAACAGGCAGTGGCGCCCGCATCGAGCCGCTTCTTCCTCTTCTAAGATCGATGCAGCCGACGCAGCGCAACGCCATTCTGGCGAACGAGGACGCTCACGCGGGTTTGATTCGGTATTTCGAAGGACAGATCGCAGCAGCCTCCGACGTGACGAAAGGTAAGTACGACTTCCCGCGCTCCGAGGCTCTCGCGGCCGAATTGACTGCGCTGTTGCCCGACTCGGCCGCGGTCAAGGACCTCAGCGACGCGGTCTTCGGCCGCAAGAACGACGAGATCAAACGCCAAAGCGATCGTTTCGATGCCGACTTGGCCCGCGGTCTGCTGATCGAGGCGCAGGGACCTGAAAACATCGAGGCGGTGCTCGCAATCGTGCGTCGTATCGATCCCGGTCACCCTCTGTTGCACGATCCGCGGTTGCCCATTGCGCATGCCGCGCAGGCACGACTTGCGCTGCAACGCTCGAATCCCGGGCTGGCGCAGGGACTGGTCGATGGGGGACTCAGACTGCATCCGGACGATGCCACATTGCGCGATCTGCATGACGAGACCCAACGCGCCGCACGCACACAGCAACTTGTCGGCCGCGTCGCGGAGCTGGAGGGCTCTCTCGGGGCGCTGCTGGCGGCACGGGCATCACTTACCGACTATGAGGCCAGGCGCCCCGCCATCGCGGAGCTGCGCTCGATCGCCCCGCATAGTGCGGTTCTGGCGCACGTCCAGGAAGCAGTGCAGCGTGCCATGGAGCGCGAGATCCAGGAATTCGCGAGCCAGCACAAGGGTGATGACGCGCAACAGCTGCTATCGCGATATGCGGATCTCGCCTCGCCGGAGTTCGTCGAGGGCAAACGCCAACAGCTACGACAGACGCCGGACGGTCGCCGAGCGGCAGCAACACAAGGCGCAACGCCGCAGCGGGACGTAGCCGCCGCCGCAATCGAAGGGCGTATCGACGCCTTGGTCAGGAGCAGGGCCGCCACTGAGATCTGGGATGCCGAGCTCAATCGCGAGCTGCAGCAGTTGGGCGCCTATCTGCCTCCCGCCGATCCTTATGTGGTGCAAGTGAAGGCGGCGGCGGCGGCCGTCTATCTCGATAATGAGCGGCTGCTGCGGCGGGAGCAGCGGCTCGCGGAAGCCGGGCGGATGCTGGAGCGTGCGCGCGGGTATGCCCCGCAGTCGGTAGGCGTCACGACGGAAGACAAGCTGCTGGCGGAGGCGCGCGAGCGACAGAGCTCCGAGGTCAGACTGCATGAGCGCCTTGCGCAGCTCGAAGCGCTCAAGCAGAAACTGATCGATCAGGCGCAGGCCAACGAAGTCACGGAGGCGCAGGCGTCGTTGACGGAGTTGCGCGCCAATCTCCCGGCCGACGATGCGTTTATGACGCAAGCCGCTCCGGAAGCGCTGGCGCGCAGCTATTTGCGGCTGGCCGCGAGCGCGGCCCGGGACGGGCGGTTCGAGAATGCCGTGACTCTCGTGGACCACGCGGCCGAAGTCGCCCCAGGGCTTGCCGAGCTCGCGGCCGCCCGGGAACGCTACGTCCGCTACGCTGCCTTCGACCAGAGGATTGCGGCACACGCCCTCACCGATTCCCGGGCCATTCGAGCCGCTCTCGAGGAGCTTGCGAAACTCGACAAGGAGGGGGCGACCCTGCTGAAGCAGCG
This sequence comes from Gammaproteobacteria bacterium, assembly GCA_028293805.1. GTDB lineage: Bacteria > Pseudomonadota > Gammaproteobacteria > Steroidobacterales > Steroidobacteraceae > 13-2-20CM-66-19. The sequence continues at coordinate 34,551 of JAQGOC010000023.1, forward strand.
CCTCGGTCGGGCGCTTGCCAATCGGGGCCGGCCGGCGCCCGTCACGCCGGCGCCCGTCACGCCGGCGACGAACCCGGGGGCGGACCTTCCGGCGGCCGGCACGACGGCGGCTTCTGATTCCCCGCTTGCCCTGGAGCGGGACGCGGCCGAGTCAGCAGCTGCAGGACAGCCGGTTGGCCCGCCGCGGGCAGTGGAAGCGGCGCCGCTCATTCCGGGCGTTGCGTGCAAGGCGGGATTGGCAGGCCTCGGGCGCCGCAAACAGGGCATTTGTTTCGACGGCTTCGCGGGCGGTCGTGGTCCGGACATGGTGGTCATTGTCGCGCCCCTGGGTGGGCGGGCATTCGCCATGGGCCGTACCGAAGTCAGCAATGCCGACTATTCTCTTTATTGCCTGCGCAGCGGGCGTTGCAGCCGTACCGCTGGGCTGCCGACTTATCCGGTTACCGCGATCTCCCTTGCTGACGCGCAGGCGTATGTGGAATGGCTGTCGCAGGTGACGGGGGCAAGCTATCGCCTACCGGCCGATGCGGAGTGGATGTACGCCATCCGGGCCCAGCACGGCAAGGCCTATCGAAGCCCCGCCAACTGCGTCAGTGAGTTCGACGATAACCGCGTGCGCAGCTCGACGCTGCACGCAATCCTATCTGGCACACCAAACAACTGGGGGTTGTACAACTACACCGGCAATGCTCAGGAGTGGGTTCGTGCCGGCAGCTCGGTTGCGGTGCGAGGCGGCGCGTATGTCGACAACGCAAGCCAGTGCAGGACGAGTCGTCCACACTCGGGAAGCGCCGATCCAATCACCGGCTTTCGCTTGTTGCGCGAGTTGAAGTAAGGGACGTATGAGCGACGATGTTGCCGGCCGGTTGCGGGCTCTCGCGCAGGACTGTTTCGAAGGCCGTCTGACTCTCCCGGCTTATCGCCGCTTGCGCGCGCCGTTGTTGGATTCGCTCGTCGCGCATGAAACCGTAACGGATGACGCGGACGTGATTACCCAGCCACGGATGGCTGCGCTGCGGGCCGAGTCTTCCGCGCGGTCGCCTCTGCAACAGCGGGTGCGAGGAGGGCGGACCGCGGCGATCGCGGCGATTACCGCAAGCGTCCTGATCAGCCTCATCATTGGCATCTGGCTCACTTGGAATAAATTACCGTTTGTCAGGACAAGCGGTTGGGAGTCGCCCTCACAGGCGGCGCCCGAAGCACCACGCCCGGACAGTGTGCAAACGCTGGTGCAACCGCTGCTCGAGAGCACAGACTGGAGCGACAATCGGCTCGCGGCCGTTAACACGGGCCTGCTCGAGGCGGGACGTGCGCGGGTCGCAGCGGACGCCCGCACCGAATGGTTCGAGCGCTTTGCGGCCGCCGTCCGCCGACGTCTCAAGGAGGAGCAGGCGCTCGGAGGGGCTTCCTCGCCCGACAAGAGCCCCCTTGCCGCTCTCGCCGTGACGATCGGAGTGGATCTGAAATCCCCTGACAGCCCGATTCTGATCGCCGCTCCCATGACCCCGCCACCGGGACCGGCTGCGAGTCCCGGGCCCGCGACCGGCTCCGGGGCTGCGGTTAGTCGTGCGGCTCCGGCGAGTGTAGAATCCCGCGTACAGGGGCGCCGGCCATTCCAAAAAGACCGGCCATAACGATAAAACGAGACCCACGGGACCATGGACATCACCGAAGTGCGGCATCGCTTCGCCGCGTACGGTTCGGGCGAGCTGACCCAGTCCGAGTTGCGAAACATCATCCGGACCGCTCTGACCCGTGAACCGCTGCTGTCGACGGCTTATATCGCTCTGACCGAGGCTTACCGGCGCGCCAAGGTCATCGACGCCGAGCTGCATTCCAGCATCGTGGCCGACATCCGGGAGATCACCGGCCCCCGGCCGAATCCCGCTCCTGACCGGGCGGACAGCGTCGAACGGAACGCGGCGACGGTGTTTTTCGAGCCCCCCGCGCAGCCGGCTCAGGCCGGCAAAGTTATCGCGCTCGAGGTGGTACCCGACCTGCGCCTCGCAGCCGCCGTCGCAGACGCTGCGCTCGCTGGAGCGTCCGCGCTGCTGCCGGGTGCAGCGGAGGCCAAAACGGGCGACCCCAGTTGGCGCGCGCCGGCCGGCACGGGTGCAGGGATTGGCGGCAGCCCCGACTTGCCAACTGGCACCGGCATGGCCACCGGCACCGGCATCACGACCGGTACGGGCGTGACTACGGGAACCGGTCCCACCGGCACGGGCTCGACCACCGGCACCGGGTCGGCCTGGGACTCGCCCGAGCGCCTGGCCGAGGCGGCCACGCCTCTCTTCAGCGGGTCCGTGCTCAATGAGCGGTTCCAACTGGTCGAGGAGCTGGGTCGCGGTGGCATGGGCGTCGTGTACAAGGCGCTCGACCTGCAGACGGCCGACCACAAGGATCGGCAGCGTTATGTCGCCATCAAGGTGCTGAACGATGACTTCAAGCGGCACCCGCTCGCCGTGCGTTCCCTGCAGCGTGAAGCGCGCAAGGCGCAAAAGCTGGCGCACCCCAATATCGTCACGGTTCACGATTTCGACCGCGACGCCGGCAATGTCTACATGGAGCTCGAGCTGCTGACGGGTCGGTCGCTCGATCAGGTGTTGCGCACCGAGGCGAAAGCCGGACTGCCTGTCCCCCGTGTCATGACGATCGTCAAGTCTCTCGGTGCCGCGCTCAGTCACGCGCACGAGCAGGGCATCGTGCACTCCGACTTCAAACCGAGCAATGCCTTCATTACGGATGACGGCACCGTCAAGGTGCTCGACTTCGGCATCGCGCGTGCGGCGCCGACCCGTGTGGACCGCGGCGGCGACAAAACCCTCTTCGATGCCGGGCAACTGGGCGCGATCTCACCGCCCTATGCAAGTCCAGAGATGTTGAATGGCGATGCGCCGGACGTCCGCGACGATATTTACGGTCTGGCGTGCGTCACCTACCAGCTGTTGACGGGCCGCCATCCGTTCAACCGGATCGACGCGGTGAAAGCCCGGGAAGCCGGCCTGCAGCCGCCGCCGGTCAGCTCTCTCGCCCGCTCGCAATGGCGGGCGTTGCGCCAGGGGCTCGCATTCCAGCGCAACGACCGTACGCCCAGTGTCGACCTGTTCGTTACCCGGCTCACCGAGCCGCCGCGGCGCTCGATCTGGTGGACGGTCGCCGCCTCCATCGCGGTGCTCGCGATTGCGGTTGCAGTGATCGTTGCCCATGAGTGGGGAGCGCATCAGGCAGCCGCGCTCCAACACCAGCTCGCGGTGACCGATCCAGCCGCCTTTGACGCGGTTCTCACACGGTTGCGCGCGGCACCGCCACGCCTGCGCCGCCGGGTTTTGCTCGATGAGGCTACAAAAGCGGCGGTGCTTGGGCATTTCCAGGCCGAGATACGCCAGGCCACGGCGGCGCCGAAGTACGGGTATGTTCGGGCGCACGCGATTGTCGGCGAGCTGCGGACGTTGTTGCCCGACTCCAGCCTGGTCATCACGATCGCACAGCAGCTCGACCGCGAGCAGCAGGCCGAGTTGGCGCGGCAGCTGGAGAGTCGCGATAAATTCCTCCGCGCTGGCCCGTTGGTGGCCAGCCAGGGACCTGACAATCTGACCGCCGTGCTCGCACGGATTCAACGGATAGATCCTCAGCACGGCGCACTCTCCGATCCGCGGCTGCCCGGCGCCTATGCGACCGCGGCAGCCACTGCGGTCGACACCGGCGGGGCCGACCTTGGCAAGGAGATCGTGACCGCGGGTCTGCTCTTCGCGCCCGGCGATCCCAAACTGCTCGGTCTGCAGGAACGTATTTCGGGCGAGCTGCAGCGGGCGGCCAATGTGCGCCATGCCGCAGAATTGGAGCAGCGCCTCGTCACGCTCAATCCGAGCTCCGCGGGTTACCTCGATGCCGTGCTCGCGAATCGCGACGATCTGAGCTCCCTGGCCGCTATTGCGCCTGCGAGTCCGGTGCTCGCCCGCGTGCAATCGGCTCTGCAGACCACCGTACTGGCACGCATCAGACAGCAGCTCGCCGATCACGACATCGCCGGTGCGCGCGATCTTCTGCTCAACGTCGGTGAATTGTTGCCCGACCAGACTCTGTCTACCGCGCGTGCTTCCGTGTTGGAAGCAGCCGGCGCGGAACAGGACCGCGCCCTCGATACTCTCGACCGCTTGCGAAGTGCGGCACTTACCGGGCGCCTTGCACAGACGAGCGCGAGTGGTGCTCTCGATCTGTACGCCGAACTGCAGCGCGCTGGTGCGAGTCCGGATGTGCTGGCCGAGGCGCGCGATCTACTCGCGTATGGATACCTTCGGCAGGCGCGCCGGGCACGAGCAGCGGGCGACACTCAGGGCAGCTTGAAATCGTTGTCGGCCGGTCGGGCGCTTCAGGCCAGCTCGACGCTGCAACTACGATTGGCGGCCGAGGAAGCTGCCGTAAGCGCTCCCCCTCGCAGGGACGGCAATCAGGCGCAAAGCGCCGCGACCGAACTGAATGCGGCACGCGGGCATTTCGGAGAGACTCTGCGTTCGAGCGCACTGGGCTCGACGGAGCTCGCGGCCATGGCCGACGCCCTCGATCGCCTGGAAGCGTTGGGCGCCTCGCCGCAGGAGGCAGACTCCGGCTTGCGGCAGATCGAGGACCGCGTCATCGGCGAGATCGGCCCGCTACAGCAACAGTCGGGGCCGGATCGCGCGCAGCTATTCGCGCATCAGGCCGCGGCAACCGTACTCGGCAGCGTGCGAATCGCAGAGGTCGCGCGGCAGCTGCGGCATAGTGCGGTCCGCAAGGAAGCGCGCTATTCACCCGAGACGCTTGCGCAGCGAAATGAGCTCTCGGACCTCATCGCCAGGCCGGAAGCCACCCAGCGCTGGGCGGCAGCCGTTCGCAAGCTGGTCCAGCGTCTAACAGTGGTGCTGCCTGCAGATGATGCTGCGCTGATCGATGCGCGGCGTGTTGGCGTCGGTACATTCGTGCGAGCTGCCTCAGATGCGCGCACGAGCAAAG
>JAQGOC010000030.1 GCA_028293805.1 Gammaproteobacteria bacterium
TTCACATTGTTGCGCATGCTGAGCACCTCGATGCCAAGGGACGACAGGAGCGAGAACACCTCGTTGAGGTTTTGCTCCCAGGCCATTTCGATCTCGAGGGTATGGCTGTCGATGAGCGCCGTGCCATAGCCCGCACGCTCAGGCGCGGCGGCCAGCGAGTTACGCAGGTTGAAGACGAACGTCTCGGTGTTGAGCCTGCGCAGCAGGCTGCTCATGCGATCGCGCTCGACGATGAGCCCGCCGTTGATGATGGCGATATTGCGGCAGAGAGTCTCGGCCTCTTCGAGATAATGCGTGGTCAGGATGATGGTTGTACCCCGCGCGTTGATCTCGCGCAGAAAGTCCCACATGGAACGCCGGATCTCGATATCAACCCCGGCCGTCGGCTCGTCCAGGATGAGCAGCCGCGGCTCGTGCATCAGGGCTCGGGCGATCATCAGACGGCGTTTCATGCCGCCGGAGAGGCCGCGAGACATTTTGTCCCGCCGGTCCCATAGCTGCAGCTGCTTGAGATACTTCTCGGCCCGCTGGCGTGCCACCGGGCGAGGAATGCCGTAGAAGCCGGCCTGGTTGACGACGATGGTGTACGGCGTCTCGAACTGGTTGAAGTTGAGCTCCTGCGGAACTACTCCGATGCAGGCCTTGGCGGCCTCGAGCTCGCGGTCTATGTCGTGACCGAAGACGCTCGCGTGGCCCTCTGTCTTGTTGACGAGCGAGGTGACGATGCCGATGAGCGTCGTCTTGCCGGCCCCATTCGGGCCTAGCAGTGCGAAGAAATCGCCCTGCTCGACGTCGAGGTCCACACCCTTCAGTGCGTGTACGCCGTTCTTGTAAGTTTTCGTGAGTCCGCGGACGGAGAGTGCGTTCATGGTCCAGAAGGATCGGATGTCGGGCGGATGCGCGCAAGTGAGCCGGCAGCGCTCGGGCGGAGTTCGTCTATTACAGCGGATTTGAGCGCGCCCGCGGGAACTCGACAATGCCTCAGCCGGGGTATTGACGGGATGCGATGCGCTCACAGGGGCGGGATGCCACGCATGTGCCCGCCAGAGCCGGTGCTGGCGCGGCAAGCCGGCGAAGACATGAAAGTCTCCGCCGAAAAGCTAAGATCGAGGCGGCGGCCTCAGCCGAGGGTGACCTCGGACTCCACGACGTCCTGCGCAACCTTGATGCGGGTGCGCCAGACCTCGTAAGGATCCCAGCCGTTGGACCGCTGGACGCCGGCAGCGAATTCTTCGTTCGCGGCGGCGGTCGTGAGAGTTTGCGGATTGGGCAGGAGGCCTTCCGCTTCTAGTAACGTTTGCATTTCCGAGCCCTTCATCAAGTCTGATCTTGTTCTACGCCCACCGGACTTCCGTTCCGACGTGGGGGCGGGATTCTAGCCGCACTATTGTTAAAAGGAAGTGACGCCGATCAGCTTTTTATGTCACCTCGCCATTCTGTGAGCTACTTCGCAAAATAGCGCGCGAGATAGTCCTCGAACGTGCCGCGGTCGCTGGCTTCGATCGCCTGCTGCTTGACGATCGACTCCTGCGCCTCCTGGCCGAACTCGGCGAGCCGCTCCTCGTTCGGGGGGTACAGGTCGAGGAAATAAGCCTTGTGGGTCGCGGACATCCGCAAGGCCAGATCGAAAAAGGACTCGCCGGTCGTGGTGAGCTCCTCCATCAGCCGCGCCGAGGGGGTCAGGGCGACGTCCTCGAGCTTCGCGGCCTGGGCCGCCAGAGCCTGCGAGTACGGCCGCGATGCGTCGCCACGATCCAGGATTTCGCATATTCCGACCATGGAATCGAGCAGCTCCCGCGCCCAGTCCCCCATGGGGACGGTCCGCCCGTCCCGCCAGAGAGTCAGCCCGGGCTCACGTCCCCGCCGCGCCACGGTCACATGATTCTGGTCCAGCGAGCCCTGCTCGGAGTCGCCGATCGGGGGGCTCTCCTTCAGAAGGCACAGAGCCATGAACGCCTCCAGAAACCGGAGCTTGCTCTGATTCACGCCCACGGGATCGAAGGCGCTCACATCCAGCGCGCGCACTTCCACGTACTCGACGCCTGCGCGCTGCAGGGCCTTGGTCGGCCGCTCGCCCGAACGCGCCACCCGCTTTGGGCGGATGAAGCTGTAATACTCGTTCTCGATCTGCAGGATGTTGGCGTTGAGCTGCCGGTATTCGCCCTCGACCTTCACGCCGAGCGCCTCGTAGGGAGGATGCGGTGTCGTGATCGCATATGTCAGGTCGCGGACGTACTCCTCGAGACTGTTCACGGACGCGGCGAGCCCGGCCTGGTTGCGGTTGCGGTAACCGACATCGCTCATCCGCAGGCTCGTGGCATAGGGCTCATAGGCCGTGTTGCTCGTGAACTCCGGGAGCTGGAAATCGCGACCCTTGAGGAAGGACTTGCAGACCACCGGGGAGACGCCGAACAGATACAACACGATCCAGCCATGGCGCCGGTAGTTGCGCAGCAGGTCGAAGTAACACGACGAGACGAACTGCGTACCGTGATCGTGCGACTGGCGCACATCCGCGTAAGCCTCCCAGAACGCAAGCGGGAAGGAGTAGTTGAAGTGCACGCCGGAGATGGCCTGCATCATGCGGCCATAGCGCAAGCCCAGGCCCTTGCGGTAGATCGTCTTCATCTGCCCGATGTGCGATTTGCCGAACTGCGCGATCGGGATGTCCGCGTCGCGCTCGATGGCGCCGGGCATGCTCGTCGCCCACAGCAGCTCCTCGCCCAGGTGGCGGTACACGAACTGGTGCAGATCGAGCAGGTACTGCAGCAGCTCCCAGCTCGTGGTAAACGCGGGCGTCACGAGCTCGATCAGGCTTTCCGAATAATCCGTGGTGATGTGCTCGTTCGTCAGAGCCGAGCCGAGCCGACGCGGGTGCGGCGTCTGCGCGAGGGCGCCGCCCGGCACGACTCGCAGCGATTCCTTCTCGACGCCTTTGCGGCCGCCCTGCAGAATCTGCGGCTCGCGGCCGTTGACGAACGAGGCGAGGCGCCGCTCGAAAACGCGATCGATTCCGAATCTGCTCATGACTTCTCTGTGACTGCGCCGGGAACCCGCTGCGGCGGGCCGCCTGCAAGGCGCACGCGCCGCAGCCGTGGGAAGTGAATAATGTTACCGCCCGGTCTGTGCGGCTGGCTTGCATATTCGGGGGTATTGACAGGGTTGCGCAGCACGGCAATGTCCAAGGTGGTGCCGGTGCCGCAGGCCCGGGATATTGTGTTCAATCGCGCCCCTCTATCGTCTTGTTGTTGTTCCGCCGTCGGTTCAGGCATCTTGCCGCTTTGCGGGGCACTCGCGCAATTGCCCCCGGGAGAGAAAGACTCATGATCGGGATCATCGGTGGAACCGGCCTTTACCGGATGGACGCGCTGCAGGTAACACGGGCCGCCGAGGTGAGCACCCCATTCGGGGCGCCGTCCTCGCCGGTCATGCTGGGCGTACTGCAGGGGCGCGAGGTGGCCTTTCTTGCCCGCCATGGGCTGCACCACGACCGGCTCCCGAGCGAGATCAATTTCCGCGCCAACATCTGGGCGTTGAAGAGCGTCGGCGTGCGCACCGTCATCGGAGTCTCGGCGGTCGGAAGCCTGCGCGAAGAGATCCGTCCCGGCGATATCTGCCTGCCGTCCCAGTATCTCGACTTCACCAAGGGACTGCGCGCTGCCAGTTTCTTCGGGGCTGGCATCGTGGCACACATCTCCACTGCCCAACCCGCCTGCAGCGCTACTGCCGCGCTCATCGCGCGCGTCGCCCGCTCGCTCGGCACCGCGGTGCACGGGGACAAGACCTATGCCTGTGTCGAGGGTCCGCGCCTGGGCACTCGAGCCGAAAGCTTCTTTCTGCGGGGCGCCGGCGCGGACCTCGTCGGAATGACGAACGTGCCCGAAGCCTTCCTCGCCCTGGAGGCGCAGCTCGGCTACTGCACGATCTCCCTTGCCACGGACTACGACTGCTGGCTGGACGACTCCACACAACATGTCTCCGCCGAACAGGTCGTCGGGCTCTTCCGCGCCAACCTTGGCCGTGTCCAACAGCTCATCGCCGGCGCGGTCGCGGAGTATGTCGAGGATGAGTCACGCCCGTGCCGGCAGGCTCTACGCGCGGCCATCGTCACGCCACGCGAGCAGATGACGGATGAGCAGCGAGCGATCGTCGACTTTCTGTCCACTTAGGCTTCGGCAATCACGCTCTTGCGCAAGGCCGAATCAGCGGGGAGATCCTCGAGCCGGCGCACGGCGTACTCATAGCCCGCGGCAATCGCGCGGTCGAAGCCTTTCCAGTTCAGCATGTCGATCTGCGCCAGCGGCGGCTGCAGCAGCAGGTCGGTCTTTTCGCGATGGGCCGCTGTCATGGCGCTGCTGTTGACCATCCCGGCGCGCCACAGGATCTGGAAGATGTTGGGACGGTGCTTTTTTTCGCGCATCCAGCGCATCAGTTGCCACGGGAGCGGCACATCGACCTCGTCGGTGTCGGTGGTGAACGCGCGGTCTGCGCCGACATCGCAGCCGATGACGGGACCGCGCCCCAGGTCGCGCATCGCATCGACCGGCAGGTTGTTCATCGTGCCGCCATCGACGAGTAGCTCGCCTTTGTAAACAACAGGCGGCAATACCCCCGGGATCGCGACGGAGGCCCGCAACCAAAGCCATAGCTCGCCGCGTCGATGCACCTCCGAATGTCCGGTGGTGAGATTCGACGACACGCAGAAGAAATCCAGCGGCAGGTCCTCGATCGTCACATCCCCGAAGGCATGTTGGAGAAGCCGCGTGACCTTGCGGCCCGAGACCAGGGAAACGAACGGCAGCGTGTAGTCGCGCAGCGGCTTTGCATCCACAAACGAGCGCCGGAATCGATCGGTCAACTCCTCGATGCTCCAGCACTGCGCCACGCCCGCGCCGAGGATGCCGCCCATGCTGGTCCCGCCGACGAGATCGATGGGTATATGCGCCTCGCGCAGCGCCTTTACGATGCCGATATGGGCAAAACCTCGAGCACCGCCGCCGGAAAGCACAAGGCCAACACCACGGCCGGTGAGCATGCGTGCCACACGGGCTACATCCGGTTTACCCGTGACATGATGATGCGGAGTGCTTGGAATCGCGGCGAGCCAACGGGCGGCAGCGCCACGAGCAAGGTGTCCATCGTGCACGAGAATGAGCTCGGCGCGTTGCGGCGCCATGCTCGTTGCATGCGGTCCCGCAAGGACCGCCCAGGGACCGGCCGCACTCTCCGCGCGCGCAAGCAACAGCAGCGCGTCCGCCTGCCGGACGCACAGACTGCTCCAGCGCCCGGGCACGGCGTCGGCGACGTAAACCACGAAGTCGTTAGCCGCCTCGATCCTGTGAAACCAGTTGCTCGTGTGGGAACCCGCCCGCACATTCCACACGAGCTCCGTACGGCCGAACGCCGAGAGCGCCTTCACGAACTCGGCGGCGAAGCTGCCAACGTCGATTTCGACACTCTGAGGCAGAAGGGTAAAGGTGCGCGCGGCGTGCGAACGGGTTCGGATGCGCGACTGGGATAACTCGAGCCGATCCACCGTCAGCCGTGCGATACGCAGCATCGCCTCCGGATGTTGGCGAAACACCCTGTTGAATGCTTCGTCGGAGAGCCGTGCGAGCTCCGTGTCGCGCAGCGCCACGACATTCGCATTGCGCGGGCGGCCGGAGATCAAGCCCATTTCTCCGACAGTGTCGCCGGCGGCGATCCGTCCCAGGAAACCGCGATTGCGGCGCTCGGTGGGGGAAAAGGCACCGAGACACCCGCTCAGAACGACATACAGGGCGTCGGGGGAATCCCCGGCGCAGAACAGGGTCGCACCGCCCGGCAACGAGAGCCACTCCGCCTCGGAGGCGATCTCGCGCAGAAACGCGTAGTCGAGACCCTTGAAGAGGGGCAATTCATTGAAGACGACGCTCAGATCGGAGCGCCGTACCGCGGTCTCCTCGGAAATGTCCCCCTCCATTCCCGGGCTATCGATGTGCGTTGCAGGTCAGAGGTCAGCGCTCCAGAATCGCGGTCACTCCCATCCCGCCCGCGGTGCAGGCCGAGATCAGCCCCCGCTTGGCGCCCGGATCGCCCGCCAGAATCTTGGCGAGCGTACCGACGATCCGCGTCCCGGTGGCGGCGAACGGATGTCCGATGGCAATGCTGCCACCCTTTACGTTCAGCTTCGCGCGATCGATGCTGCCGAGCGGCGCCGCAAGCCCCAGTGCGTCGCGACACCATTCGGGCGATTCCCACGCCTTGAGCGTGCACAGCACCTGCGCAGCGAAGGCTTCGTGAATTTCGTAGTAATCGAAGTCCTGCAGCTGCAGCCCCGCATCCTTCAACATCGCAGGCACTGCGTACGCCGGCGCCATGAGGAGCCCCTCTTTGCCGGTCGCGAAGTCAACACCCCATGCCTTTCCGTAGCGCAGGTAAGCTAACACCGGCAGGTTGCGCTGCGCCGCCCATTCCTCCGACGCGAGCAACACCGCGCTCGCACCGTCGGTGAGCGGAGTGCTGTTGCCCGCAGTGATCGTGCCGTCCGCAGCGAAGCTCGGACGCAGCTTCGCGAGCTTCTCGGGCGCTGTGTCCGAGCGCATGTTGTTATCGACCTTGAGGCCCAGGTACTCGATGACCAGGTCGTCGTAGAAGCCGTCGCGCCAGGCGGCCGCGGCCTTCATGTGACTCTCGTAGGCGAGCCGATCCTGGTCCTCGCGTGCAATCTTCCAGCGCTTTGCCATGCCTTCCGTGCTCTGGCCCATCGAAAGGCCGGTGCGTGGCTCGACGACGGCGGGCAGGACGGGCTTGAAGTGTTTCGGGCGTAGCCCGAGCCACGGGGAGAGGCGCTGGGAAAGCGAGCGGCCGCGGGCGCTCGCAAGCAACAGTTGCTGGTAGGAACGGGGATAGACGATCGGCGCATCGCTGATCGAATCCGTGCCTCCGGCAAGACCCGAGTCGATCTGGCCGAGCGCGATCTTGTTGCCGATGAGGATCGCGGCTTCGAGACTCGTACCGCAGGCGCGCTGCAGATCGACTCCCGGCGTCTGCGGATCGAGTCCGGACGACAGTACGCATTCACGCGTGAGGTTGTAGTCCTTCGGATGTTTGATGACGGCGCCGGCGGCGGCGTCGCCGAGCCGCTCGCCCTGCAGCTTGAACCGATCGACGACGCCCCGGAACGCTGCGGTGAGCATTTCCTGGTTTCCGGCCTTTGCGTAGGCCGTGTACGACCTTGCGAAGGGAATACGAACGCCGCCAATGATGGCGACCCGTCTCACTGCTGAGCCGACGAGCATGGATCCTCCGGTGGAAAACGCTGGAGCGGCGCTGCCCCCGCCGCCGGTCGCGGCGTCCGGCCGGGTAGTTCCCGGCACGGGTTCGCGGCGTGCAAGCGGCTTTAGAATGCCACGGTCAAGGCACCGAAGCCATTGAACCGCCAGCAAAATGCCCCCAGGCCTCGCTCGAGGATGTCTTTCCCTTACGCGAGCCGGAACGGTATTCTCCCTGATTCACCGCACGGATAAAGAGCACCGATGGGCGAATTCACCACCATCATGGCCCGGGACGGCCATGAGTTTCAGGCCTACCTCGCGGCGCCCACCGGCAAGCCCCGCGGCGCGCTCGTGGTCATCCAGGAAATCTTCGGCCTCAACAGCCACATCCGCAGCGTGACCGACAGCTTTGCGGCGGAAGGCTACACCGCCATCGCGCCTTCGCTGTTCGACCGCATCCGCCGGGGCATTCAGCTCGGGTATTCGCCCCCGGAAGTGCAGGAAGGCAGGGGCTACATGCAACAGCTCAAGCCCGAAAACACGCTCAAGGATCTTGCGGCGGCCCTCGCCGTCGTCAGGCACTCCGGCCGGGTGGGTACCGTAGGTTACTGCTGGGGCGGCACCCAATCCTATCTGGCGGCCTGCGATCTGCCGGTCGCCTGTGCCGTCGTGTATTACGGGAAACTGGCGGACCATCTCGACAAGAAGCCGAAACGCCCCGTGATGTATCACTTCGGCACGCAGGACAAGAGCATCCCGCTGAGCGATGTCGAAAAGATCAAGGCGGCGCACCCCGAGGGCATCGTGTATCTGTACGAAGGTGCGGACCACGGATTCAGCTGCGACCAGCGTCCGTCCTACAACCCGCAGGCTGCCGCGCTCGCGCGCCAACGGACGCTCGAATTCCTCGCCCGGTACATCGCAGGCACGGAACCCCAAAAGACCGAACCCGGAGGCGCAGCCCGCTCATGAAACTGACAGATCCCAGCCTCCTGCGCATGCAGGGCTACATCGGCGGTCAATGGGAAAACGCCGTCGGCAACGCCACTCACGAGGTCGTAAACCCGGCGACACACGCAACGCTCGGCACGGTACCCGACATGGGGGCCGCCGAGACCCGCCGCGCGATCGAGTCGGCCGGTGGCGCATTGCCCGCATGGGCGGCTAAAACGGCCAAAGAGCGCGCGGTCATCCTGCGGCGCTGGTACGACCTCATGATTGCGAACCAGGAGGATCTCGCGATCCTCATGACGGCCGAGCAAGGCAAGCCGCTCGCCGAGTCGAAAGGCGAGATCGCCTATGCGGCAGCGTTCCTCGAGTGGTTTGGGGAGGAGGGTAAGCGGCTCTACGGCGATGTGATCCCGGGGCACCAGGCCGACAAGCGCATTCTCGTCCTGCGGCAGCCGGTGGGCGTGGTCGCGGCCATCACTCCCTGGAACTTTCCTGCCGCGATGATCACGCGCAAGGCCGCGCCGGCGCTGGCGGCCGGCTGCACTTTCGTCTGCAAACCGGCGATCCAGACTCCCTACTCGGCACTGGCGCTGGCGGAGCTCAGCGCCCGTGCGGGCGTTCCTGCCGGCGTATTCAACATCGTCACGGGAGCCGGCGCGGGCGGTATCGGCGCTGAGATGACTTCCAACCCCCTCGTCCGGAAGCTCACCTTCACCGGCTCCACGCCGGTGGGCAAGAAACTGATGGCGCAGTGTTCCGCCACGATGAAGAAGGTCTCGCTCGAGCTCGGCGGCAACGCGCCGTTCATCGTGTTCGACGACGCTGATCTGGATGCGGCCGTGGCGGGCGCGATGGCCAGCAAATACCGCAACACCGGCCAGACTTGCGTCTGCGCCAACCGGCTGTTGGTACAAAGCTCCGTGTACGACGCATTCACACGCAAGCTGGTGGAGGCGGTGGCGAAACTGCGCATCGGCGACGGGCTGAAGGGCCCCACCGATCAGGGTCCCCTGATCGATTCCAAGGCCTTGGCGAAAGTCGAGGAACACATCGCGGACGCGGTGTCGAAGGGCGCGCGGATCGCCTCCGGCGGCAAGCGCCACGCGCTCGGCGGCACTTTTTTCCAACCGACCATTGTTACGAACGTGACGCCGGACATGCTGATCGCGCGGGAGGAGACGTTCGGTCCGGTGGCGCCGCTGTTCCGCTTCGAGACCGAAGCCGAAGCGGTCCGCATGGCGAACGACACCGAGTTCGGGCTCGCGTCCTACTTCTATACGCGCGACCTGGCGCGCTCCTGGCGGGTGGCCGAAGCGCTCGAGTACGGCATTGTCGGACTCAATACCGGGATCATCTCCACCGAGGTGGCCCCGTTCGGGGGCATCAAGGAGTCGGGGGTCGGCCGGGAGGGTTCGAAGTACGGCATCCTGGACTACACGGAGCTCAAGTACCTGTGTGTCGGAATTTCGTGAGCCGCGCAGGGGCCGCCGGTCCAGCCCGGGCCGCCGCGTGCGCCGCCAGGCGTGCTATCGTCTATACGCCTGCGACGTACCTATGAGACGCCAGGCGGTCCTGAGCGCCAGCCTTACGGTATCTTGAGCTTATGCGCTATATCAGCTCCCCTGATTTCCATCGCGACGGCGCCGAACGCATCGGCATTCTGCTCGTCAACTCGGGCACGCCGGCCTCGCCCGAGCCGCGCGCTGTGCGTAAGTTCCTGGCGCGCTTTCTGAGCGACCGCCGCGTCGTGGAGTTACCGCGCGCGCTATGGTTGCCTATCCTGTATGGATTCATTCTGCCGTTGCGCCCGGCCCGCTCCGCACGCAAATACCGCAAGATCTGGTCAGCGCAGGGCTCGCCGCTGCTCGATCTTTCGCAGCGGCTGTGCTCGGAACTGACGGGCACTCTCGCGCAAAGCATGCTGGCGCCGCTGTCCGTCGAGCTCGGCATGTTGTACAGCAATCCCTCGGTGCCCGAGGCGCTGGGCCGGCTGCGCGAATCGGGTGCCCAGCGGATTCTAGTGTTGCCGATGTTTCCGCAGTACTGCGGTGCCACGACCGGCGCGGTCTACGACCAGGTCAATGAGGAGCTGCGCCGCTGGCGCTGGCTGCCGGAGCTGCGCTTCGTGGCCGAGTATCACGATGATCCCGCGTACATCGATGCGCTGCGCGCAAGTGTTACACAACACTGGGAAGCGCATGGCAAGAGCAAACACCTGCTCATGTCGTTTCACGGCATTCCCGAGCGCAGCTTCCACCAGGGCGACCCGTACTTCTGCAAATGCCAGAAGACCGCCCGGCTGCTCGCCGATGAGCTGCTGCTCCGGGACACGGAATGGAGCGTCAGTTTTCAGTCCCGCTTCGGGCCCTCGGGCTGGCTCAAGCCTTACACGAGCGCGGTGCTGACGGAAATGCCCTCGCGCGGCATTCGTGAAGTGACGGTCGTCTGCCCGGGCTTTGCGGTCGATTGCCTCGAAACGCTCGAGGAGATCGACATCGAGAACCGCGATCTCTTCATGCACGCGGGCGGACAGCAGTACCAGTACGTTCCGGCGCTGAACGCGCGCGCCGAGCATTCACGCTTTCTCTCGGAGTTGATTGCCCGCCACTGCCAGGGATGGACGCACGTGGAACTCGGCCGTAGGCCGACGGGTGCCGCGCGCGGTACCTCCGCCTAAAGCCGACGTTCACAAGAGTCGCAGGCGAGCGTGCTCGGACGTTTTCACGAGATCAGCGTCGCGACGACCGACATTCGAGCGTCCGTCGAGTTTTACGAACGTCTCGGCTTCATCCAAGCCACTACGACGGACACTTGGTCTCATCCCTACGGCGTGCTGACGGACGGCCGCCTGTTCCTCGGACTGCATCAGCGGCGCTCCCCTTCGCCCGCGGTCACTTGCGTGCGTGCCGGAATTGCGGAGCATCTTGGCGAGTTCGAAGCCCTCGGCATCGGTCTCACGGTGTGCCGGACCGGAGCCGACATCTTCAACGAGATCGGCTTTCGCGACCCCTTCGGCCAGGCGATAGCCGTTCTGGAGGCGCGCACTTACTCGCCGGTTGCGCGACTTGCGTCGGAGGTCTCACGGTGCGGCTACTTCGACGAGCTCAGCATGCCGGCGACGGACTTCGAGGCGGCCAGAGCTTTCTGGGAGCCGCTGGGCTTCGTGGCGACCGACGAATCCGACATCCCCTACGTGCACCTGCCGCTTACCAGCGACTATCTCAACATCGCCTTCCATCGTCCACGCACACTCGACCGTCCGATGCTCGTCTTCAGTGCCCCTGACATGCCCGCCCGAATCGCGCAACTGCGCGATTCAGGCGTCGAATTCTCCGACGAGCTACCTCGTGGTCTCAACACCAGGGAAAACGCTCTCCTCGAATCCCCCGAAGGTATTTCGCTGCTCCTGCTGCATGGCGAGCTCTGACGCGCTCTGACGTCCACATCTGACGGTAGCGGACGCGGATCCGATTAACTTGGCCGTGGTTCACCGGCATAATGGACAAAGAATCATCGGGGACGAAACATGATGCTTTGCCTGAGAGTGTTTGCCCTTCTGACGCTGCTCATCGCGATCCCCGCCTTCGGTGATGAAGGCATGTGGACGTACCACGATTTTCCGGAGGCACTCGTCAAACAGAGGTACGGCATCGACATCACACCTGCGTGGCTCGATCGCGCGCGCCTCGCCACCGTGCGCCTGTCGGGCTGTACGGCATCGTTCGTCTCGCCGGAGGGCCTCATCCTCACGAATCACCACTGCGCGGCGTCCTGCCTCGACGAGAACTCGACGGGCGAGAAGAACCTCGTGAAAAGCGGCTTTCTTGCGCGCACACGTGAGCGCGAGCTCCGCTGCGGCACCCAGGTGGCCGACGTACTCATCGCGATGGAGAATGTAACGGACAAAGTTGAGGCCGCTACGCGCAACCTCGACGACAAGGCGGCGAACGATGTCCGCAAGAAGACGCTCACGCAGCTCGAACAGTCCTGCGAGCAGCGCAGCGCCAAGGCCAGGACCGGTCCGCTCAAGTGCGAATCGGTCAACCTCTACGCCGGCGGCCAGTATTGGCTCTACGAGTACCACCGTTACGATGATCTTCGGCTGGTCTTCGCCCCGGAGGAGGACATCGCTGCGTTCGGCGGCGACCCCGATAACTTCCAGTTCCCGCGCTGGTGCCTCGACATGTCGATCCTGCGCGCGTACGACTCGCACGGGAAGCCGGCGGCGACACCTGCATACCTGCAATGGCGGCCGGAGGGCCCGCATGTCAGCGAGTTGGTGTTCGTCTCGGGACACCCCGGCTCCACGGACCGGCTTCTGACCGTGTCGCAGCTCGAGCTGCTGCGCGACGTGAGCATCCCGCAATTTCTGTTGCGCGCCTCCGAGCTGCGCGGGCGTTATATTCAATACGGCAAGACCAGTGCCGAAGCCAGCCGCATCGTGCAGAACCCGCTGCTTTACCTCGAGAACAGCCTCAAGGTCGAGCGCAAGCTGCTCGATGCTCTCCACGATGACCGGCTCCTGCAGCGCAAGCGGGAGGAGGAGCAGGCGCTGCGCGCCAAACTCGCTTCCGAGCCGCAGCTTGCCGCGAGCACCGGCGACCCCTGGAGTACGATCGCAAAAGCGGAGCAGATCGAGCGCGAGCTCTCGGTCGCGTACACGTTTCTCGAGGCAGGCGCCGGCTTCAACAGCAAATTGTTCGGCTACGCCCGGACGCTGCTGCGTGGCGCCGCCGAACGCCAGAAGCCCAACACGGAGCGCCTGCGCGAATTTCGCGATACGGCTCTGCCGCGCATCGAGCAGCAGCTGAAAGCCCCCGTGCCCGTGCATCCCGAGCTCGAAAAACTCACGCTCTCTTTCGGTTTCGAGCGCATGCGGGAATGGCTTGGCCCGGACCACGACATCGTACGGCGACTGCTGGCCAAAGACTCGCCCGATACGCTGGCAGCTCGCGTTATCGAGGGATCGAGTCTCGCCGACCCTCAGGTGCGCATGCGCTTGTGGAACGGCGGCGCGCAGGCGGTCGACGCCTCGCGCGATCCGATGATCGAGCTCGTGCGTCTCGTCGATCCTCAGGCACGCGCCGTTCGCAAGCGGTACGAGGATGAAGTGGAAGCGCCGGTGCGCGCGGCATCCGAACAGATCGCGCGGGCGCGCTTTCGCGCGTATGGCACGAGCGTGCCGCCGGACGCGACGTTTACGCTTCGACTCAACTTCGGCACCGTGCAGGGTTGGACGGAAAACGGCCGCCAGATCGAGCCGTTCACCACGCTCGGTCGTTTATTCGAGCGTGCGACGGGTCAGGAGCCGTTCAAAGTCCCCGACAGCTGGCTCGAGGTCAAAGAGCAGCTCGACATGAGCACAAAGTTCAACCTCTCCACCAACAATGACATCGTCGGGGGCAACTCAGGAAGCCCGCTCATCGATGCCGGCGGGAAGCTCGTCGGCCTGATGTTCGACGGCAACATTCACTCGATCGCCGGCGCGTTCTGGTTCGATCCGGACAAGAACCGCGCGGTTGCGGTTCACCCGGCGATCATGCTCGAGGGCCTGCGCAAGGTGTACAAAGCCAATGAGTTGCTGGCGGAGTTAGGGATCCGGTAGCCGGATGAGGGCCGCCCGTGTCGTCCGGCGGACTGCATCATCGGGTGGGCGGGGACGCCAGGGCCACCATGCGGAACCTCACTTTCATTTCATCGAGGACCTGCAACGCGCCGAGGAGCGCGCTGAAGGGCGTGAGCCCGAGATCGCTTTGCTTGAGCGGAAACTCTCCGGAAACGACGAGCCTGTCCGCTCTGCGCTCGTAGCGTACGGGAACTGCGACCGAGTGCACCCGGTCGCGCACCGTGACCTCCACGTGGGCGACCCATTCCACCTCGGACTTTCCCGCGACAGGCTCGAGCCGCTCGGATCGCAGAACGATCTCAGGGTAGTGCTCCGCGTCCAGCAATGCACCGCCCAGCATATTCCGCCGCGTCCCGTCCTTGGCGGAATCCGGAATATCGGGCGGAAAGTCCGCTCGATCTTCCTTTGCTCGAAGCACCGCTTCGTCAACAGTAAGCTCCGCCACTGGCAGGTGCACCTCGAAAGTGGAGCGTGAGAGATCGGCGGGTATGTACACCGTGCCCATGAGGGCATGGGATGCTATGACATGATTGTGACCGGCCTTCGCGAGCGCGCCGCCGCGAAAGACCAGCAGGGTAAGCAACGATTCACCTGATTCGATGTCGTACGGGCGGCCCTGATGTGCCGGGATGGCGCCGCTGCGCACGCCCTGATCTACGGTCTGGCCGGTTACGGGCTCCCCGGCCGAGGGGGCAGGCGGGCGCGGGCGAGTCGGACATCCCAAGAGAGCCAGGGCCAGGAACGCCGCTCCCAGAGCGCGGATTTTGCAATCAGTGCGCACGCGCTTAAGCTTAGTGGCATGACCATACGAAACACCACCACCCGCTGGGGCGCCGTCGCTCAATTCCTTCACTGGCTCATCGTTGTGTTGCTCATCACGCAAGTGGTTCTCGCGAGTATCGCGGACGATCTGCCCCTCGGAATGAAGAAGCTCGCCATGCTCGCGCGGCACAAGTCCGTCGGCATCACGATCCTGGGACTCGCGGTGGTGCGGCTCCTGTGGCGCTGGATGAACCCGACGCCGCCGTTGCCCGACACTCTGAAGCCGTATGAGCGCGTGCTCGCGAATGTCACGCACGCGGCACTGTATTTGCTTCTGTTCGCAATGCCATTATCCGGATGGATGATGTCCTCAGCGCGTGGGTTCCCGGTAAGCTGGTTCGGGTTCATCCAGCTTCCCGACCTGGTGCCCAAGAGCAAACCGCTTTACGAAGCGATGCTGGCAACGCACGAAGCCCTGGCGTGGACCCTTGGGGCGGTCGTGTTCCTGCACGTGGCCGCGGCCCTGAAGCACCATTTCATGCTGAAGGACAACGTGCTGCGGCGGATGCTGCCTTTCACCAAAATACGCTGAAGGATGACACCGATGACCGAACGCTCAGGTACGGGCCTAGGCGCCATGCTCGTGGCCCTTTTTTCAACGGCTACCGTCGCGGCCGCGGGAATGACGCAGTATTCGAGCGACCCCGCAAAGAGCTCGCTCGAATTCTCATTCGTGCAGGCGGGGGCCCAGAACAAAGGCAAGTTCGGGAAGTTCCGGACAACGCTCGATGTCTCGGCGGACGGCGCTACGGCGAGCGGGCTCGATGTCACCGTGGAAATGAACTCATACGACACCGGGGATAAGGATCGCGATGACACTTTGCGCGGCCCAGACCTATTCAACGTCGCGAAGTTTCCGCAGGCGCGCTTCTCTGCAACGCAAATCACCAAGACCCCCACGGGTTTTGACGCTGCCGGTAAGTTGACCATCCGCGGCGTAACGCGCGACCAGCACATCCCATTCACGTTTCGCACCGCCAATGAGCAGGGACACGCTGTCGGCTACCTAGCTGGAAAGACAACTATCCACCGTCTCGACTTCGGCGTGGGACAGGGCGAATGGAAGTCAACCGAGTGGGTCGGAAATGACGTCACGGTCACCTACAACCTGAGACTCGTCGCCGCCGCACCTTGAGCGTGCCGGGCCGAAGGCACACACGTCAGGATGGACGCGCGTGCAGCTTCGAAGTGCACAGATCGTAGATTGAGCTCATCAGCACCTGTACCGAGTGAGTCATCGCGATCTCAATGCCTTTCAGGGCCGCTTCCTTGATCGCGCCCGTCAGCAGTTCGAGCTGCTCAGAGGAGAGGTTCTCCGGCATCCTCGTCGTGATCTGCACGGAGGGCACCTCCTCCACGATCTGACGCAGAATGTGATAGACGCAATCCGCCTTCGCGCGCATCAGAGCTTCATCGTCGCCGAACAGGGTTCCAATCGCGACTAGCCCATCGACCGTCTTCGCGTGCGTCTGCTCCCACTCACGCTCCGTGCCGAAGGCTACATGTATGACCTGACCCATGAGTGCCTCTTTCGCGTGGAGTTCACCTGGAGTTTCGCAAGTTCCATGCCCACCACGTTCAGTACGGAGTGCCATCCTTGCGTGTCATCCGCCCAGGCGCCTGTGACGAATTCCACGTCAAGTCCACGTCGGCGTCGGGATAGTAAGCACTATCTTCAGCGTCACGATTGCTTATTTCGAGATAGCTGGCGGGGTGCTCGCTGCGGTTGATCAAGTGATGTCCATCGTCGACCCCCGCGGGAAAACCGGCGCACATTCCCGCGCCGAGCACCTGCTCACCCGCCCTCGTTCGCAACACTACTTCGCCCTCGAGCACGTACACGAATTCATCCTCGGCGGTATGCCAATGACGCATCGCCGACATCTTGCCCGGTGGCAGCGTCGTGCGATTGATGCCGATCCGGGTCAGTCCCAAGGCGTCACCGAGTCGACGCTTTTCACGCGGCATGACGAGAGAGCGATACGGCTCCGGATAGCCGGATTTCGAGACGGCCTCCACAGCCAGTGGATCGAGCGCGGGTTTTTTCAATGACATACTGCGTCCTCCTCGAGTTACACCTGGCGGTGCGCGCAGAAGTTAGCTGGAGTGGGCTGCGACGGAAATGATCGTACGCGCGAGCTTCGCACCAACACCAGAGCGCTTTATCGCGCGAAACCTGCCAATACGCGGCGTTACCGGCCGCCGCGCGGCGCAGCGCGCGTGGCGGTGCGTTTCCGACCCGACTTAGCGCCGGACTTCGGGGCGGATCGCCCGCCCGATTTCTGGCCCGGTTGCGCGCCGGATTTCGCGCCCGCGTTGCGTGCAGTGCGGCGCGCGGCGGAGCGTTTCACCGCCTTGCCGCGCCGGATGTTGGTCCTGCCCGGGGACTTGCGCGGCGCGGACTTGCGAGTAAGGGCCGCTTTGGCCGTCTTCTTCGGAGCCGTCTTCTTCACAGCCGTCCTCTTTCCGCCGCCTGCCTGCGCCACGACGGCTTTTTTGGGCGTGCCGGCTTGCTTAGGCACACCCGCGCCGGGCAATGCCGCCGCTTTCTTTGCCGCCGCAACCCGCTGCGCCGCCCTGCTCTGATTCGCCGCCTTGCGTGGCTTCGCCGGCGCCGCAACATCGTCCACGCCGCGCAGTTGGTCCAGGATCGCGGGATTCTCCAGCGTCGAAACGTCCTGGGTGATTTCCTCGCCGCGCGCGACCGCCTTCAGCAGCCGCCGCATGATCTTCCCCGAGCGGGTCTTGGGGAGATTGTCCGCGAAGCGGATCTCGTCCGGCTTGGCAATCGCCCCGAGCTGCTCGGCGACCCAGTCGCGCAGCTCCTTCACGAGTGAGCCCGTATCGCCCGTCGGGCGCTGGCCGCGACACACGACGTAAGCAAACACCGACTCCCCTTTGACTTCGTGCGGCTTGCCCACGACCGCCGCTTCCACGACGCGCGGATGAGCGACGAGCGCCGATTCGATCTCCATCGTTCCCAGCCGGTGTCCCGCCACGTTGAGCACATCATCGATGCGCCCCATGATCCAGTAATAACCGTCCTTGTCGCGGCGCGCGCTGTCGCCCGCCACGTAGTAGCGGTTGGCGAACTTCTCCCAGTATGCTGCGATATAACGATCGTTGTCCCGCCACAGGGTCCGGAGCATCGACGGCCAGGGTTTGCGAATGACGAGATAACCGCCCGCGTCCGGGCGCGTCACCGGCTTGCCATGATCGTCCACGATGTCAACATCGAATCCCGGCAGAGGCTGCGTGCACGATCCGGGTTTCGTCGCTGTCGCACCAGGCAGCGGCGATACGAGAATCGCGCCGGTCTCGGTCTGCCACCAGGTATCGACGATCGGACAGCGCTCCCCACCGATGACCCGGTGGTACCACATCCATGCCTCGGGGTTGATGGGCTCACCAACACTGCCGAGCAGGCGCAGACGCGTAAGATCGTACCGGGCCGGCAGCTCGTCCCCGAGCTTCATGAGCGCGCGGATCGCGGTGGGGGCGGTGTAAAAGAGGCTCACTCCGTGCGTCTGGCAGATTTTCCAGAAGCGTCCGCCGTCCGGTACGATCGGTGAGCCTTCATACAACACGATGGTCGCGCCCGCCGCCAGCGGACCGTAGGCCACGTAGCTGTGCCCCGTGACCCAGCCGACATCGGCCGTGCACCAGAACACGTCATCGGCGCGCAGATCGAAAACCCACTGGCTCGTCACCTTGGCGCCGAGAAGATATCCGCCGGTCGAATGCTGAATGCCTTTCGGCTTGCCGGTCGACCCCGAGGTGTACAGCAGGAACAGGGGATGCTCGGCGTCGACCCACTCCGGCTCGCAAACCGGCGACGCTCCCGCAACGACGTCGTGCCACCAGACATCGCGCTTCGGATCCATGGCAACGGGCTTGTCCGTGCGACGATAGACGATGACTCGCTCCACGCTCGGACATCCCCCGGCCAGGGCCTTGTCGGCCGCCGCTTTCAGCTCGATCACCTGTCCGCCGCGCCAGCCGCCATCCGCGGTGATGACGAGCTTCGCGCCGGTGTCTTCGATACGATCCTTGAGAGCGAGTGCCGAAAAGCCGCCGAACACCACCGAATGGATCGCGCCGATCCGGTTGCAGGCGTGCATCGCCACAATGATCTCGGGGATGAGCGGCATGTAGATGATGACCCGATCGCCGCTGCGCAGGCCCTGCGCCTTGAGCGCATTCGCGAACCGGCAGACCTCCGCGTGCAGCTCGCGATAGCTCATGCGGCGCACGTCACCCGGCTCCCCTTCGAAAATGAGGGCCGTCTTCTGGCCGTGCTCGGCGAGATGGACGTCGAGACAGTTGTACGAAACGTTCAGCCGCCCATCCGTGAACCAGCGATAGTTGGGCGCGCTCGAGTCGTCCAGGGTTACAGTGAACGGCGTTTGCCAGTGGAGCTCCTTGCGAGCGAGCTCCGCCCAGAAACCGACGTGATCCTGCGCCGCCCGCTCTCTGAGCTTCTGCGCGTCGGCCGGCTTGATCCGGGCTTGCTGAGTGAATGCGGCCGGCGGCGCAAACGTGCGCTCCTCGAGCAGGACCGACACGATATTCTTATTCGCCATGGTGTTTCCCTCGAAGACATGAGCGGCATGCGCCGAAGCATAGCCGAATATTGCGCTGGAGCTGCAGGAGCGGGCTCGAAGGGTCAGCAGCGCGATCCCTACCGGGCGGGTCGCCAGTGGCTCCGGATTGTCCTGTGCGGCATATTGCTTGGCGCGTGCCGTCCCGGCATGACGGCGCAGGCGCACGGCGTTCAACCCGTACTCGCCCGTGAGTGTCTGGCGATCGGGGGCCCGCGGGAAGTAGCTATTCGCGTCATCTCGCCGGGTAGCGGAACCATGCGGATCGAGATCGAGGAGCGCGGTATCTCCACGGTCGCCTCGCTCGATGACCAGCCCGCATCCGCTTCGGCATCGCCGGTTGAGCGGCTCGGCACAATGTTGCTCGCCGCGAAAGTGGTGCGCTCCGGGGGCACCGAGATCAGAGTTCGTGCCGAAGACTCGCGGGACGTCAACGGCAAAGTCTGCGTCTCGGCCGACCTCATCGGGCCTGCCGAGTCCGCGCGAACCCAGGCGGAGCTCGACTTCGCTGCTGCGGGACGTGCGGTCCAGGCACACGACTGGGATGCTGCGTTCAACGGATATCTGAGCGCCGCTCGCCGCTTCGCCCGCCTGAATTTGCGTCGGTCCGCCGCCATGGCACGCCACGCGATGGCGGAAATTGCCTACCGCCGGTTTGATCGTAAGCGGGACGCTTACGCTCTAGCGAGTGAAGCACTCGCTGGCTACGGCAGCGGAACCGAGCCGGTGTTGATCGGCGCGGTGGCGGGCCTGGAGGCGAAGGCGCTTCTGGACATGCCGGAAAGCGATCCGGCTGTAGTTGCACCGACGGTACGCCGCTGGCTGTCGATAGCGCGCCGCTACGACGGCGCGGACTCCTATGGCGCGCGCGAGTTGCCTCGGTTGGACATCCTCACGGGGTTTCTCGAATACCTGCTGGATGCGCCCGAACGGTCGCGTGTCTTCTTCGCACAGGCGGCCGCGCGCTGTCGCGAAACAGGGGACTGGGACTGTTACGCGACAGCGAGTCAAAACCTCGCGCAGCTCGCCGAGGAGAGCAAAAACTACGCGTTCGCGCTCGCCGCGTATGCCGATGCGCTGCGGCTCCTGCCTCCGGCGCTCGATCCGAAACTGGTTGCCGACATCTGGAACAACCTCGGACGACTGCAGGGGGTGGTCGGTCTTTTCAGCAGCAGCGAGCGCTCGCACGCGGCGGCGATGCTCGCGTATGCCAGACTGGGAGACTGCCAGGGAGTCCGTCGCAGCCTCGTCCGAGTTGGCAATCTGCTGGTCCATGTCGGCGATCTCGCAGATGCGCGGAACGACCTCGCTCAGGCTGCCTCCCTGAGCTGCCCCAATCTGCTGGCCGCGGCACTGCCCGCCGACCGGAGTCCGAGCCACCCGCTGCCCGCCGCGGAGCAAGGGCGGAGCTATTCTCACGAGGGGCGCGCCAGCGTCACTGCAAGGGGCCCATGCGCTGAGGCTCTCGATCCAGGGCCTCTCGCGATGGACAACAAGATCGTGGTGTTCAATTCCCTGCTTTCACTCGGTAACGCCTCGATGCTGGAAGGCGAGTCCGCGCAGGTGTGGAGCTGTCTGGATGCGGCACAGCCTTACGCGACGGATTCCCGCAGTCAGATGCGTCTTTCGACCGCGCGCGGGACGGCGCTCCTCGAGCGCAACGACCCGGCGGCCGCGCGGCTTGCTTTTGCCCAAGCGCTGCGCATCGCGGATGAAGCGGGCTTTCCAGCAACATACGAGCATCGCGGAGCCGCGCAACTGGGCCTGGTGAAGTCCATGCTGCTTGCCGGAAACCCCGCCGGGAGCCTCGCAGGCGCCTATCAGGCACTGGAATCCAGCATCGCGAGGGGCGATGTGGAGAGCACTATCACGGCGCTGCGCCTGATCGCGGCCGGTTATCGCGGCTCGGGGAAAACCGCGGCAGCCGAGCGTGTGTTGCAGGTGGCCGCCGCTCTGATCGAGGCCGTTCCGATCGACGAGCTCGACGGCGAGAAGCGGGCCACGTTCCTTGCCAGCCAGCACACTGTATTCACCGAGCTGACCGACTTGTTCGCCTCCCAAAGCGGCACAGACGATTCGGCTGCGTGGCACGCGTTCGAAGCTTCCGAGCGCGGCCGCGCCCGTAGTCTCCGCTATGCTCTCAACCAGGCGACGCGCGACTCCGCATCCCCGACCGACGCGCCACCGACCTCGAAGTACCAGCGGCTGTTGAATGAAGTTGTCGCTATCACGGCGCGAGCCGCGACGAATCAGGCGCGCAACACGCTTATTGACGAGATCGAGCGGGTGGCTGTGCGCGAGGGCGGCGCCGTCGAGCCGTTCGACCGTGTCCAGCTCGGGCGCACGCTCGTGCAACTCAATGCAGTATTGGTCGAATACGCCGCGGGCCCTCGGGAAATGCTCGCATTCGTCATCAGCGGCGAGAGCGTGCGCGTCGTGCATCTCGGGGAGAGCCGGGAAATAGCGCGCGCGACAGCCGAGCTCCGGGAGCGTCTACATGACACCGAAGCGCCCCCGAGCGAAGTTCGCGACGCCGCTCAAGCGCTCGCGCGACTCGTCCTGTGGCCGATCAGCGCCATTCTGCCCGGACACCGCATCGTCTTCGTTCCGGACGACGCTCTGCACACTGTTCCACTAGCGGTTCTTCCATGGTCGGCGGATCCAAGCCAACAACTAGTTCTGCAACACGCCGAAACCGCCGTCATCCCTTCCGCTTTATTCCTCATGCGCGTCCACCCGGCGGTCTCCGCCCGTAGCGAGGCTCCGCATCTGGTGCTCATCGGCGATCCTGTTTTCAGAGTTGCGGACTGGCGCCGGGAATGTATCGATATCGATACAGGGCAAACCCATCCGTCTGTCGGCACGACTCGCACAATGTCCGCCTGGACCGAGTCCCTCCCCCGTCTTCCCGGGACACGCGCCGAAGTCGCCGCGATCGCCAGGCTGGCGCGCGAATCGCGTCCGGCGAGTCGGATCGAGACTCTGGTCGGTTGCGCCGCCGTGCCGACAGCGCTCCGCAACGTTGCCACCGCCAACGTCGACCTCCTGCACATCGCCACTCATGCGCGGATCGATGCCCAACGGCCACGCCTCTCGGCCCTGGCGCTCACGCCCGAATCCCCGCTCGACACCCCTGCTTCCACGTTCGGCCTGTTGGATATTCTCGGGCTCAGGCTGAATTCGAAGCTCGTGGTCCTGAGCGCCTGCGAGACCTCGCGCGGCAGGCTGCTGCCCGGCGAGGGGGTCCTGGGCCCCGCACAGGCTTTCCTGCAAGCCGGATCGGCCGCCGTTCTGGCGAGCTATTGGCGCGTCGACGACCAGGTGACCGCCGCTTTCATGCAGCGATTTTACAAATATCTGCTCGTCGACCGCCTGAGCGCCTCGGCGGCGCTGCGCAAAGCGCAGCTCGAGCGCGCCGCGACCGGGACGACGTACGAGTGGGCCGCCTTCTCCCTCTACGGCTGGCCCGACAGCTCCATCTGAGCGTGCCTCCAGGAGATGTGCGGTCTATGGGCCGTCTGATGAGATAAGCCGGCTCCTCGCCGCAGTGATCAGGTGCGGACTTCCCGCACATCCCCGAGGAGCCTCCCCATGACCCGCAAGATCTCGTTGACCACGTTTGCCGCAGCGCAATGCCTTTTCATTGGCCTCGCGGCAGCCCCGTCGGCGCAAGCCGCCGGCATTCCGGGCTATTTTTTCAAGGAATGGACCGTGACGGCGAATTGCACCGAAGCGCATGCCGGGCTGGCGGCGCGCGTGCAGCCCGGACTGAAATTCGAGGTCGCGAGCGATTCGGTTGCCGCGGACGGCAGCTACGCACTCCAGACCCTGGATGCCGGGGGGCAGCAGTGGGCCGCCGAATGGAACGGCATGAAGCTGGAGTACCGCGCAGGCACCAAAATGACCACGCTGCCGGCCGACTTCGAATGCATTCCGGGCTCGGAATCGAGCTCGCCGTTTCTCGCGATGTCGGGTTATGTTCAGACGGCGGAGCCGTATTACGAGCAGCAGCACTGGTACGGCCTGGCGACCCTGCACGGACAGTTGGAACACGTTTTGATTTTCCCCCGCGATCTGCAGGGGGAAAAATCCGCAATCATCGTGCTGCAGTCGGCAAGCGCCCCCACCGACCTCCAGCTGGATGACGATGGCGTGATCCACAGCCGGAACTGACCAGCGTCCGTCACTGCGTCTCGACGGGGTTCGCGATATGCGAACCCCGTAGGATGAGATGCGCACGAAGGTCGATGAAAGCACAATTTCCTTTACCCGCCGATCCTACAATCGGCACATGGTTTTTTGCAGGTCCACGGCTGCGTTATGTCTGATGATCCTCGGCGGCGCGCCGCTGGCCGGCAGTGCAGCGGGCACGCCCGGATTTCCCTGCGAACCGCTACCCTGCTCGACCCTGCTGCCGGCCACGCCGGTCGCTGATTCGCAAACCAACGACTGCGCTTACCGCGCGGGCAACCTCTGGTGGGTCGACTATGTCGCGGGCTCCCTCGCCTGGAGCGCGGCGGCGCCGGCAAAGCCCGTCACGGTCGCCGTCTTCGACGACGGCGCCTGGATTGAACATGAGGAACTGCGCCATCAGCTGTGGACGAACGAAGCCGAGGCGCACGGAAAAGCCGGAATGGACGACGACGGCAACGGCTACGTGGATGACCTGCACGGCTGGGACTTCGTCGATGACAGCCCCGACGTCGCACCCAAAGGCAACTGTCGGAACAGGATCAGCCACGGCACCCTGATGGCCAGCCTCGTTGCCGCCGAACGGAATAACCTCGTCGGGATAGCCGCACCGGGATCGGACGGCGCCCGGGTCATGATCCTGAGAGTCGTCGGTTGCGATGCAGGGGCTACCCGCGCCGATCCGGTGCGCCTGAGGCGGGCATTGGAGTACGCCACCCGCATGGGGGCGCGGATTCTAAGCTTCAGTGCCCATTGGAATGCGACGACTCCCGCCCTGGATGCCGCCTTCCGCGAAATCGCCGATCGCCCCGGCTCGCCGGTGGCAGCGATCGTGGTCGCCAGTGTTCCCAATAAAGGGGAGCCGGCGGCGGGTTACCCGGCAGCCTATGGCTTTCGTCGCATCGTCCGGGCCATTCCGATCGGCAACGACGACAGCATCTCCCCCGGCACCAGCCCGGCCCCCGCGGGCCTCAATCTGGGTGCGCCGAGTGCCTGTGTCATCGGGGCGAGCGCGCCGCCAGCGCAATACCGCCTGGAACAGGGCAGCTCCAATTCCACTGCCATCCTGGCCGGCCTGCTGGCCGGCATCTGGTCGAGGCCACCCTATGATAAATTGGCGCCAGACGAGTTTCTGGCGGGGGTTGTGGAGGGGCGCATGGCTGCGACACCACGCCGTTCGAAGCCGGGATCGCGGGCACCTTACCTAAATGGTGTGCCCCTGGCCGACGCTTGTCTGCTCGCGACGGAGAACCGCTCCGCAAGCGTCTGCCGCCAGCCAGAAGCGCACCAGGAATCGCGTCCATGAGCTACATCGAAGCACCAGCCGCGCAGACCGCGCCCGGCGCCGAAAAGGCCCTCTACAGGGACGCGGGCGATGATCTTTCCCTCGTGGAGGCCGTGGCGGAGCGCAGCGAGCTGCAAAATCAACTTTACCTGAGATATCGGCGGCCCTTGCTACAGGTATTCCACCAGAGGCGCATCGATCGTGATGCGGCCGACGATTTGCTACAGCGCACCTTTTTGCAGGCGATCAAAAAAATCCGTACCGAAGGCCTGGACGACCCGGGCAACCTTGGAGGCTATCTGTATCGGACGGCGTGCAAGCTCGCGACGGCCTATTGGCGTGGGGAACTCTCCCATCGGCACGAGAACGACCGCGAGCTGCTCACCAACCTCAAGGACGAGACCCTGTCGCTGGAAGAACGCCTCGACCACGAGCAACTGGCCAGGCACGTACGCAATCTCATGGATCACCTGCCGGTGCAGCGCGACCGTGAAGTGCTCGAGCGCTTCTACCTCCGCGAGGAGCCTCGGACTTCGATCCGCGAGTCGCTGAAACTGACCGACATGCAGTTCAACCAGGTTCTTTGGCGCGCACGCCAGCGTTTCGGCGACATCCTGCGCAAAGCGGGACTCGCGCTCGGCGAGTCGCCCGCCCCGCAATCGACTCATGGGTAGGGAGACCATGGACCACTCACAATTCAAAGCACAGCAAACAGCCGCCGTTTACGTAGCGGACGGTCTCGACGAGCGCGCTCTGGAGGCGTTCGAGATGCACATGATGGGTTGCGCGGAATGCATCGAGGACGTCGAGACATGGCGCTCCATCAAACTCCACATGCCAAACAGGGCGCGCCCGGTGCTCGCACCGGCGGCGATCGGCTGGCACGCGCACGCCGCGGCCGGCTGGCGTATGGCCGCGTCGCTCGTCATATGCGGAGTTCTTGGTGTGGCGGGCGGCTGGTTCGGGCATGAGGCCCAGGCACCTGACCTCGACTCGACACGGACCGCGATCTTCAACGTCCCCGCCGCTACCCGGGGCGACGAATGCTTTCCGTTGCGGCTTGCACCTGACACCCGCTTCGCGCTGCTGCGTGTACCGGGCGTCTCGCGGAACCGCCGCGTCATAGCCGCGGATTCCGAGAAGCACGAGCTTCCGGCGTCGCGCTATACGTCACGACTGCAGCCGGACGACAGCCATCTCGTGCGCATCGACACTCAGGCCCTCGCCGGACGGGTGGTGCATCTGGAGGCGCAAGGCGCGGATGGATTCGGTGAGCCGCTCGGATGCGTAACGGGAGAAATCGTCCGCTGAGCTCAGCTGACGGGAACCTGCGCCAGCCGTTCGCTCTGCCGGCGCAGGAACGGCCCGAAGCCGAGGCGATCGTAGAGCTCCGTCAGCGCGGGCCCATCCGGCAGCCGCCGCCGCAAGCCCTCGACGTCGACACCGAGCTGCATATCGCAGGTGATGCGCGTCAGCTTGCGGGCAAGAAACACTGACTCGCGGTGCTCGCGCAGCTTGTCGCTCAAGGTGCGCGCGCCGCGCAGCTTCAACCCCGGCACGCGGTCGAGGTCGGCATAAAGATCGTCGAGTGAGGCAAAGGCTTTCATGAGCGACGCCGCCGTCTTGTGTCCCACGCCGGGCACTCCGGGAATGTTGTCCACATCGTCGCCGGTCAACGCGAGGTAATCGGCGAAGCGCTCGGGCGCCACTCCGAAGTGCCGCTCGATGTCGTGGTAGCCGAATTGCTCCCGGGCGCCAAAATCCCAGTACAAATCGCCAGCGCGGACGAGTTGCGCGA
The DNA here is from genome assembly GCA_028293805.1 of Gammaproteobacteria bacterium. Lineage (GTDB taxonomy): Bacteria > Pseudomonadota > Gammaproteobacteria > Steroidobacterales > Steroidobacteraceae > 13-2-20CM-66-19. The sequence goes on from JAQGOC010000030.1 coordinate 26,531, forward strand.
GATCCTTGTCGCGGGTGATGAAAGCCGAGCGCACGCCCTCCTCGCGCATGAGGCACCCCAGCGTGCCGATGATGTCGTCCGCTTCGTACTCCGGGCTCACGAAGGCGGCGAGACCGAGATGGCGGCAAAGCTCGCGGCAGTGCCGGAACTGTATGGCGAGATCGACCGGCGCCGGCTCGCGATTCGCCTTGTAGGGAGGATAGATACGGCTCCGATAGGAAGTCGCGAGCCGCTGGTCGAAGGCGACCGCGATATAACGGGGACGCACCCGCTCGATGAGGTCGCCGAGAAAGCGCGCGAAGCCGAACACGGCGTGCACGGGATTGCCGTCCCGATCCACCATGTCGGGAAGCATCGAGTGGTAGGCGCGAAAAACGTATACCGAAGCGTCAATGAGAAAAATCAACGCCGTCACGCCAGCCAGCGCTGAATCCGGGCGTGCAGCGGGCTCGAGCGGGGGAAGTGCGCCAGCAGATATTCCATCTGGTCGGCGAGCACCCGCCGGCCCTTGAGGAAAATATATTCCGCATAGGTGGGAGTGAACGGCACGGCGATGAGCTGCATCCTGGCCTGCTCCGGGGTGCGCGAGGCCTTCTGGTTGTTGCAGCGGCGGCAGGCTGTCACCACGTTGGTCCAGATGTCGACGCCGCCCTGGCTGAACGGCCGGATATGATCGCGTGACAGCTCACGTGAGGGGAAGCGAACGGCGCAATACATGCACAGATAAGCATCCCGACGGAAGAGCGTCTGGTTGTTCAAAGGCGGAATGTAGTCGTGCCGGGTATTGCCCGGATTCCCCGTATGTCCGATCGTGGCTACGATCGAGTTGACTTCGAGGATGGTCCGGCGTCCCGTCCGGGCATTCACGCCGCCGTACAGCTTGTAGAGCATCGAGCCACAGGTATATGCCACCTGCTCCTGATGGTAGAGTCGCGCGGCTTCTTTATAGTCGATCCATTCGAGAGGCATGCCCGCGATATCCGTACGCAGGACGAGCTGAGAGAGCCCGCGTGCCGCCGGAGAGGCGACGATGCGCAGGTCGTTCTGGTCGCCGTGATCGGCGCGTTCTAGATCGATACCTAGCATGGCAGGTGTAAGATAAGGCACTTTTGTGCAAAACTTCAACAACGCAACGTCTTCATTCGATTAACGTTTTCCTACAGCGTGGCCGACCGGCCACGGTGCTTTCCCACGAGGGCCGTGCATGCCAGTCACCATTGGTGCGCTTCGCTAGGGCTCACCGCAAGAAGCGCGTGTGAGTGTGGTTCCGGAAGTCGCCGAGAAATTCGGCCAAAGCGGGGCCCGGGTATTGCTCGAGCGTGGGGCCGGCACCCGCGCGCAATTCCCTGATTCTGCATATAAGAATGTCGTTTGGGCCGACTCGCCGGGCGCCGTGCTGGAGCAGTCGGACGTGGTGCTGACGGTGCAGCCGCTCGCCCTCGAGCAGATCCAGCGGCTGAGGTCGGGGACAGTCGTCATCGGATTCATGCAGCCGCACGCGCGCCAGGCGGAGGTGAAGGCCCTCCAGGAGCGCGGGATCACGAGTTTCGCCATGGAGCTCGTGCCGCGCATCTCACGGGCGCAATCGATGGACGCCCTCTCCTCGCAGGCGGCCATCGCCGGCTACAAGGCCGTGCTGATCGCCGCCAATCATCTGCAGAAGTTCATGCCCATGCTCACGACCGCCGCCGGGACCATTCGGCCGTCGCAGGTATTGATCATTGGGGCCGGAGTCGCGGGGCTTCAAGCCATAGCCACGGCGCGCCGCCTGGGCGCCGTGGTGGAAGCCTACGACGTGCGCGGCGCAACCAAAGAGCAGGTGAAGTCGCTCGGTGCGAAGTTTGTCGATACGGGCGTAAGCGCTGAAGGCGCGGGAGGCTATGCGCGCGAGCTCACGGAAGAGGAAAAGCGCAAGCAGCAGGAAGTGCTCGACTCGCGTATCGCCGCCGCCGATGCGGTGGTGACGACCGCGTCCGTTCCGGGCCGCGCCGCACCCAAGATCATCCTGCGCGCCGCGGTTGAGCGCATGAGGCCCGGGTCCGTCGTCGTCGACATCGCTGCCGAGCAGGGCGGGAACTGCGAGCTCACGCGGGTCGGCGAAACAGTGGAGCACCAGGGCGTGAAGATCATAGGGCCGGTGAACCTGCCCGGCGAGCTGGCCTACAACGCGAGCGAGATGTATGCGCGCAACCTGCTCAATTTTCTCAAGCCGGCGATCGACAAAGGCGAGCTCGCAATCGATTGGACGGACGAGGTATTCGCGCAGTCCTGCCTGACGCACGCCGGGCAGATCAAACACGCACCGACGCGCAAGGCATTGGAAGGCTGACGGCGCATTGTTCACGCACGGGGTAAGCACATGACGGGTATGGTTGCGCTCTATATATTCATGCTCGCCGCCTTCACCGGCTACGAGGTCATCTCGCGGGTGCCGGTCATCCTGCACACGCCGCTGATGTCAGGATCCAACTTCGTGCACGGCATCGTGCTGGTCGGCGCCATGGTGGCCCTCGGCAGCGCACACTCGACGCTCGAGAAGGTCATCGGCTTCATCGGCGTATTGCTGGCCGCCGGCAATGCCGTTGGCGGCTATGTCGTCACGGAGCGCATGCTCGAGATGTTCAAGTCGAGCGGGTCGCGCCAGACGGGTGCCCCTGGCGGCGGCAAGAGGGCGCACTGATGTCAGAGATGTCGTCCCTGGACGCGCTGATCGAGACGAGTTATTTCGTCACGGCGGTTCTATTCATCCTCGGATTGAAGCGCATGAGCTCGCCCGTGACCGCGCGCAGCGGCATTCTCTGGGCTGGCGCCGGAATGCTCGTCGCCACCGCGGTCACCTTTGCTTACCCCGGCATGTCCAACTTCGAGTGGATCATTCCCGCGATTCTCATCGGGGGCGGGTTCGCATGGTGGCGCGGGAAACGCGTCGCCGTGACGGATATGCCGCAGATGATCGCGCTCTACAACGGCATGGGCGGCGGTGCGGCTGCCGCTATTGCGGCGGTCGAGCTCTACCGCGGCGAGATGCAAGGGTACGCGACTTCCACGCTGGCCGTCGTGGGCGGCATCATCGGCGCTGTCTCCTTCAGCGGCAGCGCCATTGCCTTCGGCAAGCTGCAGGGGCTCATCAAGCGCAGCGTGCGCTTCAGCGGACAGCAGATACTGAATCTGCTGCTGCTCGCCGCGACGCTCGTGCTCGGCGGCCTCGTCGCTTTCCACTTCAATGCCTCTGCGGGAGTGGTGACCGCCTTCTTCGTGCTCGCGCTGGTGTTGGGCCTCACCATGACGCTGCCGATAGGCGGCGCCGACATGCCGGTCGTGATCTCCCTTTACAACGCCCTGACCGGCCTGGCTGTGGGCCTCGAAGGCTTCGTGTTGAACAACGCGGCAATGATCATCGCCGGCACGGTGGTCGGGTCGGCCGGCACGCTGTTGACGCAGTTGATGGCGAAGGCGATGAATCGCTCGCTCGGGAACGTCCTGTTCTCCGGGTTCGGAGACACCGGCGCAGCCGCGACCGGCACCGTGTCGGGAAGCTTGAAGCCGATCGAGGCATCCGACGCCGGTGTCATGATGGCCTTTGCGCAAAAGGTGATCGTCGTACCGGGTTATGGGATGGCCGTGGCACAGGCGCAGCATAAGATCTGGGAGTTGTGCCAGCTGCTCATCGACCGCGGCGTGACCGTGAAGTTCGCGATCCATCCGGTGGCGGGGCGCATGCCGGGACATATGAACGTGCTGCTCGCGGAAGCCGGCGTGCCCTACGATCTCATCTCGGATCTGGATGAGATCAACGCGGAGTTCGAGACGGCCGACGTTGCGCTCATCATCGGCGCGAACGATGTCGTGAATCCCGTCGCGCGCACGGACAAGTCCAGCCCGATCTACGGAATGCCGATTCTCAACGCCGACAAGGCGAAGAATGTCATCGTCATCAAGCGCGGGCAGGGTGCCGGGTTCTCAGGCATCGAGAACGGACTGTTTTATCTGGACAACACCCGCATGCTCTATGGGGACGCGCAGAAGGTGGGAGCGGAGCTGATACAGGCCATCAAGGCCGTCGGTTGATGGCGGCGCCCAACGGCTCCCGCCGGATCATGACGCAGAGTCTGGAGTGGACGGGATTGCAAAAGCTGCGGAACCTCGCGTTGGCGATCGCTGCGACGGCTTGCGTGTCTGGGGCAGGCGCTGCGGCGCCCGCGCCGCAAGACCAGCCGGTGAAGAAAGCCCTGACGTCGGCGGAAGTGCTCGCCGCCGCCACTGCAGCCGACTGGCGGCCAATCGATCCGCAAAGCACGATCTATATGGAGCTGCCCGCGGGACGCGTGATCATCGAGCTCGCGCCGCAGTTCGCTCCGCATTACGTGGCGAATGTCGAAGCTCTGGCCCGCGAGAATTATTTCAGCGGGCTGTGGATCGAGCGGGTGCAGGACAACTACGTCGTGCAGTGGGGCGACCCGGAGGGCAAGAAACCCATTCACGCCGCCCAACGCACCTTGGCGGCTGAGTTCGAGCGCAGCTCGCGCGGCCTGTCGTTCATGCCGCTGGGCGACCCGGACACCTATGCGCCGGAGGTGGGGTTCTCGGACGGGTTTCCGGTCGCGCTGGACCCGAAGCTCGGCAGGGCGTGGTTGATCCACTGTTATGGCATGGTCGGTGCGGGGCGGGACAACGATGTCGACAGTGGGGGCGGCACGGAGCTCTACGCGGTCCTGGGCCATGCTCCGAGACACCTGGATCGAAATGTCACGCTGCTCGGTCGGGTCGTGCAGGGTATGGAGCTACTCTCTTCGCTGCCGCGAGGCACTGGCGCGCTGGGCTTCTATGAAAAGCCGGAGCAACGAGTGCCGATCAAGTCGTTCAAGGTCGCCGCGGATGTGCCCGAGGCACAACGAACGCCCCTGGAAGAGCTTCGTACCGACACGCAGACCTTCACGGAATATGTGAATGCGCGTCGTAATCGGCACGAAGAATGGTTCAAGGTGCCGGCCGGCCACGTGGACATCTGCAACGTGCCCATACCCGTGCGCCCGCACACCAACACCACTACGCGCTGAGTCAGCGGCCCAGAGGCCGGGCTGACCTCGGCATCGGCTGTTGCACGTTTTGCATGCGCTGCATCCGGTGATCGCGCATCCGCTGCAGCATCTCCTGGCGTTGAGCGGGAGTGGCGTTGTGCCATCGCTCGCGCAGCAGCCTGCGCCGGTCGGGCGGGAGCTGTTGGAATCGGTGGAAGTTCTGGCGCAGCGCCGCCTGCTGATCCGGCGGCAGCGACTCGAATCTCTGCCAGCGCTCGCGCAAGGCGCCCCGCTGCTCCGGCGGCAACGCGTGCCAGCGGTCGAAGCGTTGGCGCGCCAGCCCTTGCTGCTCCGGCGACATCCCGAGCCACCGCTGACTACCTCGAGCGAGCGCCTGCTGCCGTTCGGGCGGCATGGTGTCCCACTGGCTTCCGAAACGCGACAGCAACTTCTGCTGATCTGGCGAGAGGCTGGACCAGGGCACGCTCGCGGGAGCGCTCGCGGGAGCTGGTGCGCCCTGCTCCTGTTGCGCAAACGCGGGTGCCATCGCTGCGAGCAGCAGCGCAAGCACCAGCGAACGCCATTTCCTATTCATTTTCTTTCACCCCGGGTGCGCTCGGCTTTGGTGCAGGTGCGGCGGGCTTGGCCTCGGCCACCGTCGGAGTCTTGACCACCTTGCCGATATCTGTTTGCGAGAGATACTCAATCCAGGTGCCATCGTCCGGCTGTACTCCGTCCGCAGGCGGATCGACGCTGCCCAGAAATTCGAGCAGCTCAGCGTCGAGCGCCGGATCGGCGGGCTTCCGGTCATCGTCAGCCAGCGCGAAGCCGGAGCCGGCGGTGAGCACCGCCAGTGTCAGCACCAGGCGGATTCGTCGATCCGACATCAGCCGTCCGTCTCGCCAGGCGCATCCGCCTGGTCCACTGCCCACTCATAGAAGGAGTTGTCTCCTCCTTCCATGAGATCCAGTCCCTCGCTGTCCGCCAGCAGATCCAGATCCTCCACTGTCGAGTGCGCTCCCTCAGTCACGGGCAGCTCCAGGTGCGGCTGCCGGTGCCATAAAGCCATTGTCACGAGGAGTGCCGCTGCCAACGCGCCTGCGGTTGGCACGAAGGTGAAGGGCCGCCAGAAAGTCGGACGGCGCGCGGCCGCTTCCGCGACCGCGGACTGACGCGCCTGGTTCAGGCGTGAGCGAACGTGGCCGTCAATACGCGCCACACTCTCTTCGAGCACCACACGCGAGTGCTGCTCGAACTCCGTAACTCGTTCGCTGTCCGGGCTCATATGTAGAACTCCCCGAGCTGCCTGCGCAGTGCCTGCAGGGCGCGAAAATAATGTGTTTTAACGCTGCCTTCAGAGCAGCCCATAGCAATGGCGGTCTCCGCGACGTCGAGCCCCTCCAGCGTGCGCAGGAGAAAGACCTGCTGCTGACGCCTGGGGAGGTCGCCGAGCGCCTTCTCCAAGGCCTGCATTGCCTCGTCTAACTCGAGTTTCCTGGCCGGTGAGGGATCCGTGCTCGGCGCCTGCGCAATCGCATCCGGCTCGTCATCCTCTTCGTCGCCTCGGAAGGGCAGCCAGGAGATGACCCTTCCGCGGACCGTGCGCCGGCGCTGCATGTCGCGTATACGGTTTTCGAGGATGCGATAAAAGAGGGGCTTCCACTCCTCGGCGGGCTTGTCCGCGTAGGCGCGTGCAAGCTGCAGCATCGCGTCTTGCACGGCATCGAGCGCGTCGTCCTCATGCCGGAGCGCCGCCTGCGCAATCTTGAATGCCTTGAGCTCGACGCCGGCCAGAAACTGGTTCAGCGTTCGGGAACGGGCAAGGGTGGGCGAATCCGACAGTTCCACGTCGCCGTGTGATGCAACCGGCATGCTATAAGGCGACACGAGCGTAGCAAACTCAGACATGCCCCGTATAACGCGCGTGCTCGTTCCCCGGTTGACTCGCTGCGGCACCCGTAACCCCTTGATTTAGCTTATATCATGCCCGCCGTCCGCGTTTTTTGTGTCGCGCTCGACATGCCGCTCAAGCGTCTGTTCGACTACCTGCCTCCCGATCCGGGCCTGTTTGCCCAGGCTGTCGAGCCCGGAATGAGGGTCCGGGTGCCGTTCGGCCGGCAGCGGCTGGTCGGAGTCGTCATGGGCGCTGCGGACGCCTCGGAGGTTCCACGGGAGCGCCTGAAGTCCATTCTCGAGGTGCTGGATCCGGGTCCCGTGCTCGACCGCTCGGCTCTGGAACTGCTTCGGTGGGCTGCGGAGTACTACCACCACCCGATTGGAGAAGTGCTGTCCGCCGCACTGCCGAAGGCACTCAGACTTGGCGTAAAAGCAGCGGCCAGTGAAGAGCGATGGACGGCGACGGCGGAGGGGCGCGAAGCGTGTGCCCGCGGCGATCCGCGCCGGGCGCCGAAGCAACAGGCGCTTCTCGCCTATCTGGTAGAGCACGCTGGGGGCACGGCAGCGGAGTTGAACGGAGCGCTGCCCAACTGGCGCGATGCCGCGCGGTCCCTGACGGACCGCGGCTGGATCGACTCAACGGATATTCCAATCGCGACCATCGACAAACCTTTTGCCGTGCGCACTCCGGGTCCGGAGCTGCGCGAAGAGCAGAGGACGGCCGTTGAGGCAATTCGGAGCGCGCTCGGGCATTTCGGCGCGTTTGTCCTTCACGGCGTTACGGGTAGCGGGAAGACAGAGGTCTACCTGCGACTCGTCGAACGCGTGCTCGAGCAAGGGCGGCGGGCGCTCGTCCTGGTCCCTGAAATCGGCCTCACGCCGCAGCTCGTCGGGCGATTTCGGGACCGCTTTGAAACACCCATGGCTGTGTTGCATTCCGCGCTCACGGATACCGAACGACTGATGGCGTGGCGGGACGCCTTCACCGGCCGCGCCCGCATCGTCTTGGGCACGCGCTCGGCTGTATTTGCACCGGTTTCCGATCTCGGCATCATCATCGTCGACGAAGAGCATGACTCTTCGTTCAAACAACACGAGGGAGGCTTTCGATATTCCGCGCGGGATCTGGCGGTGGTTCGGGCCCAGCGTGCGGATGTGCCGGTAGTCCTCGGGTCTGCCACGCCTGCGCTCGAAACCTTGCACAATGTCGCGGGCAGCCGTTATGTGCGCTTGCCTTTGCAACATCGAGCCGGTCAAGCGGAGCCCCCACGCATGGCGTTGGTGGACTTGCGCACAAATGCGGGCCACGCAGGGATCTCGACGCCCGCCATTCAAGCGATCGAACGACATCTGCGAGGCGAGGGCCAGGTGCTGGTGTTCCTGAACCGCCGCGGTTATGCGCCGACTCTGCTTTGCACAGCCTGCGGTTGGGTCGCTCCTTGCGAGGAATGCGATGCGCGCCTGACCGTACACATGTCTGCGGCGCGGCTCCGGTGTCACCACTGCGGTGCTGACACGGCGTTGCCTTCACGTTGTCCACAGTGTGGGTTTGCCGTGAAGCCCGTGGGACAAGGCACGGAACGCATTGAAGAAGGACTGACCACCCTGTTCCCCGGCGTGGCGCTGGCGCGGCTGGATCGCGATGTCGTGAGACGGCGCGGTGACATGGAGGAGGTCATGCGCCGCATGGCTTCGGGGGAAGCGCGCATTCTGGTCGGCACCCAAATGGTCACGAAGGGACACGACTTCCCCAACGTGACGCTTGTAGTGGTCCTCAATGCGGACCAGGGTCTTTTCAGCACGGATTTTCGGGCCCCGGAGCGGCTTGCCCAGACCATCGTGCAGGTGGCCGGGCGCGCCGGACGCGGCACGAAACCAGGCGAAGTGTTGATCCAGACCGAATTCCCCGGCCATCCGCTGCTGCTCAGCCTGCTGACCGAAGGGTACGAAGGCTTTGCACGTACGGCGCTGGCGGAGCGCGCGCAGGCGTTGTGGCCGCCGTTCAGCCGCCTTGCGGCCATACGCGACTCCGCGAAAACCGCAGAGAGCGCTCTCGAGTTTTTGACACAGGCCCGTAAGTTAGCTGACGCGCCTCCACGCGGCGTTCGTCTGCTCGGGCCAGTGCCCGCGGCAATGTCCAAACGCGCGGGCCGTTATCACGCGCAATTGCTGATCGAAGGCGCGGACCGGACGAGCCTCCACCACTTTCTCGACTCATGGCTTCCCGCGGTCCAGCAGCTCCAGAGCGCCCGGCGCGTGCGCTGGGCGCTCGACGTGGATCCGATCGAGTTGTTCTGATGACGTGCCGTCCGCCGGCCGCGCGCCCTCGCCACGACGTGCCTCGATGAAGATCCGGGTCATCGACGGATACCGCTCACGGATGGCCTTTTCGAGGCGCTCGACGGCGGCGATCTGCTCTTCCGCCGAGATGTTCTGTTTGAACACCACCTCCAGGTTGAGAAGGATTTCGAACGGCGACAGGTGCATCGTAAGCGGTGTGCGGCACTTATGGACCGCCGGATCGGCTGCGACCAGCCTGCAGATGTCGTCCACGACTTCCGGGTTCGTGCTCTCGCCGATCAGCAGTCCGCGCGTTTCATACACCAGGGTGAGCGCAACCAGCGCAAGTATGATGCCGATGACGACGGAGGCCGCGCCGTCGAAGTAGGGATTCTGGAAGCGGTGACCGAAGTAGATGCCCAGAAAAGCGACGACCAGGCCCAGCAGCGCGGCGAGATCCTCGAAGAAAGTCGAAAACACGGAAGGGTCCTTGCTCCGATGGACCCGGAGCCAGAACGCCGCCGGCCCGCGCCGGCTGAGAAGCTCGCGGATGGCGACGCTGAACGAGATTGACTCGAACACGCTGGCGATCGCGAGCACCACGTAGGCCCAAAACGGATTCTCCAGCGGCCGGGGATACAGCAGGTGCCAGACGCCCTCGAACAGCGCCATGCCGCCGCCGACGCCGAACAGCAGAATCGCAACGATGAGGCCCCAGAAATACAGCTCCTTGCCATGCCCGAACGGATGCGTTTCATCGGGCGGACGCTGACTGCGGTGCAGCCCCAGCAACAACAGCAGCTGATTGCTGGTGTCGATGACCGAGTGAATGGCCTCGGATAGCATCGCCGAGCTGCCGGTCGCGGCCGCAGCCAGGAATTTGGTCGCGGCTATCCCCAGATTCGCAGCCATTGCGGCGTATACAACCTTGGTGGAGCGGGAAGGCGGCATCGTGGCAAGATGCTCCTGGAAGAACTAAAGACCCGCTATCACGCAAGTAGCATGCCGCAACGCCAACGTTGCCTGGGCATTCACCGCGGCGGTTCTGTTCCCCGGCGCCCTAGTCCCCGACCCGGATCACCAGCGCATCGACGTCAGCCGCCTGCAACTGCTTGCGAAGCTTGTTGAGATCGTCGAGCTTGGTGATGGGTCCGATGCGTACCCGATGCCAGACATCGGTGTCGACCGCGACCCGCTGGACCTTGGCGTCGATTCCTTGTAGCGAGAGCTGGGCTCGCACGCGCTCGGCGTCCGCCTCATTGCGATATGACCCCGCTTGCAGGACGTAGACACCCGGCCGCTCTATCTTCGCGGTGGCCGGCAGATCGCGCTTGACGTCTTTCTCCTTCTCCGGCACTACCACTTCGAAATTCGGCAGCATCTGGTAGAAGTCGTACTTTTCGGACGTTTGCCCCGTGCGCGCCGCGGCCGCTTCCGTCTCGGCCGGCGCGGCGCGGTGCGGATCGGGATGGGGAGCCTCCGCACCTTCATGGGCAGTCTGGCGCTTGCCGCCCATGTAGACGAACGAGGCGCTCGCCAGGACCACACCGACCAGCGTGCCGGCCCCGAACTCACGCAAGCGCCCGAATTCCAGCGGGCGCCGGTGGTTGGTCTTGTAGTCGCGGTGGGTCAGTCGTGCCATAAGTTACTGCAGGAGCTCACATGCTTTCCGGCGCGGAGACGCCCAGCAGCGTGAGACCGTTGCGAAGGACCTGCTGAACGCCTAGCACCAGGGCGAGTCGCGCGTTGCGTAGCTTTGCGTCGCTTACGATGAACTGCTCTGCGTTGTAGTACGTGTGGAGGGCATTCGCAAGCTCGCGCAGATAATGAACCAGCGTGTGTGGCGCACGGTTTACCGCCGCCTGCTCGAGCGCCTCCGGGTAGCGAGCCAGCGAGTTGAGCACTGCCTGCTCCTGACTGCCGACGAGGAGCCCGGTGCTCGCCAGTCCCTCGGCGCGGTCGAAGCGCAGTTCGCGAGCGGCGAGCTGCTTCATGACACTCGCGACGCGCGCGTGCGCATATTGGATGTAATACACCGGATTCTCGTTGGTCCGCGATTTGGCGAGCTCCAGATCGAAATCGAGCGGCTGGTCGTGGCTGCGCATCAGATAGAAGAAGCGGCAGGCATCGTTGCCTACTTCCTCGCGCAATTGGCGCAGCGTCACGAACTGCGCCTCCCGCTTGCCCATCGCGATCTTCTCGCCGCCACGGAACAGGCTCACGAACTGGATCAGGTTCACCTCGAGACAGTCGCCCGGCTCGCCCATTGCCATGAGCCCGGCGCGCACCCGCGCGATGTATCCATGATGATCCGCGCCGAGCACGTCGATCAGGCGCTCGAACCCCAGTTCGCGTTTTTCGAGGTGATATGCGATATCCGAAGCGAAGTACGTCTTCTGTCCGTTCTCGCGCACGACCACGCGATCCTTTTCATCGCCGAACTCGGTCGCGCGGAACCAGACGGCTCCCTCCTGCCGATAAAGGCGGCCTTGCGCCTCCAGCCGCGCGAGCGCGCGGTCAATTGCCCCGCTATCGCCGAGGGCCCGTTCCGAATACCACCGGTCGAACTCGACGCCGAACTGTGCGAGGTCCTCGCGAATGTCCGCGAGCATCTCGGCGAGCGAGAGCTCGAGCACTTCCCGGAATCCGTCGGCGCCGATCAGCTCGCGTGCGCGGCTCATGAGCGCATCGATATACGCTTCTTTATCTCCCACCGGCGCGTCGGTCGGCAGGTTCGCCAGAACGACCGCCGCCGGCCGCCGCAGCTGCTCCCCGACTTTCGCGTGCAGCTTCTGCGCCAACGGCCGGACGTAGTCGCCCCGATAACCGTTCGCCGGAAACGGCAGCTCTTCGCCGCAGATCTCGAGGTATCGTAGCCAGGTGCTCGCCGCGAGGATGTCCATCTGGCGCCCGGCGTCGTTGATGTAATACTCGCGCGCTATGTTGAAACCAACAGCGCCAAGGATGTTGGCAAGCGTCGCGCCATACGCCGCCTGCCGCCCGTGACCGACATGCAGCGGTCCGGTCGGGTTCGCGGAGACATACTCCAGCATGACTCGCTGTCCCTGCCCGAGGGTGCTGCGCCCATAGCGCTCACCCAGCTCGTGAATCGTCGCGAGCTCCTGGGAGTAAGCGTTCGAGGTCAGAAAGAAGTTGATGAAGCCCGCGCCCGCCACTTCCGTACGCGCCACGAGAGGATTGGCCGGCAGCGCGGCCACGATGGCCTCTGCGAGCTCACGCGGTTTGCGTCGAGCGCCCTTTGCCAGGCGCAGGGCCACATTCGTGGCGAAATCGCCATGCTGCGTGTCGCGCGTCCGCTCGATCACGATCGCCGACGGGGCGGGCGCTTCAGGGAGGAGGCCTCCCGGAAGATTGTTCAGGGCGGCCAGCACGAGCTGCTCGAGTTGCTGCTTCAATGGGATGACATTTCCGGCGATGGAAGGCGCCGAAGTTTACCGGAAGCGCCTTTCGGGGTTCGCAAAATGCGCGCAGACGCTATCCGACGAGAGCCAGGCGCCGCTGCTCCCGGGCGGCCTCGGGCCGCCGCAGCGGAATGTCGTACGTGACCTTTGCCCCATACGCTTCAGGCGCTTGCGGGTCGTGCCGTAGCTTGTCGAACACCAGCAGCCGCGTGCCCAGCTCGAAGCCTTCCTTCAGATCGTGCGTGACCAGAAGATGGTCATGGCATTGGCGGCCCAAAGGTCGAGGATAAGCTTGTGCATATCCGCGGTGACCCCCGGATCGAGCGCCCCGAACGGCTCATCGAGAAGCAGGATGCGCGGCTCGCAGATGATCGACTGGGCGATGGAGAGCTTCTGCTGCATGCCCCCGGAGAGCTGGGCCGGATAACGGTCCCGGGCGCGGCCAGACCCGCCGCCTCCAGGAACCGCCCGGCCGCAACGATGCCACGATCCGGGTCCGGCTCCGGCGACACCGGCTCTCAGGCGATCAGCAGCCGCGCCGGAAAGGCTGCTCCAACCCGAGCAGGCAGACTACCTGCCCGGCAGTCCTGCGCATCGTCCCTGCCTGGCTCGATTCATAAGCGACCGCTTTGCGCAGTTGGAGACGCCACTTGGCGTGACTGAGCTCACTTCAGCTTGCCTTGCACCTTCTGCAATCCCGCAATGGCGCAGGCTTCGTCCTTCTCGCTACCCTTCGCGCCCCCGACACCGATTGCGCCGATAACGTCATCGCCCAGTTTGATGAGTATGCCGCCCGCGCGGGTATTGTAATTCGCGTTTGCGGCGATCTTCTGCGCCAGGGCCGTGTCGGTCTGGATCCTATCGCCCAGCTCGCTGGTGGCCGCGCCGAACGCGAGGGCGGTGAGGGCCTTGTTGGTGCTCGACTGCACGCCACGCGTCGAAGCTCCATCGGTGGCCAGCACCACCTTGAATACTCCGGCCGAATCGACCACGGTCACCCCGACCTTCTGGTCCAGCCCCCGGCACGCTTCGACGGCCTTCTCCGCCGCCTCCAGTGCAAGTTCCAATGCGGGCCCGCGAGCTGCCGGCTGCTGCGCTTGCGCGGCAGTGGCACTGGGCGGACCCGGCGGGGCCTGTGCAAGGGCGAGCGGCGTCGCGATACAACTCGCTACCCACAGATGAGTCGTCTTGTTCACCGGATGCTCTCCAAAGTAGGGCCGCCAGGCGCGGCTTCGAATTCGAATCGAAAGGCTAGAGGTTCACGTGCAGCACCACTGCGACCCAGCGTGGGTCGCCGATACCGTCATAACCGACCGACCCATCCGTACCTAACGTCACGCTGGTCGTATAGCGTTTGTTGAATACGTTCTTCGACACGAAGTCCACCTCGACCTTTTCGTTCGGTGAGAGCACGCCCAGGCCCACGTCAGTGACGCCATACGCGCCCTGGATTCCGTATCGTGAAAGGTTGTTGTCGAAGTTCTGCTTGCTGCGAAATACATTGCTCGCCCAGGCATGGCCCACGAAGCCCCCATGCACCGGTTGCCGGTAATCCAAGCCCAGGTTCGAGGTGTAGCGGGGTGCCGCCACGATCTGCTTTCCCGTGTTGTTGCAGACGGTGGTGCTCGATTTGACATTCAGCTCCGCCGGGCAGGTGGCCGTGTGCCAGTCCGTATAGATCGCGTTGTTGTAAGTGGCGCCGAACGTGAAACTCAGATGCTGCGTCAGGGCGAGCACCCCTTCGAGCTCGACGCCCCGGGCGCGGATTTCCGGAATGTTGCCGAGGACCGACTGGTAATAGAGCGTGCCGTCGTTCTTCACGGCCGTCGTGGCCGGATCGAAGAGGCTCGTCGTCTGCTGGTAGTCCCTGACTCTCGTCTGGAAAAGATTCACGTTCAGCTCCAACCGCTTGTCCAGCAGCAGACTTTTTATGCCGAGCTCGAAATCCAGAACCTTCTCCGGCTGCACATTCAAGGGACCGCCACTGCTGCTGAATTGCACCGATCCTGATTTCTGACCCGCCGCGGCGGAGCCGTACAGCATGACGCCCTCCGTCAGCTTGTAGGTCGGGCTCGCCAGCCACGATAGCGCGTAAGCCTTGATCGGTGTGCCTTCGACGGTGGAATAGGTGGTGCCCACGGTCGTCGCGCGGATGTTGTTCGCCGAAGCGATCTGCTGCGCGGTGGCGCCCAAGCTGTTACCCAGCGCGGTCAGACTGTTCAGCGGCGATCCGTCGATGAAGGTTGCGGCCTTGCTGGACGTATTGGTCTTGTCCTCGTACGTTTCCCGCAGCCCCAATGTGAGCGTGGCGCGATCCGTGAAATGCCAGTTGGCCTGCCCGAACGCGGCGTAGCTGCGGGTGTCCGGCGTAATGGTGTTCTTGAGGTAGACGCGATTCAGCGAAGCCTGCAGCAGCTGGTCGCCGGCGCCCGACCCGTACAGCACGTTGTAGTCCCCGTTCCTGGCGGAGTACGCGCCCGAATCCGCTCCATACAGGGTGCGGCCGATCGAAGTGAGCGAGCTGTGCAGGAAGAACAGGCCCGCCTGGTAGTCGAAGCGCTCGCTCACCGTGTGTGTGAGGCGAAATTCATGCGACTGTTGGCTGGCATCGATGAAGGTGCCGGTGCGGCCGGTATCGAATTTGGTCTGGTCCGCATCGTTCTTCGCATCGAAGCCATAGCTGCGGGCGGCGCTGATCAGCGTCAGGGTCACAGAGCCCAGCGTCCAGTTGAGGTCGGCGCTCACGCCTTGATTGCGGGTGAACACCGGCACGTTGAGATTCAGATCCTCCGCGCTCCAGGAGCCCACGATAGGCACATACCCGCCGAACCAGGCACGATTGAAAATGCTGGTGTAAGTGTTGGTCCCGGTATTCTGCTGCTGTACCGCGGCCGCCGTCGCGGGGACGCCGGTGCCGCCGGGAGTGGTGACTCGCGAGGTGTGCGCGGGATCGTCCCAGCGAGTGAGAACGGCGACGACGGGTTTCGTGTTGCTGCGCTCGTTGCTCTCGGCAAAGTCGGCGTTCACTCGAGCGGTAAAGCCGGCTGCGGGTGTGAACAGCAACTGCAGGCGGCCGCCGGAGCGATTCTTCTCGTTGGTCGTACCCCCTTCGGTATTGACGTTCGTGATGTAGCCGTCCTGCTTGTCCACGAAAGCCGAAGCACGGTAGGCGACCAGGCCGTCGATGAGGGCGGCGCTGTAGGAGGCATTGCTCGAGCGTGTGTTGCGTTCTCCAATCGTGAAAGTGCCGCTGCCCTCGGGCTGGAACGTTGGCGACTTGCTCACGAAGTTGAGCGCGCCGATGGTGGTGTTCTTGCCGAGCAACGTTCCCTGCGGACCGCGCAGGACCTCGATGCGATCCAGATCGGTGAAGTCCTGGTACGTCATGCCCGGGTGAGTGAGATACACACCGTCGACGAGCACGCCCATCGATGCCTCCAGCGCATCGTTGCCCGCGGACTTGCCAATGCCGCGCAGCGAGATGCCGGTTCTGCGCGAATTAGGGGTGGTCGCTTCCAGTCCCGGCGCCTTCTGCGTCAGGTCCTGAATGCTGAGAGTGCCGTCGCGGACGAGCGCCTGCGAACCGATGACCGAAATCGGGATCGGCACATCCTGAGAGGACTCCTCGCGGTTACGGGACGTGACCAGGACCTCGCTGATGCCTGCATCGGCATCGGCGCCAGCCGAGTCGGCAGCAGCGGCATCAGGAGCCGCCGAGACGGCGTCAGGAGCAGCGGCGGCTGCCACCGGCAACGCACCTGCCATGCCGCTGCCACCGAGGATTGCGAGACCAAAAATTTCCCAATGCGGTTTGCCGTGGAATGCGCGCTGCGCCTGCCTGGATTTCATCGATGCTCTTGTCGCGAAGACTAAAACGAATTCGCGTCAACCAGAGCACGGCCTGTGCCAATTCCCGCAAAGGCGCTGCCGGATGGCGCCAAAACAGCGTTAGCACCCGGAATCCATTGGGAAATTAATGAGCGCGGGCGCGGCGTCGCGCCAGCCGCCACAGGTGTGGCGCTTCAGCCGCTGTTGCGGCAGCAGCAGCTGTCAACTGGACTGCTGGTTGCGAAACACCGCCCACGGCGGCGGTGCTGCGCGCACCTGGGGTCCAACATGGCTGCGCGTCTCGACTATCCGGATCGCTTCTCGACATGCGCAGCGCGGCCTGCCGCCCGCGCCGTCTGTGCCGCCAGCATCCGTTCGAGCTCCGCCGCTGGCACCGGCCGCGAGTGCAGATAACCTTGCGAGTAGTTGCACCTGAGTCGGCGCAGCAGCTCGAGTTGCCCCAGCGTCTCGACGCCTTCGGCCACCACCGCAAGATGGAAGGCCGAGGCCAGTCCGATGATGCTGGACACCAGCGTCACACTCGCACGGTCCGCGGGCAGCCCGCTGATGAACGAGCGATCGATCTTCAGAACATCCACGGGCAGTTTCGACAGCAGGCCGAGGGACGAATAGCCGGTACCGAAGTCATCGATGGCAATGCGCATGCCCGCGGTCCGCAATTCGCGGAACTTGCGGCTTGCGCCCTCCATGTCGTGAAGCAGTCCCGTCTCGGTGATTTCGAGATCGATACCGAACCCCGCGGCCGCGCAACTCCCCGCGGCCGCGAGGAAGTGCTCGACAAAGGTGCGCCTCCGCACCTGTTGCGCGGAGACGTTGACGGCGACGCGCACGGGTCCAAGGCCGGCGCTGCGCCAACGCTGGCATTCCTTTACCGCTTCCTGGAGCACCCATTCGCCGACGGGGACAATCATCCCGGAAGCTTCCAGGACGGGTAGGAACAGCGCGGGGTGCTGCAGGCCCTGCGTGGGATCGTGCCAGCGAAGCAGCGCTTCGACGCTCTCGATGCGGCCGGTGAGGATGTTGATCTGCGGCTGGTAATGCAGGACGAACTGCTGCTCGTCGAGCGCGATACGCAGCTTGTGCTCGAGCGCCAGCCGCTCGGCGATATCGCTGTGCATCTGGATCTGGTAGTGCAGATACTGCTCGCCGGAATCCTTCGCCTGTTTCAAGGCGGCTTCGGCTCGCTGCGCGAGCGTGCCCGCATCCTCGCCGTCGGTGGGGTAATGCGCGATGCCGGATTTGAACGACGTGCGGATGGCGCGCCCCTCGATGTGAAACACATCGTGGAACACGGTACTTTCCAACAGCGTGGTGACGTTTTCCGCGGAGACGTCCGCCTCCGACGGCACGAGCACGAACGTTCCGCCGCCCAGGTAGCCGATCCGCTCGTCGTTGTCGACATGGTGCTTGAGGCGCTCCGCGACCCGCTGCAGCAGCAGGTCCCCGACATGCCGGCCAAAGCTGTCGTTGACGTTGCTGAGATTCATGACATCGAAGGCGACCACCGCCGGAGCGCGTTCCGGTCCGACACGATTCTGCAGGAGCTTGTCCAGCCGCTCGCAGAACAGTCCCCGCTTCGCAAGCCCGGTCAGGGGATCGAAGTAGTTGAGGTACTGCACGGCCGTCTCTTTCTGCCGATACTGCAGGGCGAATGACAGGTTGGCGGTCATATCCTGCAGCAGCCGCAGCTCCTCATCGCTCAGCTGATCAGTCTCGCGCGACGCGAGCGCCAACACACCGATCCGGGCGCCATCCACGATGAGCGGGAGTGCCACGACGGAATGAAACCCCTGCCGCACCAATTCCGAGCGGGCCGCGACCGGCGGCTCGGATTGCGTGAGATCCGTGCTGATCGTGATTTGCCCGGTGCGCAGCGCGCGTCCGATGAGGCTCGTGTCCGGCTCGGTGCCGTCGCTGATGGGAAAAGTCAGGTCCGCCAGATACTCCGAGCCCGTTCCGAGGCGGTACCACGGCAGCGCATGGCGTCCGTCAGCCGCGACCAGCGCAATCATCGCGTGCTCGTAGCCGCCCACCTGCAACGCGAGGCGGCAGGCTTCGTGGAGCAGCTCCTCACGCTCGCGGATCCGTACCACCGCCGCGTTGACGCCGCTTTGCATCTGGAGCATGCGTGTGAGCCGCGCTATTCGCTCCTGCTGCTGTTTGCGTTCCGTGATGTCGCGGTGTGTCCCGCGATATCCGCTGACGAGGCCGTCCGCACCGGTGAGCGCGCGCAGACTGCCTTCGAGCCAACGGAACTCGCCGTCGGCATGACGCCAGCGGGCGACGAGGCCGGTCGCGGTCCGCTGTTCACCAGCGAGTGCGGCCAGTGCCTTCACGAACGCTGTGCGGTCTTCCTCGTGGAGGAAGTCGCGGAAGTGCGCGCCAGCCACACTTTCGACCGTGAGCCCGAGAATTCCGCGGATGGAGGCGCTGCTGAAGAGATAGTGCCCGGTGGAATCCAGCTCCCAGATCCAGTCCTGCGCGGTGTCGACGATGTCGCGCAGTCGCTGCTCGCTCGCGCGGATCTGCCGCTCGGCCGTGCGCCGGCGCGCGCGCTCGCTGACATCGCGCAGAGCGCGCACCACCGCGGGCACGAGGCGCGCCGGGTTGGTTTTCAACACATAGTCGACGGCACCCCGCCGCAACGCTTCGATCGCCCGCTCCTCGCCAATCGTTCCCGACAGGAAGATGAAAGGAACGTCGGGCGATTCGCGCCGGCTGATATCCAGCGCGGCGAGACCATCGAACGCGGGCAACGTGAAGTCGGACAGGACGACGTGCGGCCGGAAGCGGCGCAGGGCGGCGCGGAAGTCCTTTTCGGTGTCGACTCTGACATGCCGGCAGCGCAGGCCGCCCTCAATGAGCTGCCGCACAGCCAGCTCCGCCTCCGCGGCCACATCCTCGACGATCAGTACTCGCAGGCCATCAGCCACCGGACCTCCTTATTCGCCCCTGCATCCGGGCCTGTAGCGCGCCGCGCGCCGGCACAGGTCCTGTTGCCGCTCCTGCGTATCCGCCGGGTCTAGCAAGAAAGTTGTCACAGACATGATACAAGAGCCGCGTCCCGGGGCACGCGGGCGCAGCGCGACAGCCGCGTGCCGCGGTGGCGGCGGGCGGCAGGAGCTATCGAGACTTGAGCTGCGGCTGTTCCGCGAGGCCAAAAGGGATCCACTACCCCGTCAGGGTTGTTTGCTTTCCCCTGATACTGCAGGCAGGACGGGAAATATCTCAGTCTTCGCTGATATTTCTGAAATCCACGCCCAGCGAGCGCAGCTTGCGATACAGATGGGTGCGCTCCATGCCCACTCTCTTGGCCAGCTGCCCCACTTTGCCGTTGCACAGCAGGAGCTGCTGCTGCAGGTAGGCGCGCTCGAACTGTTCGCGCGCCTCGCGCAGCGGCAGGGCCAGGAGATCCTGTTTCACGAGCGGCTCTCCGGGGGGAGCCTGGACGGCGAGCTCGCGCTCGATTTCCTCGAGGCGGATCTCCTCGGACCCTTTCTGGATCAACAGACGATGGACGAGATTTTTCAGCTCGCGGACGTTGTCGGGCCAGGGATAGTTGCGCAGCCGGTTCTGGGCCGCGACGCTGAAGCGCCGGAACGGCAGGCCCTCCGCATCCACGACGCGATCGACATAATGTCGCAGCAGCTCGGGAACGTCCTCGGCGTAGTCGCGAAGCGGCGGCGCGCGGACAATCAGCATGTTCAGATGCGCCAGCAGATCCCGCCGGAAGCCGTCCGGGCCCGCCCGGTTCTCGATCCCGGGTTGCGCTGATGACAGCACGCGCGCGCGAAATTCGATCTGTTCGCTGCCGCCCAGGCGCGTAAAGCGGCCCGCCTCGAGCACTCCGACGAGCAGCCGTTGGACCGCGGGCGGCAGATCCTCGATCTCGTGGATAAAGAGCGTTCCGTCGGCCACTTCCTCCAGAATGCCGGTCCGCTCACGGCCGCCGGATGCTTCGCGACCGAACAGCCGGCTCTCCGCGTCCTCTTCACGCAGGCTGCTCGCAACGAGTGTCACGAACGGAGAGGCCGCCCGCGGACCACGTTCGTGCAGATAACGCGCGAAAGCCTCCCTGCCCGAGCCGGGCTCCCCGACCAGGAGCACGGAGGACGGGTTGGCCGCGATCTGCTGCAGCTCCGCTCGCAGCTGCTGCATGATCTTGCTCTTGCCCACCGGCGCCAGCAGTTGTGGCGCAAACAACTTGCCCGACTGCCGGCGGCGTTTGCCCGCATCGAGCGCGCGCTCCACCGTGCGCAGGAGCTTGGCCAGCGAAAGAGGTTTTTCCACGAAGTCGAACGCACCCAGGCGCGTGGCTTCGACAGCGGTCTCGACAGTTCCGTGACCGGACATCATGACAACAGGACAACCGTCGGTGGTCGAGGCGGACCATTCGCGCAACAGACTTATCCCATCGACATCCGGCATCCAGATATCGAGCAGCACGAGATCGGGACTTTGACGAGCCCGCGATGCGCGTGCCTGCACGGCATTGGCGGCAACATCCACTTCATAACCTTCTTCGGAGAGTATCTCCTTCAGGAGGCCGCGGATGTCCGCCTCATCGTCGACCACCAGAATGTGTGGACCGCTCATACTCTCTCCCTCCGCAACTGCTCTCTTCGTTCGCGCGTGCCCCCCGTGGCGGATCGTGTGCTGTCCTTCACCGGCAGCACGACGCGCACGCGTGCTCCACCTTCCGGTCGATTATCGGCATCGATCCTGCCACCGTGTTCCTCGACGATCTTCTTCACTATCGCAAGCCCCAGCCCGGTGCCCTTCGGCTTGCTCGTGACGTAGGGGTCGAAGACCCGCCCGAGGAGCTCGCGCTGGAAACCCGGACCATTGTCACACACGGTTACGACCGCGTAGGCGGCATCGCCGCCGCTCTCCAGCCGGGTCGTAATCTCGAGCGTCGGCGTTCCGACCCCGTCGAGTGCTTCCAGAGCGTTGGTCACGAGGTTGTTTAGAATCTGTCTCACCCGGCCGCGATCCGCCTCGATCTCCTCGAGGCTCTCGTCCAGGCCAAGGTTGATGACCGCGCGCGGGTCCTGGGACCGATAGAGGTCGGCGACCTCGGTCACCAGCTGATTCAGGCTGAATCGCGTGATTCGCATCTCGGGAGCCCGCGCATACTCGCTGAATGCGTTCACCATCTGCTGCATGGTCTCGACCTGCTGCACGATGGTGTGTGTCGCCCGGTCCAGGATCTCCGCATCGCGCGGATTCATGCCGGAAAGCAGGCGGCGCCGCAGCCGTTCCGCCGACAATTGAATCGGTGTCAGCGGATTCTTGATCTCGTGGGCGAGCCGGCGGGCGACCTCGCCCCAGGCGGCGTCCCGCTGCGCCTGGAGCAGCGCCGTGATGTCATCGAACACGATGACAAAACCCATATCGCTGTCTTCACCCGGCAGTGGCGTGCAGGCGCACATCAGGGTGCGGCGGCCGGCGTGACTGTCGAGGTCGAGCTGTTCCCGCCATTCCTCCCTCCCGCTGGCGAAGCGCACTGCGATCGCCGCGACGAACTGGCCCAGCCGCTCGTTGCTGGCCGCCAGCTCGGGCAAGGAGCGGCCGGTGGCCGCCGACAGGTCCGTTCCCAGAATGGCCCCGGCCGCATGATTCGCCATCCGCACGGTCAACATGCGATCGACAGCGACTACGCCGGTCGACAGCCTCGCCAGGATGATGGAGAGCCGCTCGCGCTCGCGCTCCACCGCCTGTTGGCTGTGAGTGGCCTCTTCGTGCGCGCGCCGCAGGCGTTTGGTCATGTCATTGAACGAGTGCACCAGAAAGCCCATCTCATCGCGCGACGGCAGCGGCAGCCGCGTGCCGAAATCGCCTTTACCCACGGCGCGTGTGCCGGCAATGAGGTCCTGCACCGGGCGCACCAGACGTTGCGCCGAAAATATCGCGCCGTAAATGGCGGCCAGCATCGCCAGCAGCACCACCAGTGTCAGAGTGAGCCGGAAGCTGTACTTCAGCGGCTCGCGCATCGCCGCCAGGTCGCCGTATTGAGAATAGGAGCGCTGCACGGCCTCCGAGAGAGCGGAGAGCTGCGCCGGCACCGGATAGATGGCGACGACA
>JAQGOC010000038.1 GCA_028293805.1 Gammaproteobacteria bacterium
CATTGCCGGAGCATAGTTACCGCAGACTGCCCGGCCAGCACGTGAATCGGATGCCGACGCCCGCGCCGACGTTGCGGCGGCCGCCGTTGCGGTGGCCGCCATTGCGGTGGCCGCCACTGCGGTGAGCGCCACCGCGGTGAGTGCGAACGCGCTCCATACCGCTCCCGCTGACCCTCGCCTTGGGAAACGCATCGGCTCTCCTCGCGCGGCTCCTGGGGAGTGAGAACGCCGCCCGGGGATTCTGTCACAGTTTTCAGCGCGCTTCGCGGTGAATGCCGCCGCCCGCCACAGCTCCCCCCAACTCTGCAATCGTAGGAATCTGTCGCAGCAGGGGAGCACGGCGATAACGGTCGCGGTGGCTGGCACCAATGCTTTGCTTCATACTCGAGATTCAGTTCGAGTCGCTCGAAGGGCTACACTTGGCTCGACCCGTTTCTGGCATTCGATCAGACGACGACCTCGCTCCACACCGGTGGCGCCCCGGGGTCTGCCGCTCCCCGGCGAGCGCCGGGCTAGAGCCTGTAAGGAGACGACGATGATGAACCAACACGACAAGGCCACGCTGTTTCACACCCTGCATGAAGCCCCCGGTGTGTTCGTCATTCCGAATGCATGGGATGGCGGCTCGGCTCGCATCCTGACAGGGCTGGGTTTCCGGGCCCTGGCCACATCGAGCGGCGCCTGCGCGGCAACACTGGGGCGCGTCGATGGGAAAGTAACACGCGATGAGGCGCTCGCTCACGCGCGGGCCATCGTCGCCGCGGCGGACTGCCCGGTATCGGCCGACCTCGAGAAAGGGTTCGGCGATTCGCCCGCAACCGTGGCGCAGACGATCCGCCTCGCGGCCGAAGCAGGGCTGGTGGGCGGCTCGATCGAGGACGCCAGCGGCGACAAGGACAAGCCGCTCTACGATTTGAGTCATGCGGTGGAGCGCATCACCGCGGCCGTGGAAGCGGCACGGTCACTGCCCTTTCCCTTCACCCTGACCGCGCGGTCCGAAAATTATCTGCGGGGGAATCCCGATCTGGACGACACGATCCGCCGCTTGCAGGCATTCGAGCGCGCCGGTGCGGACGTACTGTTTGCGCCCGCTCTACCGGATCTGGCCGCGGTGCGCGCGGTGTGCGCGGCACTCGCGAAGCCCGTCAACTTCATGGTCGCCATCAAGGGAAAGTCGTTCACCGTCGCCGAGCTGGCCGCCGCCGGCGTCAGGCGGATCAGTCTTGCGACTTCACTTTATCGGACCGCAATGACCGGCCTCGTCGCCGCCGCCCGCGAGGTGAAGGACGCCGGCACGTTCGGTTTCCTCGACGACGCGCTGACCACCCCGGATCTCAACAAGTTTCTGCAGGGCTAGGTTCCGCGGGATAACTGTGCTGGCGGTGGCACGTGAGCCACGGCTGATGGCGCAGTCGGGCCGCGTGCTGTCTAAAAAGTCGGTGGAGTAGCCCCCGGCTGCGCCGTTCGGAGCCACTCGAGGAAGCGCGCGGCGGTCGGGTCGCCTTCCGCGGGCGCCCAGGAGGCGAATTCGGCCGCAGTTCCCGGATCGTACGGACCTTCCTTCACTTCGAGAAACGCCGAGCCGTCGCTGTCGGCGACCAACGTATGCCACGTGGCCCGGGGCGTTTCGTAAGCCATGTTGGGCGTATTGTCGCCGACCGCGTATCGGCCGGTCACTTTCCCGGCGGCGTCGAAAGTCAGGACGGCGAAGCCACCCCGCAGCGCGAGCGCCAGCTCCGATTTCGTGAGATGGCGGTGTGGCCGGAAATACGAGCTCCGGTTCGACACGACGAAAAACCGCTGCACGGGATCTGTAGCCGACTCGTGGATATTGTGGTGTGCCCGCGCTCGCGGGCTTTCCGTAGCCCGGGACGTCAGCTCATCGAGCAGGGTGCGTAAAAATAACTTCATACCGGTTCCTGACCAGGCGCCTGACTGAAGAGGATAACCTGATCGTCTGACGGAAGCTGTTCCCGTCCGCTTGGCTCCTGGCCCCGCTGCAACGATTGATGATGTCAACGGGTCTGGCCCTTGCTGCGTTCGGGTCAAGAACTGCGTGAGGGACTCCCATGTGGAAATCGGCTTGTCGACGGGTGAGCACGCCAGCGGTGATGGCCGCCGTGGCGGCCGTTTCGTGGTGTGCACCTGCGTGGGTGGTCGCGACCGAAGACGACCAACCCGCCGTTTGGACACCCAAGGAGCTGCAGTTCACCTACCAGGGCTTTACCACGCGCTACACGTGCGACGGCCTGCGCGACAAGGTGAGAAGCATGCTGCTGGACCTGGGAGCCCGCAAGGACGATCTCAAGGTCTACGAGAGGGCTTGCGCCGGCGACCCAAGCAGGCCCAACCCCTTCCCCGGCGTGACGATCAAAATGAACGTCCTGCAGCCGGCGCCGCCGGGCGCAACCACGCAGACTGTGCCGGCTCACTGGGAGAAGGTCGATCTGCCGAAGGGAGAATTCGGTACCGATGCGGCCGGCGAATGCGAGCTGCTCGAGCAGGTCAAACAGAAAATCCTCCCGCTGTTCACCACTCGCAATGCCGAGCTGCACGCGAATTGCGTGCCCCATCAGTTGGAGGCGACCGGCGCACGTCTGCGGGCCGAAGTCCTGAAGACCGATCAAAAGAAGAACGCTGCCGACAAGCCAACCGCGGCGGCAGAACCACCGCCGCGTTAGTCGGAAGCGCGCGCCTCGCGTCTGTCCACGTTGGGCAGGAAAGCCGCGAGCAACCCGATCAGGGGCAGGAACGCGCACATCTGGTAAACCAGGTCGATCCCGAATGCATCGGCCAGCTTGCCGAGCACGGCGGCGCCGATTCCTCCCATCCCGAAGGCGAACCCGAAGAACAGGCCGGCGACGGTGCCTGTCCTGCCGGGGAGGAGCTCCTGTGCGTACACCACGATGGCCGGAAAGGCCGAGGCCAGGATCATGCCGATCGGCACGGTCAGCGCGCTGGTCCAGAACAAATTCGCGTGGGGCAGGGCCAGGGTGAACGGCACCACGCCCAGTATCGAGCCCCAGATGACGTACTTGCGTCCGAAACGGTCGCCGAGGGGTCCGCCTACAATGGTGCCGAGAGCAACCGCGGCGAGGAACAGGAAGAGGTGCAGCTGCGCGCTCTGCACGGAGACGCTAAAGCGGCTGATGAGATAGAAAGTGTAGTAGCTGCTCAGGCTGGCCAGATAGAAGTACTTCGAGAAGATCAGCGCCAGCAGCACCGCGATCGCCAGGGTCACTTCCTTGCGCCGCGGACCGACTTCAGCTTTTCCCTCGACCATCCGCGGCTTCAGATGGGCGATTCCATGCGCCTTGTACCAGTGCCCGACGTTGAACAGCACGAACATGCCCAGCAGCGCCGCGGCTGAAAACCAAGCCACGCTCGACTGCCCTCGCGGCAGGACAATGAAAGCCGCAAGCAGCGGTCCTATCGCCGATCCCACGTTGCCGCCCACTTGAAACACGGACTGCGCCAGGCCGTGCTTGCCGCCGGAGGCCATGCGCGCCACTCGCGAGGATTCCGGGTGAAATACCGACGAGCCGGTGCCGATCAGCGCGGCAGCGAGTAACAGCAGCCCGTAATTTCCCGCATAAGCCAGCAGAACGAGGCCGACGAGCGTGAAGCCCATCCCCACGGCGAGGGAATAGGGGCGCGGTGTACGGTCGGTGAAGACACCCACGAACGGCTGCAGCAGCGATGCGGTGAGCTGGAAGGTGAAGGTCAGCAGCCCGATCTGCCCGAAGGTCAGATCATACGATCCCTTGAGCATCGGGTAGAGCGCCGGCAGCAACGACTGCATCATGTCGTTCAGCAGGTGGCAGAAGCTGATCGCCGCCAGGATGGAGAAGGTGGTGCGGCCGGCGGTCCCGGCTCTGGTCAAGGTCGCGGCGGCTTCGCTCAAGAATGGCTCCTACCTGGCGGTCCACGGGAAAACTCAAAGGGAGGGTCAATCAATTTGCCGGATTCTGGCCGAGAAGCCCATCCCTCGGATGAGAGGGCGGTCGCAAGACAGAGGCCATGCGCGGCGGCAAGGGCCCGCTCACGGGCCGAGCGGGCCCGGGCGGGCCCGGGCGTGAGTCGTTTAAGGGGCCGTGAGGGGGAGGAGCGCAGCGCACGATCAAGTGCGCCGCGCTCCACTGAGGCTAGAACCTCTGTCCGAACCGAATACCGAACGTGCGCGGCGGGGTGATGCTGGCATACGGATTGGCACCGCAAATCGGCGTCGTCCCGACATACACCGCGCACACCGCGTATCGATAAGTCTGCGCGTTTTGATCGAACACGTTGTTCACGAACAGCTCGATCGAGTACTTGCCGTTGCCAGCTCCCGCGTTGACGTCAAAGAGGCCGTACGCGTCCTGATTGCCGATCAATGCCGACCAGACCGGTGCAAGCTGCGAAGTGCTCTTGTCCTGGTAGACGTAGGCGCCCTGCACGTGCCCATCGAACTCCCCGGTGAGCGGGAAAGTGTAGCGGGCAGTAAGGTTTCCCTTGAACTTTGGCGTAACCGGTAGCGGAGTCCCCTTGGGCGCCGCATTCTGCGGGATGCAATCGTTCGGCCCCGAGCCCAGCGGCAGAGGCACGCCGTTCGCATCCGTGTTGATACAGAAGTCCTGCGTCAGCTTCGCGTCCAGCAGCGTCGCTCCCGCCGTGATGGACAGGCCTGTCATGGGCAGCCAGTTGAGCTCTGCTTCCACGCCCTTGATACGGGCGGCTCCGGCGTTGCGCACGATCGTGAAGGAATTCTGCCCCAGGAACGAGAACTGGAAGTTCTGCCAGTCCTCCCAGAAGAATGCCCCGTTGAAGCGCAGATGATTGTCCATCCAGCTGCTCTTCCAGCCGATCTCGTAGTTCTTGAGGTAGTCCGGGGCGTACGTCGCCAGCGATGGCAGCGGCGGCGCCTGCGTGCGGCGATTGATACCGCCGGGCCTGAAGCCCCGCGAGACCGTCGCGTAGATCATGTGCGCGTCGTCGAACTTGTACGTGAGATTGAACTTCGGCGTCGAACCGTCTTTTTTCACATCGTTGCTGAGATCGACGCACGGTCCACCGAGGATTCCCGGCTTGGTACAAGCCGATCCGGGTGCACCCGGCGTGCCGTCCGGCGCGTGGGTGGCGGCGTTCTCGCCGGTACTCGAGCCGTAGATGTTGTTCGTGCCGAAACCGAAAAAGCCGTCGATCGAATTATCGTAGCGGAACAGCCGGTAGCCCACCGTTCCAGTCAGCTTCGAGGTCAGGTCGTAACTCAACTCGCCGAATACCGCATAGTCGCGATCGACGCGCACCTGGTCGGTGAGCCAGATCGTCTGCGGCCAACCCGTCACCGACTCATCGGTGCCGAGCTGGTTGATGCGGTAGTTCTGCAGAATGTAGTGCTCCTGGCGCTCGTAGAACAAGCCGCCGATGAAGCGCAGCGGGTACTCCTTCGGCGTCGCGACCCGCAGCTCGTGACTCAACTTCCGATAGCTGTCGCGCCCGAGGATGTATTGGGACGGATCGAACGGAGTCGCGGTGGTGCTGCCGGGTGGATCGACGAAATACGTTCCATACCCGCGATTCTTGTCGTAGAAGAACGAGTAGTCCGTGTAGTCCGAGGCGGTCTGGTCCTCACGATGCAGATAGCCGCCGGCGTAGGTCACGTCGAGATTGGCGACTTTGCCCTCCACCGTCAGGGCGGCCATCCACCACTGATCATGCGAATACTCGGGGTAGTAGTGGCTGACCTTGCGCGCGCCGATGCTGGGCTCCTCCCCGAAGCTCCCCTGGGCCTTGGTTGTCTGCCCCATCAGGGCGGGCGTGATCGACCAGTGGTCGTTGAGATCGACCTTGAGCGCCGCGCGTCCGCCGTATATGTCCACCGGGTTGTAGCGGTTCTTCGCCAGCGCCGGTGTTGAATTGCAGCCTGGGGGCGGCGGGTTGGTATTTGCGATGCAAATCCCCGACGTGGGATAGGTGAGTGTCCCCGGCACGTTGTCGATGTAACCGCCGTCGTGCTCCGCCCAGCCGACCAGCCGCACGGCCGCATTCGGCGACAAGGGAAAATTCGCGAATCCTTCGACGATGTAGCCGCCTTGTCCACGCACGACGTCGCCCTGCAGGTCGTAGCCCGCCTTGAAGCCGCTCGCGTCGGGCTTGTTAGTGATGATGCGGACGGTGCCAGCTTCCGAGCTCGCGCCGTAGAGGGTGCCCTGTGGACCCGCCAGCGCCTCGACTCGCTCCACATCGTAGATGTGGACGTCGAGCGCGCCTTGAATCGTGGTGATCGGCATTTCGTCGAGATACGTGCCGACGCTCGGCAACGGTCCCGAATGATTCCCGTTGTCGCCGCTCGCCACGCCGCGCATGAATACGCGCGCGAATCCTGGCGCGGCCGACTGTGCAGCAACGCTCGGCAGGAACTTCACGTAGTCGTTGAAGTCCGTGATGCCCAGCTGCCCCAGCTTTTCCGTGTTGATTGCGGTAATGCTGAGCGGGACGTCCTGGAGGTTTTCGGTGCGCTTCTCGGCGGTGACGACAACTTCCGCCAGTCCGGTGTTATCGGCCGTTTCTGCATGCACGCGAGGTATCGCGGCCATGATCGCGGCGGCAATGGGCGCATGCTTCCATGCCCCCGTGCGGGTACCGACTCGTCCCTGGTCGGCTCGTCTCAATTTTCTCACTCGGCTGCGCTGCATGAAGCCTCCTCCCCGTAATTATTATGCGGTAGCTGATTGGATGATGTTGAATCGGCGGCGCCAAAATCCGGCACGCCGGGATACGCAGCGAGCACGGGCCCGAGTGCCGCTTTCAGAGGTGCGAGCCACGGCTCGTAGTGCCGCCATTGCTCCAGACCATCGCGGAAAATGGGCGTGCGCACCTGCTCGGAGCTTGCCGTGCGCACGGCGCGCTCGTTCTCGTAGAACCGCAGGCAGGCAGGCTCGAATTCCAGGCCGCAGTACTCGAGCAGGCGACGAACCTCGGCCTCGGTGTCTTCGATCAGGCTTTCGTAGCAGACGCGGTGAACCCGCCCTGGCAGCACTGCGTCGAAGTGCGCCATGAGCTCCACATAGTCGCGGTAGTAGGCGCCGAGTTCGGCGAGATCGTAAGTAAAGCTCTGCCCGCGCGCGAAATGTTGCTTGAACCCCGAGAAGCAGCAGCCGAGCGGATGGCGGCGCGCGTCGATGATCCTCGCGTTCGGCAGCATGAGATGAATGAGCCCGACATGCGCGAAGTTGTTGGGCATCTTGTCGATGAAGAACGGTGCCCCGCGCTTGCGATGAATGCGCGTGCGCGCGAGGTATTGCTCGCCGAAGGCGCGCAGGCTCGCCGAATCGAGCGATGCCAGCGCCTCCGGGTAAAGGATTGCGTCGCCTTTCTGCTTCAGGCCCCCAAGGGTGCGCGCGATGATCGCGACGTCGGGCAGTTCCATGGTGCCCTCCACCTTCGAATGGCTCGCAAGGATCTGCTCGAGCAGCGTGGAGCCGGCGCGCGGCAGACCGACGATGAAGATCGGATCAGGTGCAGTAGCGCCGACGCCGGCATGTGCGGCGAAGAATTGCGGCGTGAAGAGCGCGCGCGATCTCGCGACATGGGCACGATTTTTTACCGGATCGTAATTGAGCTCGGCACGTCGCAACGCATTGGCCTGCAGGTAGTGCTCAGCGGAGCCGGCGTAGTCCTGCCCGTCTTCGAGAGCCTTCCCGAGCGCAAAGTGGAAGTGATACCGGTCCTCGGCACCGAGCTCGGGCTGCGCGAGCTGCGCGCGCATTCCCTGCAATTCCTGCGTGTCGAACCGGAAGGTCTTCAGGTTCGCGAGGCTCCAATGAGCCTCCCCCGAGGCCGGGTCCAGCTCAATGGCACGCCGGTACGCGCGGATTCCCTCGGCCTGCCGTCCGGCAGTCTTCAGCGCGTGTCCGTAGCTCAACCAGATCTTCGGCTGGCGCGGATACTCCGCCAGCACCGCGGCGTAGAGGTCGATCGCGCCCAGGTACTCGCCGATTCCGGTCAGGACCGCCGCCTTGAGGGCGCGATAGGTCGGATTGCGCGGCTCGAGGGCCAGAAGCCGCTCGACGTGGGGGAGCGCTTCGGCCGCTTTCGCCTGGCGGTGCAATACGACGGCATAGTTGTGGCGTGCACCGTGAAAGTCCGGTGCCAGCTCGAGGCAGCGAGCGAGCAGATTCTCGGCATCGCGATATCGCTCGAGGCGCGCGGCGACTTCCGCAAACATGCGGATCGCGGCAATGTCAGTGGGGTGGTCATTGAGGTGCCGCCGCAGCAGGACTTCCGCTTCCGGGATCCTGTTCTCGCACAGGGCGGCCGCCGCGCTCAGCAGGCGCGGATCTCGTGTCGAGGCCTTCAGAAACCGCGCGCGGGCGAGCTGCGCTGCCCGCTCGTCCCCCATCGCTTCCAGGTGGTCGGCGAGGGGTCGCCAGGCGTGGGCAAGATCAGGGTCGAGCTCTACCGCCCGCCTGAGCGCGGCGACGGCGTCCTCGCCTCGTTCCAGTGCTCCCAGGGTAAGTCCGAGCTCGCAGTGGGCAGCGGCCCAGCGGGGTTGGCTCGCCGTGAGGGTGGACAATACCGTAGAGGCTTTCGCCGGATCGCCGGCGGCCCGGTATGCGATGCCGAGCAGCAGGGTCGCGTTCGGCTGCCCCGGGGCGACCTTGAGTATTTCGTTCGCCTGTTGCACGGCGAGGAGGGGATCGCGGTCGAGCAGGCGCGTGGCATGGGCGAGCGCCACGTCAATGGTTCCAACGGGTTCGACTGCTGCGCTCACCACATCATCTCTTCGCCTGAAGCGATTACATGCATCAGAAACTCCCGCGCCCTACTTGTCAAATTTGCGACGATCGGCCACGGTGGCCTGAAGCACCGGCGTGCGCTCGGTTGCGTTTGAACCACGGCGACATGCGGCGCGGCCGCTTGCGGGTGTTCGCGTGGCTTCAATGGCCCTCTTTCTCCAACTCGGGAACGCCGCGCGCCTATTTGGGGCGCCCGGCTAGGGGCGCCCGGCTAGGGGCGCCCGGCTAGGGGCGCCCGCCTTAGGGGTGCCTGGCCAGTGCCCCCGGCCAGGGGCGGCCGGCTAGGTGCGCCCGGCTAGGTGCGCCCGGCTAGGTGCGGCCCGGCCACTTGCGCCCGGCCAAGTGCGCCGATGCCATGGCGCCGTCTGCAAAGCGTCGCCGAACGCGTTGCAAGCTGGTCAATTTTTATTCACGCCGCCGGCGCGGAAGGTTGGGCTAAGATTCGTTCAGAAGCTCCAACGTCTTGGGTCGATTCCGGGGGAATACGGCATTGCGCGCTTTCGCACGGCGCGCGGTGTATTCGCTTGGGTGAGCCGCGCGGCGGATGCTGCGCATCACCCCATTTCAATGGAAGGGGATATTGATGGCTTCGAGTAGAGTCAGTCAGCTTGCGCCGGGTAGCGCGTTCACCTACGCAGTGTCGCTTCGTGTGCGCCACCCGAATCTCGATCCGGCCGTGCTGACGCAAACGCTGTGCTGCGATCCTCTGCATAGCTGGAAGGCGGGAGATCCCCGCCGCTCGGTGACGGGCGCAGCGCTTGGCGGCGAGCACCGTGATTCGTATTGGTCCGCGCCATTGCCCGGAGAGGCGGTCGGCGTGGCCGGTTTCCCGCTGGAGCTGTTCCTCGCGCAGCAACTCCTGCAGTTGAGCCGCCATCGGGAGTTCCTGAGCCGCATTCAGGCCGAGGGCGGACAAGTCTCTTTGCTGATCGAAGTCTCGCCCGTCGAGAATGCCGTACTGACTCTCGGTACGGGTATCTCGCGCAAGCTCGCCGATCTCAACATCGAAGTCGAGTTTCAGTTCATCAGCGAGTGATCGGCGCGGCCGATACTGCATCACAGGCGCGCACATGTGACCAACACCACAGCCCGGCAGCGCGCCACCTGCGCGTGATCCGTTCCCGACACCGGCTGCTATGCATTCCGATGACAGCACGGCGCGAAGTTGTCTGTGTTGTGAGACGTTTTGCATCTGAGCTCTAGATCGAGTTTACTGCGCAGCACTTAAGGGCAAACCCGTTGCAAGACGGGGACGCAAAGCCTCCGATCTCCTGAAGACTCCGCAACGGCGGATTGAGATAGCGGGGTTGCCGGCCGGGAAACCGCCATCGAGCGGAACTGTGCCGTCAGACGCTGCCGCGGATCTCGACTCGCACTCGAGATTCTCCGCGCGTGCTTGGCTG
Organism: Gammaproteobacteria bacterium; assembly: GCA_028293805.1. Lineage (GTDB taxonomy): Bacteria > Pseudomonadota > Gammaproteobacteria > Steroidobacterales > Steroidobacteraceae > 13-2-20CM-66-19. Next base: position 10,184 of record JAQGOC010000038.1, read on the forward strand.
CCCTTAGAAGTTCGTAAAAACGTTTACTTACGGGGCTGGTCAACAATGCTTAGTTTCACTATCGCCGGAGCGGCGCGCTCCCGGTTTCGGGTTCTATGTGCGCTGACATCCGTCGCGCTTCTCTCATCACCCTGCATCGATGCCGCGACGACGCTGTCCCTGTCGGGTGCGCCGGCTAAGAGCGTCACCGCCGCGCACTACTTTGCGTTTCAACCGGGGGTGAGCAATCCCTCGGGCGGTAAGCTCAGTTTCGCGGTTAGCAACAAGCCTTCGTGGGCAACATTCGATTCCGCGAGCGGACGGCTCTATGGCACGCCGATACCGCCGGGCAACGTCGGCACTTTCAATAACATCATCATCTCGGCGAGCGCCGGAGCGCAGCACAGTGCCCTGCCGGCCTTCGCGATCACGGTACTGCCGCTTCCCAACAGTCCACCGACCATTGCCGGGAGCGCGGCCACCGCGGTGGCGGCCGGCCAGGCTTATTCCTTTCAGCCGACGGCGCGGGATCCCAACGGTCTGCGGCTATCGTTCGTCATCGCGAACAAGCCCGCGTGGCTCGCGTTCGATAGCACCACGGGGCGCCTCTACGGCACACCCGCAGTGAAGGACGCCGGCGTCTATGCCGGCATAGTAATCACTGCATACGATGGGTACTCGAAGGCGATGTTGCCGGCGTTCGCCATCTCGGTTCAGGCGACCGCAGGCCAGCCTGTGCCCCCGCCGCCGCCAGCAGGTGGTGGCGCGGTCACCATCGGGTGGCTCCCGCCCACACAGAATGCTGACGGCAGCATATTGACCAACCTCGCCGGCTACCGCGTTTACTATGGAACGACGACGTCGCAACTGGATCACAGCGTTACAATTACCAATCCGGGACTCACGCGCTACGTGATCAGCAATCTGACGCCGGCCACGTGGTACTTTGCGCTGACCGCGTACAACACCGGCGGACAGGAGAGCGACCGCTCGGACATCGGCAGCATCGTCAAGCAGTAGCGCCATCGAGCAACTCGCGGAGGGCCTGGCCCGGCAGCGGCGCGCCGATCAGAAATCCCTGGATGGCATCGCAGTCATGCGTATTCAGGAATGATCTCTGCGCCGGCGTCTCGACACCCTCCGCGGTGACCTTCAGCCGGAACTGGCGGGCGAGGGCGATGGTGGCCTGCACGATGGCCACGTCGTCCTTGTCTTCCGGGATGCCTTGCACGAACGTCGCATCGATCTTCAAGCGGTCCAGCGCGAAGCGTTTCAGATAGGCCATGCTCGAATAACCGGTGCCGAAGTCGTCGACCGTGACTTCGATGCCGAGGTCATGAAGTGCACGGATGACGGTGATCGCTTCGCGCGGATCTTCCATGACGGCCGATTCCGTGATCTCCAGGCCGAGCGCCTGCGGGTGGCAGGAGGTCTCCGCGAGAATGCGCCGGACCGTGCCCACGATGTCGGTTCCATTCAGCTGGCGGCCTGAAATATTCACCGCGATGCGCAGCCGTCGGCCCGCATCGTGCCAGGCCCGGGCTTCCAGACACGCGGTCCGCAACGCCCACTCGCCGATGGGAAGAATGAGGCCGGTCTCCTCCGCCAAGGGAATGAACCCCCCCGGCAGCAGCAGTCCGCGCTGCGGATGCAGCCAGCGCAGGAGCGCTTCGGCACCGATGATCCGCCCGGTCGCCAGCTCGATCTGGGGCTGGTAGTGCAGCTGGAACTGGTCGTGAGCGACGGCGCTCCGCAGGTCGTTCTCGAGATGCATGCGGGCTCGCACCTTCGCATCCAGGTCGGGGCTGAAGAAGCGGAAGGTGTTGCGTCCCTGCTCCTTCGCCAGATACAGGGCCGTGTCGGCGTACTTGATCAGGCTCTCGACGTCGAGGGCATCGCGCGGGCAGATGCTCAGGCCGACACTTCCCGTGATCCGCAGGCTATGGCCGGCCACGCTGAACGGCGCCGACAGCGCAGCAAGCACGTGCTCGGCGACCGGTCCCGCGTCTTCGGGTGAATGCAGCCCCGGCACCAGCACGAGAAACTCATCGCCACCCGCTCGCGCGACGGTATCGCTCACGCGGAGCGTTTCCGTCAGGCGGCGGCCGATCTGTTGGAGGAGAACGTCGCCAGCCGGATGGCCCAGCGTGTCGTTGATCGTCTTGAAACGGTCCACGTCGAGGAACAGGACGGCCAGCGTTTCCCCGCTACGCTGCGCATGCGCGATCGCCTGGCGCAGCCGGCTCAGCAGCAGGGTACGGTTGGGAAGTCTCGTGAGCGCGTCGTGGTAGGCCAGGAAGCGGATCTGCCGCTCACGCTTCTTCTGCGTGACGACGCGCTCGCGCAGGTCCGCCTCCATCTTCTTGCGTGCGGTAATGTCGTGAAAATAGCCGTACCAGAGAATGCTGCCGTCAGGCTGCGCCTCGGGAGTGCCGCTGACCTCCACCCACGTTTCGCCCTTCGTCGGATGCATCACGCGCCATTCGTCATGCATGGGCTTCATTTGCCGAATGCATTCGCACATCGTGGCCTCGATGCGCAGCCGGTCTTCGGGATAGGTCAGCGAAGTGGCAAGCGACACGTTTGCCGCGAGCTCTTCGGGCGTATGGCCGTAGAT
>JAQGOC010000052.1 GCA_028293805.1 Gammaproteobacteria bacterium
TCGCCGACTGGTACGACCAGAGCGAGCTCATCGTCAGTTCAGCCAACAGCGTCCGCGATGCCGTGCTCATCGGCATGTGTCTGGCCGCAGGCGTCCTGATGCTGTTCCTGCGTAACGGCAAAGTGACCCTGATCGCGATCGCGACAGTGCCGGCGACGCTTGCCTCCACGGTGCTGCTATTGAAGCTCCTGCATGGCAGCTTCAACATCATGACCCTCGGCGGGATGGCCGCGGCCGTCGGGCTCATCATCGATGACGCCATCGTGATGGTCGAGCACGTGATCCGCCGCATGCGGCAGAGCACCGGTCAGCGCCACGCGGTCGTGTGGGAAGCGGCCGGTGAATTCACTCTGCCGCTCGTGGCTTCCTCGCTGTCGACGATCATCATCTTCGCGCCGCTCGCCTTCCTGTCCGGGGTGACGGGCGCTTTCTTCAAGGCGCTGTCACTGACGATGGCGGCGAGTCTCGTCATCTCGTTCGTGATCGCGTGGCTGGGTGTTCCGGTGCTCGCGGATCACTTCCTGAACGAAAAAGATGCGAATCAGAAAGAAGGCGGCGCGTTCACCGAGCGCGTTCACCGGGGCTACGAGCGGCTCATGCGCCGTATTCTCCTGCGGCCGGTTCTTCTACTGTTCGGCGTGGTGCCGCTGCTGCTGTTGGCGTGGCTGGGCTACCAGAGTATCGGCTCCGGCTTCATGCCGGCGATGGACGAGGGCGGCTTCATTCTCGATTATCGCGCCGAGGCCGGAACTTCATTGAGCGAGACCGATCGTCTGCTGCGACAGGTCGAGGCCATCCTGCGCTCGACGCCGGAAGTACAGACCTATTCCCGCCGCACGGGCCTGCAGTTGGGCGGCGGCATTACGGAAGCGAATGAAGGTGATTTCTTCATTCGCCTCAAAGGGGGGCGGGATCGGCCGATCGAGGAAGTCATGACCGACGTGCGCGAGCGCGTCGAGAAGACGGTGCCCGGTCTCGAGATCGAGATGGCGCAGCTCATGGAGGACCTGGTAGGCGATCTGACGGCCGTGCCGCAGCCGATCGAGGTCAAACTCTACAGCGACGACGGCAACCTGTTGAGCGCCACGGCCAAGAGTGTCGCGGCCCAGGTTGGCAAGATACCCGGCGTCGTCGACGTGTTGAGCGGCATCGTGCTCGCGGGCGACGGTCTCACGATCCGGGTGGATCGTGCGAAGGCCGGGATCGAGGGCATGGATCCCGATGAGGTCAGCCAGCAGATCGCGGGCCTCCTGGCCGGTTCGACCGCCACTACCCGGGTCGAGAGCGGGCCGAAGCTCGTTGGCGTGCGCGCGTGGATTCCGTCGGGCCCGCGTGCAACGGCCGACGCCATCGGCAAGTTGCGCCTCAAGGCACCCGACGGACACTTCTTCCCGATCGACCGCGTCGCGACGCTGAGCGCGCAAGTCGGTCAGCCACAGATCAGCCGCGATGATCTCAAGCGCATGATCGCGGTGACGGGGCGAATCAGCGGCCGGGACCTGGGTTCGACGATTCGCGACGTGCAGGCGGTTCTGGCGCGCCCTGGCGTGGTACCCCAGGGGATCTACTATCAGCTCGGGGGCACCTACGCGCAGCAGAGAACCGCATTCAGGGGTCTCATTGCCGTCTTCGGGGCCGCGATCGCGCTGGTATTCCTGTTGCTGCTCGTGTTGTACAGAAGCTTCCGGACGAGTATCGCGATGCTCGTCACCACGCTGCTCGCGCTCTCGGCGGTCACGATTGGGCTGTGGATCACGCACACGGAGCTCAACATTTCCTCCATGATGGGCATGACGATGATCGTCGGCATTGCTACCGAGGTCGCGATTTTCTACGTCTCCGAGCTTGTCAGCCTGCCCCCCGGCCTGCCCCGGCACGAGGCGCTCATCCAGGCGGGCATCAATCGCATGCGCCCGATCGCGATGACGACCGTCGCCGCGATTCTCGCGCTGGCCCCCCTGGCGCTGGGCATCGGCGCCGGCTCGGCCATGCAGCAGCCACTGGCGATTGCCATCATCTCGGGGCTCCTCCTGCAATTGCCGCTCGTCCTGCTGGTCCTGCCCGCATTCCTGTCCGTGGCCACCAGCACCGGGCCCGCAGGACCTGAAAGGCCTGAAATGGCCTGAGCGAGCGGCAGGCCCGCATACCTGGGGGAGGCGCCGCATCCGGGATGGGCCGCACAGGCTGCACCGCATAGGCCGGCCCCATTTTAGGCCTTCCGGTCCCGGCCGCTTGCTGGATAATGGGCACACCTTAGTGAGCCGGGACGCGCGGCATCCCCTTCACGAGCGTGTGCCGAATGAAGAACGAATCCCCACCCCCCGGGCTGCGATGGAAAGCACTGGCCCGGATGCCGGGAGCGGTGGCGTTGTTTGCGGTTGTATGCGCTCTCGTGCTGCCGCCGGTGCGGGCGGCCGGCCCTGCACACATGGAGTCGCCCGCGAGCAAAAACCCCGTGCAAGCGCTTATCGAGCACGGCCTCCTGGACATGCGCGTCGATCCGGAAGCAAGCAAGCGCGACGCCGACAGCGCGCTCGAAATGCTCAGGCGTGCGCCGGATCCCGATCTCGAAATACGCGCCCGGATGCTCCTGTGCGACTACCAGTCCGAGCGCGATACGGCAGCGGCTCAACAGGAGATCGCCAAGGCCACCGCGTTGCTGGCGCAGGCAAAGCGCCCGGGGCTGCGCGCCGGCATCCTCGATTGCGAGGGCGAGATCCTGGAGTCCGGGGGAGCCAACACCAAAGCGATGGCCCAGTACCAGGAGGCCGTCTCCGTTGCCTCCCGGGAGCACGACGATGAGATGCTCGCCGAGAGCCTGTTCTCGCGCGGCTACCTGCTGGGCGTGCTCGGCGATTATGCGACCGGCCTCACCGAGCTGCGGCGCGCGGATGGGCTCTTCGAGAAGCTCAAAAAGCCGCTGCACGCGCTCACCACGCTCAACAGCATCGCAACGCTCTATAACCGGATGGGCGATTATGTCCAGGCGCGCCACATCTATACGCGCGCTCTGGGCGCGCAGCGCGCGGCGGGACTGCAGCGCGAAGAGGCGGTGACGCTCCATAATCTGGGGCGGGTGAACGAGAATCTGCAGGACTGGGATGCTTCGCGCGCGGCGTTTGCCGCATCTCTCGAGATGGCCCGGCGGATCAAGTACGTACGGGGGGAGGCCTACGCGATGCGCGGGCTGGCGGCCGTTTCGAACGCATTGGGTGACCCGGCGGGGGCGCTCGAGACGCTCAAGAGCGCCGAGGTCCTCCAGCAACAGACCCCAGACGCCCGGCTGCGCGCGCAGATTCAGCTCGCGCGCGGTATCTCCCTCCACAAACTCCAACGCCTGTCCGAAAGCGCGGCCGCGCTGGAAAACGCATTGGAGGTTTTCCGGCAAGCGGACGCGCTGGGTGAGTTGAACGCAACGTATTCCGAGCTGGCCGCCGTCAATGCCGCGACCGGCGACTGGCGTGCCGCCTATACGCGGCAGACCGAAGCAAAGGCAACGTCGGACAAGCTGCTCAGGAACCAGCTCGATCAGGGATTCGCGACGCTCAAAGTCGAATTCGATACGGCCACGCAGGAGAAGGAGAACGCCGCGCTCATGCGTCAGAACGAGGCCAACCAGAAGGCCCTCGTACAGGCGCGCAGCGTCCGGCGCCTGCAGGGGACCGTCATTCTCCTGGCCGTGCTGCTGGTCGTGCTACTGGCAATGCTCGCCGCCTTCCAACATCGCAGCACGCTGCGAATGCATATGCTGGCGATGACGGATGAGCTCACGGGAGTGCCGAACCGCCGCGCCGTGCTCAATCGGCTGGACCCGATGCTGCGCCGTAGCGACACGGCACCCTGCGCGATCCTCATCATCGATATCGACCACTTCAAGGCGATCAACGATCAATACGGCCATCCAGCGGGCGACGAGGTGTTGAAAGTTGTGGCTATGACGGTGCGCTCGGCCGTGAGCGAGCGCGCGTTTTTCGGACGGCTCGGCGGCGAGGAGTTCCTGATCGTTCTGCCGGCTACCGGGCTGGACGAGGCGCGCCGGGTGGCGGAGATCTTTCGCCAGAAGGTCGAATCCATCGACACGACCCGGTGGTGTGCCGATCGGCACCACATCACGGCCAGTATCGGCGTGGCCGTTTCCGTACCCGGCAAGGATACGCCCAGTACCATGCTGCAGCGTGCGGACCTGGCTTTGTATGTAGCAAAGCGCAGCGGACGCAATTGCGTGAAGACGGAGCCGGCTTCCCACTCGCACATGGATGTGGCGGTGCTGGATGCCTGAGGCGAACCCTCCGGCCGCCCTCGACAGCGATCCATGGGGCGAGCGCCTGCCGCGCACGGTCGGGCTGCCCGCTGCGGTCGCTGTACTCGTGGGTATCACGATCGGAAGCGGGATTTTCAGGGTGCCCGCCACGGTTGCAGCACAGCTGCACGCGCCCGGTGCCGTCATTCTATGTTGGGTGTTGGGCGGTGTGATCGCGCTCTTCGGGGCGCTTACGATCGCGGAGCTTGCGGGCGCGTTGCCACGCTCCGGAGGAATCTTCGCCTGGCTGCTCGAGGCCTTCGGCCCGTTGCCGGCTTTTCTGTTCGGCTGGACGGAGCTGGCCGTCATCCGGGCGTCGTCGCTCGGTGCCATTTCGACGATCTTTGCCGAATACCTCGGATATTTCGTGCCGCTCACGCCGGCGCAGGTCCGTTATGTCGCCGCAAGCCTCATCCTGGTCATCGCCGCGATGAATTATCTAGGCGTACGGCGCGCGGCTGCGGTCATGAGCGTAGCCACTGTTGCGAAGTACGCCGCCGTCATGGGGCTCGGGCTGCTTGCATTCACCGCGGCCCCAGGAGGGAGCTCCCATTTCACGCCGGCGTGGACGGGGGGAGCGCACCTCTCGCTGTTGGCCACCGCGCTCATTCCCGTCATGTGGACTTACGACGGCTGGGCGGATCTGTCCTTCATGGGCGGCGAGGTGCAGAACCCGCAGCGAACACTGCCGCTCGCGCTGATCTTCGGCACCGCCTGTGTCATGCTCGTCTATCTCGTCATCAACCTCGGCTTCCTGTACCTGCTGCCGCTGCCCGAGATGGCGCGATCGAAGCTGATTGCCGCGGCGGCCGCCGAACGCATCCCGCTGTTGGGCGGAATGGGCGCTGCAGCGATTTCCGCCGTGGTGCTCCTTTCCACGTTCAGCGGCTTGAACGGCACGATGATGACGGGGCCGCGCATTTTCTTCGCGATGGCCGAGCGAGGACTGTTTTTCCGCAGCGTGGCGCGTGTCTCGCCGCGATTCCAGACCCCGTCGGTGGCGATCTGGCTGGCAGCGGCGCTGGGCGTTTTCTATGTGTTGGAAAACGATTTCGCGCAGCTCGCCGACAAATTCATCCTCGGTATCTGGCCGTTCTACGCGTTGGCCGTTGCCGGAGTGTTCGTTCTCAGGCGCAAGCGTCCGGATCTTCCGAGGCCATATCGGGTGTGGGGCTACCCGGTCGTGCCGCTGCTGTTCCTTCTTGCATCGCTGGGCATGGTGGCGAATGCGCTGTTCACCGACCCGGTGAACACGGGAGTGACCCTGTTGATGATCCTTGCCGGGGTGCCGATGTTTTACCTCTGGCGACTGGCAACCCGGTCCGGCCGGTAGCCCGCTGGTTTATCACCACGGCTCAGGCTCCCCCTGCGGGGCCAGGCGTCGGGCCGCCACGACGGGCCGATGCCCGGCGAGCGCGCCCATCGTTTAACATGCGTGGCTCTCCCGCACGAAAGGCTCAATGCGCATGGAAAACCGATTACGACGGTCGTGGGTCCTCATTGCCTCCTCACTGCTGCCGCTGCTGGCCGTCGCAGCCGCAGGCTCCGCCACTTCCGTGGCTCCAGCTCCGGCGCCGACGCTCTTCGGGTTTACCCCCGATCAGGTCGCTCCTGAGCAGATGCTCGAGCAGCGCTTCGACGGGGACATCGATGCGGCCGACCTGCGCGGCTGGCTGAAGACGCTCTCGTCCGAAGCGAATCACGTCGGCTCGCCCCACGACAAGGCCAATGCCGAAATGGTGCGCGACCTGTTCAAGCAATGGGGCTGGGACGCGCAGATCGAGACGTTCGACGTCCTCTATCCCACTCTCAAGCACCACATCCTGGAGATGGTCGGTCCCACGAAGTTCGTAGCGAGCCTGACTGAGCCGGCGATCGCGGGCGACGAGACCTCGGCTCGCACGGACGGGCTGCCGGCCTATAACGAGTACGGTGGGGACGGCGACGTGACTGGCGATCTCGTGTACCTCAACTACGGCATGCCGGATGACTATAAGGACCTCGCGCGTCGCGGTATCGATGTCAGAGGCAAGATCGTCATCACCCGTTACGGCCGCGGCTGGCGCGGTCTGAAGCCGAAACTCGCGCAGGAGCACGGCGCCATCGGCTGCATCATCTACTCGGACCCGCAGGGCGATGGTTACGCCCAGGGAGATGTCTATCCGAAGGGCGGCTGGCGCCCGCCGAGCGGCTTGCAGCGCGGCTCGGTGCAGGACCTGACGCTCTATTCCGGGGATCCGTTGACCCCGGGGGTGGGCGCCACGAAAAACGCCAAGCGACTGCCGATCGCGCAGGCCAAGACCATCCTGAAGATTCCGGTGCTGCCGATTTCTTACGCGGACGCGCAGCCGCTGCTTGCGGCCCTGGCAGGCGCCGTGGTGCCTGAGGACTGGCGCGGCGCTCTGCCCATCACGTATCACTTCGGCCCCGGCCCCGCGAAGCTGCACCTGGCCATCAGCTCCGATTGGGGCATGAAGACACTGTACGATGTGATCGCGAAGATTCCAGGTACACAGAGCCCCGATGAATGGGTGCTCCGCGGTAATCACCGCGACGGCTGGGTCTTCGGCGCATGGGATCCCTTGTCCGGACACGTGGCGATGCTGGCCGAGGCGAAGGCGCTCGGCGCCCTGCTGAAGACCGGGTGGAAGCCGAAGCGCACCCTGGTCTACGCGAGTTGGGATGGCGAGGAGCCTGGGCTGCTGGGCTCGACCGAATGGGCGGAGACGCACGCGGACGAGCTGCAACACAAAGCGGTGCTCTACCTGAACTCGGACACCAACTCACGCGGCTTCCTGTCGGCCGGCGGCAGCCATTCTCTGCAACGGCTCATGAACGACGTGGCCGCCACGGTGAAGGATCCGGAGACAGGCGCTACGTCATTGGCGCGACTGCGAGCCCGGATGATGGTCGACGGTCGTGAGAAGGGCGCCTCGGACAGCGACAGGAAGGACGCCAAGCTTGCAGCGGCCGGCGGGGATCTGCCCATCGAGGCGCTCGGATCCGGTTCCGACTACACGCCATTCATGCAGCATCTCGGCCTCGCCACGCTCAGCATCGAGTACGGCGGCGAGGCCGACCAGGCGGGCGTCTACCATTCGAACTACGACACGTTCGAGCACTACGTGCGTTTTGGCGATCCCACCTTCGCTTACGGAGTCGCGGAAGCGCAGACGGCCGGGCACGTCATCCTGCGAATGGCCAACGTCGACGTGCTGCCGTTGCAATTCACGAGCTTTGCGGACACCGTCGCTGGTTATGTCGAGGAGCTGCACAAGCTCGCTGACGACAAGCGCAGGGGCGCCGAAGAGCTCGGCAAGCTGCTCGACCAGAATGCCTTCGGTCTCGTCGCGGATCCCACGCGAGTCGTGTTGCCGCCCGCACGCGAGCCGGCGGTGCCTTATCTCAACTTCTCACCCCTCGAGAACGCGGCGGCCCGCTTGAAGAGCAGCGCCAAGGCGTACGACGAGATGTACGCGAAGCTCATCGCGGGAAACCTCAAGGTGACGGCTGCGCAGCGCAAGGACTTGAATGTCCTGCTGCGGGGCATGGAGCAGACGCTGACCGATGCCCGTGGCTTGCCGGGCCGCGGCTGGTACAGACATCTGATCTATGCGCCGGGCATGCTGACCGGCTACGGAGTCAAGACGCTGCCCGGGGTGCGTGAAGCCATCGAAGCCGACCACTTCGACGAGGCAAACGAGTACACGACGGTGACCGCCGCCGTGTTGAGCGCCTATTGCGACCGGCTCGATCGGGCGACTGCCCTCCTGAAACAGGGGACCTGAATGCGCACGGACTCGTGGACACGATCTAGGGCACTTCTGTGTCTCATGTTGCTGGCTGCCTGCAGCGGCGCCAGCGCCGCGGGCGCCGCATCGGCAGCGGGCGGCGGTGCCCCGCCCATCCGGCACGTATTTGTCCTGTTGCTGGAGAATCAGACCGCGACAGTCACATTCGGCGCGAAGCCGCCGGCCCCGTATCTCGCGAAGACATTGCCGGCACGGGGCGCGATGCTCGCCAACTACTACGGGATCGGCCACGCCAGTCTCGGCAACTACGTCGCGCTCATCAGCGGGCAGGCGCCAAACGAGAAGACCCAGCTCGACTGCCCGCTGTTCTCGGACTTCATCCTCCAGCAGCCCGGGCTCGATGCCCACGGCCAGGTGCTCGGCGTCGGCTGCGTATATCCCAGAATAGTTAGAACGCTGCCGGATCAGCTCGAATCCGCGGGCTTCACCTGGAAGGGGTACATGGAAGACATGGGTAAGGACCCGCATCGGGAAAGCGCCACCTGCGCACATGCGCGGGTCGGTGCGCCGGAGACCACGCACGTGGCAACGGCCAGCGATAAATACGCCGCGCGACACAATCCCTTCGTGTACTTCCACACGATCATCGACGACCAGCCGAGATGCGATGCGCATGTCGTCAATCTGGAGGCCCTGCCGAAGGATCTGCGGGACATCGCCACGACCGCGAACTACACGTTCATCACGCCAAATCTGTGCAACGACGGCCACGATCCGGAGTGTGCCGACGGCGGCCCGGGAGGGTTCGAGGCGGCGGAGGCCTTTCTGAAGAAATGGGTGCCGCTCATCACCGCGTCACCCGCGTTCAAGAAGGACGGCTTGCTCGTCATCACGTTCGACGAGTCGGATGGTGAAGGGCGGGAGGGCTCCACCGCCTGCTGCGGCGAGAAGCCCCTGGCCAGTGCGAGACGCCTCCCCGGGGTCCGTGGTCCGGGCGGCGGCAAAGTCGGAGCCGTACTCCTCTCACCGTTCATCAAGCCCGGTACGGTGTCCACTGTTCCCTACAATCACTATTCGCTGCTACGGACGGTCGAGGACTTCTTCGGCCTAGAGCATCTCGGCTATGCGGCGGAGCCCGATCTGCAGCCGTTTGGCGCGGACGTGTTTGCGGAGCGCGCAGTTGCCCCGTGAGGCGGGCTGTCTCTCCTACGCCTGGGGGCTGGTGCTGACCATCGAACCCGGGCTCTCGCCCGATCGATTGACCGCCAGGCGCAGCAATGCGACTGCGATCGCGCAGACGAGCGTTGGTATGATCGCCAGCCAGAACAGATGGCCGAGCTCGATGCCGGCGGCCATGAGGGAGCCGGCCGCGAACGGACCCAGTATGGCCCCGAATCGTCCCACACCCAGGGCCCAGCCGACACCGGTCGCGCGCGCGGCGGTGGGATACAAGGTCGCGGACACCGCGTTGAGCGCAACCTGTCCGCCATTGATTCCATTACCGGTCACGAGAATGAGAAGCACCAGCAGCACCGGATTGGATACATGCGTGCCGAGCAGGGCCAGGGCACCCGCGGTCAAAGTGTAACTGACACTCAACACCAGGTAAGGGCCCCAACGCTGCATCAGCCAGGCGAGGCCGAAGCCGCCCACCACGCCGCCCATCTGGAACATTGCGGCGGTTCGCAGCGCCTGCGACAGCGGCAGGCCGTCCTCATTGAGGAGCGTCGCCAGCCAGGTCGACATCAGGTAAAGCAGGCCCAGGTTGAGAAAGAACACCAGCCACAGAAGCAGCGTCGCCGGCGCGAGCCGCGGCGTGAGCAGATAACTGACGGAGAACCTGCCGGAGATCTGTTCCGGCACTGTGTACACGTGGCCCGGCTCGTATCTGTAATCGCTGTTGAGCTTTTCGAGCAGCCGGCCGATCTTCTCCGGGCTCCGGCGCCGTGCTGTCAGAAATCGCAGTGACTCCGGCAGCGCGAACAGCGGTACCCATGCGAGCAGAGCCACGAGTCCGCCCGTGATGAAGAGCGCCCGCCAGCCACCCAGATCGAGTAGCGGCGGTGCGACGAGACCCGAAGTGGCTGAGCCCAGAGAGATGCCGCATGCGAGCAAGGCCACGAGCGCCGTGCGGCTTTTTGCCGGTGCGTACTCGGCACCCAGCGCGAGCGCGTTCGGGAGGCTGGCTCCCAATCCGATGCCTGTGAGGAGGCGCCATACGAACAGCTCGTTCTCAGTGGTGGCGGTCGATGCCATCAATGTGGCGATCCCGACCACAGCGAAAGAGATCAGCAGTACCACTCGCCGTCCGAAGTAATCTCCGAGCGGGCTCACGATCAATGCGGAGGCGGCAATGCCGATCACGGCAGCCGTGACGATCCAGCGAAGGTTTCCCGGATGAATGTGCCAGGCCGCCGCGACACTTGGAGTGGCGGAGGCCATGACCGCGACATCGTAGCCATCGAGAAACGCCGCAAGCCCGCACAGAAGCAACACCCGCCAATGCAGTGCGCTGAGCCGGGATCCGTCCATGAGCTTTTCGATGTCGAATCGCATGCGCTACCGTCCTCAAGGAGTACTCGCCGGGACCGGGCTGGTCCGGGCGTGTTCAGGGGCGTCCAACTGGTCGCCCATGAGCCGCCGGACCGCTACATAGCATACCGGGATGAGCAGGACGCCCAGAATCGATGCGCTCAGCATCCCGCCCACCACGCCGGTGCCGATGGCGTGCCGCGCATTCGCGCCCGCGCCCGTCGAGACGACCATGGGAAACACACCCAGGATAAATGCAAACGACGTCATCAGGATCGGCCGGAACCGCAGGCGTGCCGCTTCGAGCACGGCGTTGTGCAGACTTTTACCCTTCTGCTGCTCGGCGACCGCGAACTCCACGATCAGAATGGCATTCTTCGCCGTGAGGCCGATGATCGTGATGAGTCCCACCTTGAAGAACACATCGTTCGGCAGTCCGCGGATCAGCGCCGCGACGGTGCTGCCGATCAAACCCGCGGGCACGGCCATCAACACGGCGGCCGGCACGCTCCAGCTTTCGTACAAAGCCGCCAGGCACAGATACACGACCAGGATGGAAAGCGCGAACAGCGTCGGCGCCTGCGCGCCCGAGAGCAGTTCCTGCAGCGACTGCCCCGCCCAGTCGTAACCGAATCCATGCGGCAGATTCTGGGCGACGATGTTCTGCATGGCCTTCATAGCTTCGCCCGAGCTGCGGCCGGGAGCATTCGAGCCGGTGATCTCGACGGCTGGGTAACCGTTGTAGCGGGTCAGCGCCGGAGAGGCGATCACCCAATCTGCTTTTACGAAATTCGACAGCGGGATCATCGAGCCGTTCGCACCCATGACATAGAAATGCCCAAGCGCCTCGGGCGTCATGCGATACGGCGCGTCCGCCTGCAGCAGCACCCGCAGAACGCGGCCGTTGTAAAGAAAATCGTTTGCGTACACCGGCGCCAACATGAGCTGCATGGCCGTGTAGACGTCGCTGACGGACAGACCCATGGATTCGGCCTGCACGCGATCGACGGTGAGCCTGAGTTGGGGCGCCGGCGGAAGCGTATTGACGCGTACGCCGGTGAGCACAGGATTGACGCGCGCCTGGTCCAATGCGGTGTTCTGCGCGTTCGCCAGTGCGGCGCGTCCCAGCCCGGAGCGATCCTCGAGGAAGAAATCGAAGCCGCCGAATTGTCCCAGGCCGCGGATGGTCGGCAGATTGATGATGAACACCTGGGCGTCACGGACTTCCCGTCTCACCTGCTTGTTGGCCCATTGGATGAAGTCCAGCGCCTTGGTCCGGCGCTCGTTCCAGGGTTTCAACTGGACGAAAGCCCGGCCGACATTCTCGCCCGCCCCCGTCAGGCTCGCGCCGCCGACGAGGAGCACGTTATGCACCGCGGGATTCTTCCTCAATGTCCGGTCGATCCCCTGCATCACTTCACGTGTGCGCTGCATGCTCGCCCCCGGAGGGAGCTGCACGTCCACCAATGCATAGCCCTGATCCTCATCCGGCACGAAACTGCCCGGCAACTTCAGGAACAGGAAGGCGCCGATGACCAGCATGACCCCGTACGCCGCCATCCATCGCGGGGCGTGGGTCACGGACTGGAAAACCCTGTGGACGTAGGACCTCTGGGTGCGCTCATACGCGCGATTGAACCAGCGGAAGACGAAGTTGGGTCGCAGATGGTCCGGCCTGAGCAGCGTTGCGCACAATGCCGGCGTAAAACTCAACGCGAGAAATGCCGAGAACCCCATCGAGAGGGCGATCGTCAGCGCGAACTGGCGATAGATGACGCCGGTGCTGCCGGATTGCATGGCGCTCGGAATGAATACCGCGGCGAGCACGAGGGTGATGGCCACGATCGCGCCGGTGATCTGGCCCATGGCTTTGCGAGTTGCCTCCTTGGGGGGCAGATGCTCATCGCGCATGATGCGCTCGACCGCTTCGACTACGACAATGGCTTCATCCACCACGATGCCGATGGCGAGCACCATGGCAATCAGGCTGAGCTGATTGATGGATTATCCGAGAGCATATATTCCGATGAGCGCGCCACTCAGGGCCGC